>CAYMKQ010000047.1:0-15681 GCA_964391175.1 uncultured Gemmatimonadaceae bacterium | reverse complement strand
CGCGGAGTCTCGAGCGCTTCGTAGGTCGGCAACTCAAGCTCCTCTCGCCGAGCACTGCCTCGCACCCGAGGGACCGCGAGCGGCAGCTTCTGATCGGCGAGGAAGATTGACCCCTCGCAGATCTCGATCGTCGTCGTCTTGCCCGCGCCATTCGGGCCGAGCAGGCCGAAGGATTCTCCGGCGCCGACCGTGAGATCCAGACCGTCAACGGCGACGACATCGCCGTATGACTTTCAAAGGCCCGTGACGCGCAGCGCCGGGCCGGAAGAGTTGAACGACATGCCGCTACGATACGCTCACACGGTGTGACCCGTGAGCGCCTCGATCGGTGCGCCGTCGAACCAGTCGCAGCCGGTCGCGAGAAACTCGTGCGTCGCGCGGCTGTCGCGCCGTTCCAGCGCTTCACGCAGGAAGCGAAGCTGATGCTCGCACGCTTCGAGCGCGGCGATCAACGCGGCGTCGTTGTCTTCCACAATCGACGTCCAGAGCGACGGCACACCACCGGCCAGCCGCGTCATGTCCCGCCCGCCGGGACCTAGTGCAGAGCGTTGAATGCCGGCTTCGCGCAGCGTGAGCGCGAGCGCGGTGGAGAGCACATGCGGCAGATGACTCCGCCACGCCATCTGCTCGTCGTGCGTCGGCGCGTCGAGCACTTCCACACCCGCGCGCAGTCCCCGCCAGAACGACTCCGCGAGCTGCAGCGCATCCGTCGTCGTCGTGGACGTCGGGCAAAGAAAGACGCGCGCCTCGTCGAACAGCGTGGCACGCGACGCGCGCCACCCGGAGCGATGACTTCCGGTGAGCGGATGCGCGCCGACAAAGTGCGCACCGAGACCGGCCGCCTCCGCCGCGGCGACGATGCTTCGCTTGGTGCTTGCGACGTCCATCACGAGGCGTGCCTGGCCGAGCTTGGTAGCCACACGACGCAGAGCGGTGAGCGTCGCATCCACCGGCAGCGCGATGACGACGACGCCCGCCGTCTCGATGCCGTTGAGCTGCGCGTCGAGCCGCTCGTGCACGATCCCCTCACCCTCGGCGGCATCGAGTGAGTCCGACGCGCTGTCGTAGCCGAGGACTCGTACGTCGCGCGACGCCAGCGCGCGCGCGAGCGATCCGCCAATGAGTCCGAGCCCAAGGATCGCGACCCGTTCGATCGGCTTCATTGCGCCTCTTCCTGCACTCGGCGCGAGAGACCGACCACCTGCCAGAACATCTCGCGCACCGCCTCCACCGGCAGATTGTGCTCGCGCGCCGTCGTCACCGCACGCCGGATGACCTCCGCTTCGCGCTGCGGATCGAGGATCGGAAGACCCGCGGCTCGCTTGAGTGTCGCCGTCTTCCGTCCGAGCGCCACTCGTTCGGCCAGCAGCACAACGAGCCGCCGGTCCAGCTCCTCGATCTCCGACCGGGACTGCGCAAGCGCGGCGAACAGATCTCCGGCGTCGTCGTGCCCGGTCATGCGACCGCGACTCCTCTCAGTGCAGGTGCCACTTCCGTCAGCGCACGAGGTGCAAGAGATCTCCCCGCGGCCGCGGCGAACGCGGGCACGCGCTGCATGAGCGCGACGAACGATGCGATGTCGAGCGACTGGTCGCCATCGGAGAGTGCATTTTCCGGATTGGGATGCACTTCGATGATCAATCCATCCGCGCCGGCCGCGATCGCGGCGAAGGCGAGCGGCGCGACGAGTCGCGCGTCGCCGCCGGCATGACTCGGATCCACGATCACGGGCAGGTGCGTCTCACGCTGCAGGACGGGAATGGCCGAGATGTCGAGCGTGTTGCGCGTGGCGCGCTCGAAGGTGCGGATGCCGCGCTCGCACAGCACGACGCTGTGGTTGCCGTGCGCCATGATGTATTCCGCAGCCATCAGCAGCTCGCTGATCGTGGCCGACAGTCCGCGCTTGAGCAGCACCGGACGCCGAACACGACCCAGCTCGGCGAGCAGCGCGTAGTTCTGCATGTTGCGCGCGCCCACCTGCAGCATGTCGCAATGCTCGGCGACGAGATCCACGTCGCGTGTGTCCAGCACCTCGGTCACGACCGGCAACCCGTGCTCGGCCCTCGCCTCGACCAGGAGCTTGAGCGCTTCGCGGCCGAGTCCCTGGAACGAGTAGGGCGAAGATCGGGGCTTGAACGCGCCACCGCGCAGGATCGTCGCCCCCGCCGCGCGAACTCCCGCCGCGGTCTCGTTGAGCATCGCCCGGTTCTCTACCGAGCAGGGGCCGGCGATCACGGTGAGCTGTCCTCCACCGATCGACGCGTCCTCACCCACGCGCACCACCGTACGGTTCACGGCGAACTCGCGCGACGCGAGCTTGTACGGCTTGAGCACCGGCATCACCGACTCGACGCCGGGAATTGAGCGCAGCGGGAGCTCCGTGAGCCGAGTCTCGTCGCCGATGCAGCCGATGATGGTTCGGTGCTCGCCGCGAGAGAGATGCGTATGGAGGCCAGCGGCCTCGATGCGTTCTCGCAGGTGATCCAGCTCGCCGTTGGTAATGTTCGGTCGTGTGATGATGATCATCGCGATGCGCTCGAGTGAGGAGGGGAACGAACGTCCTGGCAGAAAAGCAAAAGGCCCGTGGAGATCCACGGGCCGGCGGCGGGTTTCGTATGCGGGGAGCTTCAGGCTCCGCTCAGTCGCGCGTACGTCTCCATCCACGGCCCATCGAGGGAAAGCCGTAATAGTAAAAGGAGACGAAGTAAAAACGCGTGCGGGGCGCCATGGACTCACGATAGGGCCGCGGGGCCCCGCACGTCAAGCGACTTCTTCGGAAAACGGGCCGTGATCTAACGGTGCCTCCTCGCGCGCGGCACCTTTCCCCCATGCAAATCCGTCGCAGACTCGGGCACGAGATCGAACCGCGCGAAGCGGCTGGTGTCGAGATACCGCTTGGCCGCGTCGGCCACCCGTTTGCGCGTTAGGGCAGTCCATGCAGCATCGTTTGCAATGTCGGCCAGCCGCCAGTTGTTGCGATCAAAAGTCAAAAGGTTGAGCCACAGCTCGTTGCGGCGGCGGTTCTCTTGCAAGCTGCGGACTCTCCTCTCTGTAACTTTGCCCAACTCTTCCGTTGTTGGGCCCTCCCGCTTGATCTTCTCGATCTCCGCCAGCACCGCCGCCACCAGCTCGTTCAGGCGATCAGGCGCTGCAACGAAGCTTATGTTGACAGAGTACTCTGAGCGAGGCTTCAGAAACACCTCCCTGCCCACCTGCACACTGTACGTGCCGGCGAGCTGCTCGCGTATGCGCTCTGTGAGGCGAAGCTGCAATAGCTGCTCGAGCGCGTGCAGCTCGACCTGGTAGGGGTACTCCTTCGGAAATGATCCGTGAAAGACCAGCAGCGTCCGGGCCTGATGCTCGCGTCCTGCCCGTACTACCTTGTGCACTACACCCGGTGGCGGACGGATGGGGTCGACGGCGACGTCGATCTTGCCCGTTCCCGGCAGGCTGGCGAGGTACTGCTCCACCAACGGACGGATCGAATCGAGCGAGAACGAGCCGACGAGCAGGAAGGTGAAGTCGCTCGCGTTGGCGAATCGCTGGCGGTACAGCTCGTAAGCGCGCGCCGGCTGCACACTGTCGAGCAGCGAGGCCGTCACGATTGGAGCGCGTGGATGGTACTGCGCCATGGTGCGATTCACGGTGTCGGTAAACGCCGTGGAGGGACTGGCATCGCGATTCGCAAGCTGGGCCTTCATCCGGTCAATCTGAGCGTCCACCGCGGCGCTGTCGTAGCGGGGGGAGGTGAACATGAGAGTAAGAAGCTGGAACATTGTGTCGATGTCCTTCGGCGACGCGTTCCCGCTCACGGTCTCGGCTATTCCACTGAGCCCGGTTGTCACAGCGACCAGCTTTCCGGTAAGCGCACGCCGGAGCTCGGTCAGAGGAAGAGTTCCGTATCCGCCCACGCCCATGAGATTGCCCGCGAAGCGTGCGTTCAGAAAGTCAGGATCGGTAGCGACGTTGTAACCACCGGGGCTGTGTCCGGCGAAGAGGATCTGGTCCGCACGGAAGTCCGTCGGCTTGAGCAGCACTCGGGCTCCATTCGAGAGCTTCCAGATCGTAACGCCGCTCGCGCTGTCATACTCCGCTGATACGACGCGCCCCGGCCTAGGCAGCTTCCCGAGCACCGAAGATGTCATTGCTGCCTCGGTGTAGCGCTCGATCGGCTTCATTCCCGTGGTATCGAACAGCGCCAGCAGCTCGGCTTCGGTTGGCTTGACGATCCCCGCTTTCTCGGGGATTGTCACGATGATGATGCGACTCGCAACGGCTGTCGCGGACCTGGCCTCGGCGTTCACATCGGTCAAGGTAATGCCCGGGGTTATCCGCCGTCCCATGGCGATGCCGGCGTCGAGGGTCGCGACCGGAGCTTCATTGAGAAAGTGGCCGACGAGTGCCTGCGCAAATGCGCTGGATCGGATTTGGGCGCTGTCCGTCTGGGCGTGCTCGAGGCCGCGTAGGTATCCCTGCCGCGCGCGATCCAGTTCGGGTTGCGTGAAGCCTTGCTGAGCGACGCGAGTGGCCTCCGCCAGAGCGCCACGAATCCCGCGCGGGATGCCGTTGTTCGCGACGCTCACCGAAAGCTGATAAACGCCGACGTCTTCGCCAAGCTTGCCAAAGCCTGAGCTCGCGCCGAGGAATGGTGCGTCCGGCCTGCGTGCCGCCTCGCCCAGTCGTTGCCCCAGCATACTATTGTAAATGCCGCGCACGAGCGACGCACGGTAGCCCTCGACGGTTTTGTTGGACGGCGTGGGAACACCCTTGAAGAGCAGCGTGGCGTTGGTACCTGTGAGCTCCAGATCGGCGATCACAGAAACGATGGTCCCACTGCCCAGAGGAACTTCGTAGGTCTCGCGCGGGCGCGTGGCCGCTGTCCTGGGAATCCTCGTGAACTTCTCACGGATGATCCGCTCCACCACCGCCGGATCGAAGTCACCGACCGCTACGACGGCCATGAGATCGGGCCGGTACCAGTCGCGGTAGAAGCGCACCAGCTTGTCGCGGCTGGCAGTCCCGATTATTTCCGGAGTTCCGATCGGAAGACGATCGGCATATCGCGATCCGCTGAATAAAATCGGAATCTGCTTGTCCTGCAGACGCTGGCTCACCCCCAGAGACCTGCGCCGCTCGGCCAGAATTACCGGACGCTCGGCCTCGATCTCCACAGAATCGAAGGCGATGTTGTGGGCCCAGTCCTCCAGTATCTGGAGTCCGGTCTCCAGGTGCCCTCCGCCGTCGCTCGGTACCTCGAGCCTGTAGGTCGTATTCCCGAAGGTCGTGGACGCATTCAGATCCGCCCCGAAGCGCATCCCGATCGACTCCAGGTAGCTTACAAGCTTGTTCTTTGGAAAGCTCTTCGTGCCGTTGAACGCCATGTGCTCAACGAAGTGCGCCAGCCCGCGCTGGTCATCGTCCTCCTGGAGCGAACCGGCATGGACCACAAGCCGCAACTCCGCTCTGTTCTTCGGCTGCTCGTTTGCCCGCACGTAATATCGTAGACCGTTGGCAAGCGTCCCCATCCGAATAGCTGGATCCATAGCTATGGTGTCGGAAGCCGTGATCTGCGCGACCGCGCTGGCCGGGACCGCAGCGCAGAGAAGCGGGACAATGAGGGCGAATGACCGCATTACTTCACCGTCTCTGCAATAATGGCGTCCCACAGCGGCTCCTTTCTTGGCGCCACGACTCCAACCATGCGCACCCTGCCTTGCTTGTCGACGAGGACGCCATCCCCCCCACGACCGTAGCTCTGGCTGTTGGCCACCTGCTCGTTTATCCGGCGACCGTCGCTGGGTCTGTTGGAGAAACGCGTTTGCTCCACGGCAACCGCGGCGGGAAGCTGAAGGAACTCGGCATAGTAGTGGCCGACGCGGTCGGCTTCGCTCAGCGGCGAGCTCATCGGCTGGTTGCGGAAGTAGCCGTACGTCGAAGCCAGAACGACGACGTCCAGGCCGGCCGAGCCGTACTTTGCGTGCAGTCGGCGAACGGTCGCGTACATGGCGTAGTTGGGTGCCGACGGATGGGCGAATACCAATAGCGACACCTTGCCACGCCGAGGCCGGATGCTGTCCCCCTGAGTGTTGTACCACCGGGCAGCCCGGAGCGGGGGTCCGATGGTACCGTACAAGGTGTAGGGCGCCCGCGCAGTCTCGATGGCGCCCTTCAACGCTGCAAGCTCCCGTGAGCTTGCTGGCCGCAAAGGGAGCAAGTCAGTGTTCAGCGTGTCGAACAGCGCCAGCGTGGCTGAAGCTGGCCGTTCGAGAGCGAGCGGTTCAGCCAGAGCCGCGTATGCTCCCACGATCAAGGAGACCCAATCGACCCGATCGTTACTATGCATCTGCTTGCTTGCGGCAAGCGCAGTCCGGGCCGCGGCGATCGCAGCCGCGCGATCGTTCAACGATGTCAGGTGGTTCGCGAGCTTCGTGTACGCGAACAGACGCCAGATCGCCACGGGAGTCCCCAGCGCGTCGAGCTGGCTCCGATACTTGCGTGCAGCCTCGGTCCGCGTGGGCTGTGCGTCGAGCAGACTGGCGCTCAATAGGTGCAGCGTCCATCCCCGATCTCGCGCCGGCCACGCGGCCTGCGCACGCAGCAGCCGGTCGATGGCCGCCTGGGCAAGGTCGTCCTGATTGGCAATCGTGTACAGCTGGGCAAGATCGAGCAGCTCGCGCTCCTGAACCCCCGCTACCGTGAAGCGCGCGGCACACGCTCGCGCGGCCTGTACCACCGGTCCCGGCACGCTGTCCGTCGCGGGCGCGTACACCACCGTATCCTGACGCTTGTCGCGCCAGTATGACCTGTGGAGCCGGATCGCGGCCTGCTCACACTGGCCCGGTGTGGAATAGCGCACGAATGGGTCGGACGTGGGCTGGGCGGCTTGCGCCGCCGGCGGTTGCTGCGCTGACAGGATGCACGCTGATATCGGTATCAGCGCCACGCCGGCTGCCACCCGTCGAGCCGCGCGGTTCCTCATGCACCACGAATGTCTCATGGAATCAAACCGCATCGGTCAATCCCGAAAAGCTGAAATCGCGCACCATCATGGGCGGCACCACCGCCGGCGCTCCAGGCCGGAAGACACGCTGCGGCACGCCGAGCGCCTCGATGCTGTTCAGCGCAAAGAGCGGTGACTCGGTGTAGCGGAAGTTCTTGATCGGTCTGGTGACTTTGCCATTCTCGATGAGCCAGAGGCCATCGCGCGTGTTCCCGCTCATCAGCATGCTGGGAAAGTCAATCAACACCGGACTGTTGAAGCGCGTAACCAACACCCCGCGCTTGGTGTTCGAGATCATCTCCTCGACGGTCGACGTCCCGCCGCTCAGACGAAACGCCCCCCTGTTTGGCAGCGCGGCATCCTTCCCCAGCTGTCGCAGCCCGTAAAACCTCGGGTACGAAAGTTCTTTGAGCACACCAGCCTCGATCCAGCTCACTGCCTGGTATGGCTCGCCGTTGCCGTCGAACGGGACGAAGCCGCACTCGGGATCCATGGGATCGGCGCTGACAGTGATGCGCGGATCCGTCACTCGCTGGCCGATCTTTGAGTCACCGTTGCCGGCGGCGAAAGGTCCCCTTCCCGACTCGGCCGTTGTGCGTTCCAGTGCAAAGTCCACCAGCGGCGCGACCAGGTCACACACGGCCTGCGGCTCGAGGATCGCCGTAAACCGCCCCGGCTCCACGGCTGATGGGTTGCGTGAACGTACGCACTTGTCGAGCGCAATGTCGGCCAGATGCTTCACGTCGACTCGGGCCCAGTCGTTCCAATCCACACCCGCCCATCCCGAGGCAAGCCCCTTCGGGTCGCGCACAGTCACGCTGTACTGCGCGGTAGTATACGGGTAATACCGGAACAAGCCATCCGTGGTGATCACCGCTTCGCCATGAGCGCTCAACCGGACGTAGCCTGCCGAGAGGAGCTGTGCGGCCTCGGCTTCCGATGTCACAGCCTCGGCCGAGCCGGTGCGCCCCGCGGCATCGACCGCCATGGTACCGTCGAACCAGATCTTCGGCTGTCCATGCGGATGCACTACCGGTGGCGTGTCGGGGTAATCGTCCGGGTTCTCAGGGCTGAAGAAGAGCCTGAGCGCCTCCGCCCGCTCGACGCAGGCACGCAGCATTGCGTCGTCAGCCGTATTGGTTTCGGTCCGGCCTCCGGTACCTCGGATTTCCCGCGAAATGACGATCTCCGACTGCTGCGTATCGCCGCCGGTGCTTACCGTGTTGCGGGCCCAGCGAAGATTCCCCGCCCAGTGGCTGTTGACGTAGACACGGGTCGTCCCGCCTCCAGTCGCCATCGCGAACACGCGGTTTCCCAGCTCGCGGCACCCCTCGCTCGAGAGGAAGCGATTGTCGGCCTGAGCATCGAACAATGAACGCGGAAATCGTCTCATGAGGATGCTCATGCTTTGCGCATCACATCGATGACACTCACCTGCGTCGCTTTGGCAGGCACGCCCGCCACGCTATGTGTCGTGTTCTGGTGGGGCTCCCCCTTTCCCCGTGACTCACCCTGCAACGCCGACGTTCGCGGACCCCCGATGGCCACCACGCTCTTCCACAGCTCGGGCGCGCGAAAAACGAGCGCTCCCCCACGGATGAACCTTCCGAGCTTGCCATCCTTGATCTCGCGCATGGCTCCCTGGCCCGTACCGTTGAGCGACTGCTGATCCATATTGGCGTTGAGCGACAACACGGCTATTCCCTTTTTCGTCCCTGCCACCATGTCATCAAAGCTCACGTCCTGCGTGCCGGGCATCAGCGCGAGGTTGGGTGAGTGCTGCATCGTCACGTGAAGCGCAGATCCGGCACCGGCGCAGCCGTGCGACCGTACGGGGCGCCCCACGCGCTGGTAGTAGGGCGCCAGCCACGCCGCCTGCTCGCGCGTCGTCTGGTAGTCCACCAGGATCCCATCCCGGATCAGCGTGAACTCCTCGGGCTCCACGCCTTCGTCGTCCCATTTGACCGTTGCGGCGCCGCCCGGGGTCGAGCGATCACCGCTGACCGTCAAGAGAGGCGAACCGATCTGGTAGCTGCCGAGCATCTCGAGCGGCTCGTTGAGATAGCTCGTGCCCTGAGCGTTGGCCTCATAGCCCAGCGCACGGTCCAGCTCGGTGGCGGGGCCGAGCGTGGAGTCGACGAGCGCAGCCATTGCCCGCGCGCTGAATACGATGTCGTATCGCCCGACCTCCACCGGTGCTGTGTGGCGCGACTGCTCCGCTTCCTCTATCAACCGCGGAATGGCGTCGATGAGCCCGGGAGCCGACACGTATTCCCACCCGCGTCCCGCCGGCGAGAGAAAGTCAGTGCCCGCGCCACCACCAGGAAGGCTTGCGTGATACTCGCTCGGGTAGGAGACCGCCAAGCCGGCGGCGCTCGTATATGTGGTCTGCGACCAGGAGGCGCCCTCGCTCGATGCGAACACCTTGATCTGCCGGACGAAAGACATGCTGGAATTGGCTGCGATTCCTGCTCTGTAGCTTCTAGCAAAGTCGGGTGCGGCGTTTATGACGTCCATTTTCTCCCCGATGGGGATGTCGAATGGATCGTGTTTGACGGGCATCACCCAGTCGCCCTTGACCACTCTCGGAGCCGGGCCCATGTCGACCGGCCTCGTCTTTCCTCGCCCGTGCGCCCTGGCCTGCGCCACGGCTCCGACGGCCAGCCGCGCGGCCTCCTCGGGGCTCCATGTCGCACTCGACAGAAAACCCCAGTACCCATTGACCAGCGCGCGGACGCCGATGCCACGCACCTCCTGCTCCGAGCTCGGAAATCCGGAAAAAAAGGAGTGGCTACGCGTGACCGTGAGGCGTACGTCGGCATATACAGCTCCGGCTGCACGAGCCGCTTCCACGGCTCGTGCGGCGAGCGCGTGCAGATCGGAGTCGCCGGCGCCGGATGATGGCACATGAATCATGTGACCATGGTCCGCTGTCGCCCGCAATGTGCCCGGCACCAGTGTCGCGGTGGCCGCAGCCACCGAGGCTTTCTTGATGAATCCCCTGCGGGTGAGTGACACCAGACTTCCCAACTGGTCGGAGTCCATTACGGATTCCTGCGGACAATGACCGTTCCGGTCATCCCGCTGTAAGTATTCCTATAGGCATAGGTTCCCTCAGCCAGGAAGGTCCGCGCCTGTGACGTCCCTCGCAAAAGAACGGGGATATTTCCACCCTGAACGTTTTCGCCACCGTTGTCGAAGGTGACGTTCCCGGTGTCGGCGGCCGCTGAAGCCTGGTTGTTCCACGTCACGACCGCATTTACGCCGACAATGACCAGATTCAGATTGAATTGCAAAGGTGTCCCCGCAGGGGAATTGACCATGTTGACGGTAGCCGTCCTCGGATACACGACGGTGTATGCGACGGTATCTGCCCTCGTCACACCGTAGCTGGTGCTTGACACCACGATATCGACGGTCCCGACTGACACGCCGCGGACGGAGGCGAACGTGCCGAACGAGGATACCAGCGCGATCCTCGGATCCAGCGTCTTGAATGTCACCGCCAGACCGGTGATGTCCGCCCCAAGGTCGTCCGTGGCGCGGTACGTTATCAGGGAGCCCTGAAAGGGATGGACGTCCAATGTCGTCACCAGCGTGCCGCCGAGCGGAGCGAGCTGGATCGAGCTGAACGTCCTGGTGTCCGCCGTGACCGCAACCATCGTCGTATCCGTAACGGTGAGCAGGTCGACCGTCAGCGATGCGATGACGGGTACACCAGCGGTAACGGCCACCCCGCTGATCAGGCCCGTCTGGTCCACCTTCACCCTCGTGGTGTCGGTGGATCGGAACGTCGCCGACAGGTCTGTTATGGGCTCACCCGCGACGTTTCGTGGCGTCGCGACGACCCGCTGCGTTCCACCTATCGCGACGGTTACGGCTTCTGCATCGGCCGTGAGCGACCAGAGCATCGTCGTGACATCCGGCCGCGTGATGCCGACGACCTGATCACCACCGCAAGCGCCGATTGCGGCGACAACGAGGATCGGCAGGAACGTGCTCCGACCCAGCTTGCACGAACCAGGACGGGCGCGATGGCGCTTGACGAGTAGCATGGAGGAACCCCCGGTATTATGCATCACGATTGAAGCAGCCATTGAAGTTCGGGTTGGTGTCCTGTTCGGCCCGCGGCGGCGCGAAGTTGGCCTGGTCCGAATAGAAGAACGAACCGGGTGGGGCCTGGCCGATTGGGAAAACGGTTTGCTGGGTCCGCTGGTACTGTCGAACGAGCCGCCGCAGATCGCCGAGGCGGTGTCCCGTTCCGAACATCCAGAATGCGCGCTCGCGGAACATGACGTTCTGCCGCAATGTGTCGGGCGCCGCCGTGGTCGAGTCGGCCGTCAGCGCCGGGATTGCCGGCGTGATTGCAGTCTGCCGCAGCGAGTTGAGGATGCCGGCCCAGCCGCCGATGTCGTTTGCCCGCAGAGCCGCCTCCGCCTCGATAAGGCGAGCTTCGACACCGCTGGCGAGAACTACCGGGGCCGACCCGGTGGAGAACTTCATCGGAATCGGGAGAGGCTGAAATCCGCCGGACATGATCCATCGGACACGCGGATCCGGCGTTCTCCCGCCGGCCGTATCGCCGGCTGACACGTAGTCCAACCCGTTACTGCCCGCCTTTTCGGGCACGTACGTGTCGGCTACGAAGACGAATGGGCCTGTCGCGTAGCCCTGATAGTTGGGGAAGTCCTCCGCCGAATACGTCATGTTGTTCACAAATGTCGTCGGCACAGTCGCCTGGCTCGCGGCCGCCCCCGCCGCCGGGAACTGGCCGAGGTTGAGCAGTGCGCGCGCCTTGCCGACATGCGCCAGCTGCCGAACCCGAATGCTATCCGTCGTGACCGCCAGCGCCGTGTCGAACTGCGCGATGGCGCGCTCGAACATCTCCACAGTCGTCAGCGGCGCGCCGATCACGATATCTCCGTTGTAGATCGCCTCGCTGAACGGCACTCCGGAGCAATACATCTCGCCGAACATGAGGTACAGAAACCCTTTCAGCGCGAACAGCTCTCCAATCAGCGATGGAGGCGTCGTGACTCCAAACTCACGAAGCGCGCCGATGGCTTGATCGATGTGCAGCCGGGTCAGATGAAGGTCCAGGTACGGCTGCACGGCATCGGGCACCCCGACACTGGTGATCAGCTCGGGGCTGATGTAACGGAGGGTGAACGCCGTGGGCATTCCCCACCACGGGAAAATGGCGGAATACTGATCACTCGCGAGGCCGTCCGCCAGCGCGAACGCCGTTCCCGCCTGGCCGACGTTACCCCCGCCGAATACGAGCGCAAAGCTGGTGACGGATTCCCGATACAGGCCAACCGCTCCATCCTGGTTTCTGGTCACATCTGGATTTATGATCGTGGACGGGTCGGGGATATCCGTGATCGAGCAGGCCATGAGCGTATTCACAACGGCTGCCGCGATGATTCCACGCATGCTTCGCGTCCGTAGCGGGCCGCATTTGTGTAAAGGAAGCATTTGGTTGCCTAGTATCCGAGGTTGAGGCGAATGGACCATTCTTGCGGCTGCGGGACGCCGCCCTGATCGCCCATGTCGTTCCTGACGACGCTGTTGTTTACTTCCGGGTCCGCACCCTGGTAGCGGCTCCACGTGCGCAGGTTCCTGCCCATGATCGAGACCGTCGTATTCTCGGCACGGACCCAGCGTCTCATGGATTGCGGCAGCCTGGCTGTCACTGAGAAGGTGTCCCACCGGAGCCACGACACCGTTTCGAATGGAGGACCGCGGAAGTCACCGAATTGTGAGGCGACTGCCGCCTGGTCTGCCAGGCTCGTGGTCGGATCGACCACCGCGCGGCAGCGGCCGGCTTGGCATTGGTTCCCGCGCACCGCGTTGTATTGGGTCAGCCCGTGGACGTAGTTGAACCCCGTGCTGACAGTTACTGCCCCCGACAGGAAAGACAGGTTGTTGTAGAAGGCAAAGGCTCCCTTCGGGAATGGCTGTCCTATGTAGACCGCACTGTCGGACATCCTGATCTCCGAGCGGGGGTCTATGTAGCCATCGCCGTTGACATCGGCGTACCCCAGCAGCGCGCGCTGCCACCACCCATTGAGAGGATACCCGGCGACATATCTGTTCTGTGCCGATGCTTCAAATGGCATGGAGCCCGGAGCGAGCTCCAGGAGCTTGTTCGAGTTCTGGGAAAACTCGAGGGATATCGACCAGTCCAGCGTTGGCGTGATCAGGGGACGTATCGTCGAGGAGATCTCCATCCCTCGATTCTCCACCTTCCCCACGTTCTCCTGCCGGCTCGTGATGCCGAGTGATGGCGGGAGGGTGCGTGTAACGAGCGCGTCGTTGGTCAGCTTTCGGTACATCGTCAGGTCGAGCGTGACGCGGTCCCCCAGGAATCCAATGTCGAAACCGCCTTCGAGCTCGATTGACCGCTCGGGACGCAGCGCCAGATTGCCGACGGCCCTGACGGCAATGCCGGGCACGGGTACGCCGTTGACAAACCCCGATGAAGCTCTAAACGAACGGAAGCGGACGTCATTTCCAGGCTGGACGCCGGCATGCCCGAAGGCGGCGCGCAAGCGCACACTGTTCAGGAGACTGGTCCATGGAAAGAACGGCTCTTCCGAGACGAGCCACGACGCATTCCACTTCGGATACAACACCGTTTTGGCCGCCTCTCCGAACGCACTGCCTGCGTCGCCACGTACAGCGGCCGTAAGGAACAAGCGCTCGTTCAGCATGGCGGTCTGCTGGAAGTACCACCCCGCGGTCGCCGCCGCCCCGAAGAACTCGCGCATGTCCTGGTTGATTCCGTCGTTCACGATCTCTGAACCGGGGCCAATGCCGCTCGAGGTCACACTGACACCCTCGACATCCTGACGAGTGTACTGGCCGCCGGCAGTCGACCGCGTGCGCAAGCCTCGCCCCACCGGCAGCTCCAGGCTGGCACCCAGGTCGAGAGCGCGCACGAGGGTCTTGGCATCATTGCGACTCCTGCTGCCGGTCCCTGAGCTGACACCGGGGATCTCGTTGGCGCGCCACAGGAGTTGGTCGCTCCGCACCGTATAATCCGCCCCGACAGTTCCCCGCGCCGAGAAGTATTCGGTCGGGCGCCAGTTGCCACTCAGTCCGCCGTACCCGCGGTGCACCTCGTCGGAACGGCGGCCGGCGTAGGATTGGGAAGGATTGACCGGGCCCCAACCGCGATTGAGGGAATCCCGGTACCCCGGTCCGATGTATGACATCCAGACGAATCCACCCGAACCCTGCGGGGCATCCCGATGGTATTGGCGTGTCACGTTCGTGGAAAACGAAATGTCGGCCTTTGGTCCTAGCTTCGCGGTGACGTTCCCGGCCACGTGCAGAGCCTTCAGCACATTGGGACGCTTGAACCAATCGGGCAACGGATCCCCGTTGCGGGCTTCGAGTATCGCCGCCGCGTCCTCGTCCGGAAGCTTTAGCAATCCGAGTTGATCCTTGTATGACGCGCTCAGAAAGTACTGGAGCTGCTCGCTTCCTCCTGATACTTGCCCGCCGTAGTGACTGACCCGGCCTGTCCCCAGGGTAGTCGTTCCCGGGTGGTTCAGCGGATTGAAATGCGTGACGCTATCCAGCACGCATATCCCCTGGATCACCTCGACCTGCGGGCGGCAATGCGTTGAGTTCGGTTGCGCGACGTTCGTCCCCCATCCGCGCCAGGCCTCGAGGAACTCGGCTTTCATGCGGCTGGTGCCGTGTTCCGTCGAGAACGACCAGCGCGTGGGTCCCGCGCGCCCGCGTTTCGTCTTGATCACGATGACGCCATTCGCCGCCTCACTGCCATACAGCGTAGACGCGGCAGGACCCTTCAGTATGTCGATCGATTCGATGCTCTCAGGATCGATATCATTGAGCCGGGACGTCGCTGGCCCCGATTGCGTGACCTGATTGACACCGGGCGCAACAATAAAACCGGGCACACCAGAATGGCTTGGAACGACCTGCGACTGGCTGAAAGCGGCCTCGATACGGATGCCATCGACAATGACAATCGGGTCCGCGTTGGTCAGGATGCTGGAGACGCCGCGAATGCGAACCCGGGAGCCGGACCCGACCGTCCCCGCCGAAGTGAGGACCTGCATCCCCGCCACGCGTCCCCTCAGGAGATCGCTCAGATTCCGGATGGGCGTTGTTGGAACGATCGCACTCGCGTCGATCGTCCCAATCGAGTTCCCGACCTCGAGCCGCATGCGATCCCCGGCGCCCGTCGTGACAATCTCTTGTAGCCGGTGCGGAACCGCGGACACACTGAAGTCCGCCGTCACGATTTCGGCATCGACGATGGTTACCGTCCGGCTACCCGGCGCATAGCCGAGTGCGCGCACCGTCAGCCTGAATGTTCCTACGGGCGCGATGATCGTGTATTGTCCGTTGTCGTTCGTTCGGACGGAGAGCCTCGTGGTCTCGTTCTCAATGGTGGCCGTGGCGCCCGCGATAGGTTGCGTAGTGGCTGAGTCCGTCACCCTTCCGCTCACTCTGCCGACCTGAGGTGCCGATTGGGCTCGCGATACGGCAAAGAGCACCTGACCGTCCGGCGCCACCGTCATCTGGACCCCGGTGCCACTCAACAAAGCCTTGAAGGCATCTGCCGCGCTAATGTCGCGCGCGCGGAGGGTGACACGCTTGCTGACTCGCGCCACGCCATCGGTCACACTGATCTGAAGCGT
>CAYMKQ010000046.1:0-16058 GCA_964391175.1 uncultured Gemmatimonadaceae bacterium | reverse complement strand
GAGGTGGGATGATATTAGCGCGGCTCCTCCGGAGACACCCTTCCATGGCGACCGACGCTCCTCGCGCGCAGACGAGGCCTGTGACGAGAATTCTCGTCAGGGTCCTGGTTTATTACGCCCTCCTCTTCGCCGTCACGTGGGTCGCGCGAGACGCCCTGCCCCGCTCCAGAGCTCTCCCGCAGCCATCGCTCGAGTTGCTCTTCGGCTCGGCGCCGATCATCGGCACACCGCGTGGGATTTCCGCGGACGCGGCGGACAACGGGCTCGCCTTCATAGTCGCAGTGGCGATGGTTTCCACCCTTCTGCTTTCCATTCCCGTTGCCTGGATTTACGTTCTCACGCGCGCCAAGCGTGGATATCAACAATCAGTGGTCCACCTGCTCATCGTTCTACCGCTGGTAGTCTCCGGAATCGTGGTGCTCGTGAAGGACAGTCTCCCGCTCGCGTTCAGTCTCGCCGGTATCGTCGCGGCGGTGCGCTTCCGCAATACGCTCGAGGACAGCAAGGATGCGGTTTACGTTTTCCTTGCAACGGCGATAGGACTTGCCGCCGCGGTGAACGTTCCCGTCGCGGCTGTAATCTCGGTGCTCTTCAACATCACAGTCCTGACTCTGTGGTATACTGATTTCGCACATACACCCGTCGCGCTCGAAGGTAGACTGGCGGAGCAGAGACTCAAGAGAGCAAGACAGCTCGCTCGCACCGGCACCTTCGTGGCGCGCATCGATCAGGAGGTATTTCGCGACATGACACGGGAGCAGCTGGAAGGCGTCGCGGAGCGTGCCTGGCACCGCGCGCATGAGAAGCAAACCGACCCCGGCGAAGCCCCATCGGAAACCAGAGTCCGCATTCGAACACGTGACGTTACGGCGTTGCGACGGATCATCGAGCCGCGGCTCGACGATCATGTCCGCCGCTGGAGATTCATTCGGGTGGTCCCGGCCGCCGACGGGTCCGAGGTTGTCGAGTATTCCGCGAAGCTCAAGAAGGAGACAACACCTGACGATCTTCTCGCGTTGGTAAGGGCGGCATGCGGTTCAGCGCTGATCGAGGCGGAGCTCGCATAGCATGATCAACTCGACCAGGGCGATGAGTCGCAGTTCGAGGGCGCATTCCCTCGCGAGCGTCGCGGTCCTGTTCGCCGCGAGCGGGTTGCTCGCGGAACCCGCACGCGCGCAGGAGCCCGACAAGCCCAAGCCACCGCCGCCAACGTTTTTCGACTCCGAGGATCCGCTCGCAGTCACGCTCACCGCCAACCTCGGAAAGCTGCGTGGCGACAAACGCGCGAACCCTCCATGGCGTTTCGCGACTCTTTCGTACACGAGCGCTGAGCCGAAAGCGGTAACCGTCCCTCTCAGAATGCGGACGCGCGGAATATGGCGTCTCAAGACCTGCGAGTTCCCTCCGCTGCGTCTCAACTTCAGCGGCGAACGGGCAAAGGAGACCGTCTTTCAGGGACTCGACAAGCCAAAGCTCGTGAGCTATTGCCGCAACAACGACACCTACGAGCAGTACGTGTTGCAGGAGCTTCAGTTATACCGGATCTACCAGCTACTGACTCCCGTGAGTCACAAGGTCAGGGTGCTCCGGGTGGCTTACACCGACAGCGCGAGAGGAAAGATCGAGGCAACGCGGTACGCCATCCTTCTCGAGGAGCCTAATGCGATCGCGGCACGCCTCGGTGGAAGGATTCTGGAGCAAAAAGGAGCACTGCCCGGAGATCTCGATGCCTTCCACGACGCTCTGGTCGGAGTCTTCCAATACCTGATCGGGAACACTGACTTTTCGACCAACGGGCTCCACAACATGGAGCTGCTGGCGCAACCCGATGGCACCATGCTTCCCCTCGCGTACGATTTTGACTTCTCCGGCGCCGTGAACGCGTCTTACGCCACCGTTGATCCAACGCTCTCAGTCACTCGCGTCCGAGACCGCCTGTTCCGGGGCTATTGCACCGAGGGTGATGCTTTCCCAAGGGTGTTCGCGCTCTTCAATGAAAAGAAGCCTCAGATCTATGCCCTGTATGGCGACCAGGTCGGGAAGCTCCTCGATCGCCGCGTTGCGAGAGAGACGCTGCAGTACTTCGACGAGTTTTATCGCACGATCAACGACTCACGATCGGCTCGGCGCGAAATCCTCGAAGCGTGTATTGCCCGGCCCTGACATGTCGGGCGGGCAGTCTGACGTCTCGCGCTCATTTCAGTACGAGCTTGGATCGTTAGCGGCTGTCGAGAATCTCGCTCGCACGGCAATGCCGCTGGGAATCGACGCGAGCTCTCCCCGCCGCTCCTTTCACCGGGACATATACCTCGACACTTCGGACGATTCGCTTCGCAGACGGGGCGTCGTGTGCCTCATCAGACTGGCGGGTGGAGGTGCGCGAACACTCTCTATCCGCATCAGTGCGTCCTCTGAGCACGATGAGGTTCGAGTCGACAGCGTGGTGCGCGGCGTTGAGATCCCGGCGGCGCTTCGCGAGGACACGCCTGCCGGCAGACGGCTCGCCGCACTCGCAGATCTCGCACTCCTCGTTCCCAGAACCGAGCTCGTAGTCGATCGGCTGACGCGCAAGGCGGATCCCGACTGGCTTCGCCGCCCGCGGATCGAGCTGCACTACGATCAGGTGACGATCAGCCGGGATGGGCTCTCGCGAACGTTCTATCGCTTCTGCGGACACGCGCGGCGAGGCCAGATCGAAAGACTCCACCGGCTTGCTCACGCGCTGGAGGAAGAGCACGATCTCCGACCGCTCGCGTTTCCCGCAGCAGAACGAGGGGAGCTGCTTATCAAATGGGCGCGCCGCGGCCAGCCCGATTCACGGGACCCGGGATCGGACTCCGTGCACCGGATTCCGAATACAGACGAGACCGAAACCGATCTTGCCGCATTCCTGAATCCTGAGCTCAGTCTCCTTGCATTTCAGCTGCGAGTGCTGGCACTGGCTGAGAACCCGACGGCGCCATTGCAGGAACGGCTGCGATTCCTCGGTATAGTCAGCGCCAATCTCGACGAATTCTTCATGGTCCGTATGACTGGACTCAGAGCTGCGGGCCGCGAGGAGTCCGACGAGCAGGCAGGCGACGGCATGACGCGGAGCGAGCAGCTCGAGAAGATCCTGTCGCGTGTGAGCGAGATAACAAAGCGCCAAGCCGCCTGTTACCAGGAATGCCGGCGCAAGCTTCATGAGATCGGATTTCACATCCTGGAGTGGAGTCAGCTCGACAGAGCGGAACAGGAGGAGCTCCGTGCGCGCTGCCGCGACGAGATTCTACCAGCGCTGACGCCCTTGGCAATGACGCTGAGCCCGGGCCATCCGATGCCGTATCTGCCGCACCTCGCGCTTTCTCTGGCGGTCGTCTTCCGGGGTCACGAAGGCGACCGGCCTCATCTGGCGGAGCTCGAGCTTCCCACTGACTCCCTTCGATTCATGCCGGTGTCCGGCCGCTCATTCTCGGTTATCCCGCTCGAGCAGGTTGTAAGGGCCAGTCTCGATTTGCTCTATCCGAATGCAAGAGCAGACGGCGCGTATCTGTTTCGCGTGACCAGAGCTGGCGACCTCGCCCTGGATGAATCTGCTGCCGATGATCTGCTGGAAGCGGTCGCCCACGCGACCGGCCGCCGTGCTCTCAATCCCGCGATACGGGTCGAGGTGGAGCGCGACATGCCCGCGTTCGTTCGCGACCTCGTGCGCCATAGCCTCTGCGGAGAGATTCACGCGGACGGGGCCGAGATGCGGACGGAAGAGTTTGAGGAAGCAGGTGCCTTGCTCGATCTGCGCTGTCTGGGTGAGCTCACGCTTCCGTCAGCGACGGGCCTGTGCTACGAGCCCTTTACTGCGGGGGATCCCGTTTCGAGTGATACCTCGCTGTTCGCGGAGATGCGCGGGCGGGATCTCCTCTTTCATCATCCATTCGCATCGTTCGCGCAGACCGTCCTCCGCTTCGTTCGTGAAGCGTCCGAAGATCCCGATGTGACGGCGATCAAGATGACGCTGTACCGAGTGGGCCCGTCTTCACCAATCGTCGACGCGCTTCTCCAGGCCGCGCGGAACGGAAAGCGTGTGGCCGTCTTTCTGGAGCTGAAGGCGCGGTTCGACGAGGATCACAACGTGACCTGGGCCCACGCACTCGAGCGCGCGGGCGCGAATGTCGTGTACGGCCTGGTGGGTCTCAAGAATCACTCGAAGGTCACGCTCGTCGTACGGCGTGAAGAGGGCAAGCTCCGCCGCTACGTTCACGTCGGAACCGGCAACTACAACGCCCGGTCGGCCCTCCAGTACACCGACCTCAGCCTTTTCTCGGCTCGCGAAGATCTCGGCGCTGATATAGCTGACCTGTTCAATGAGCTGACGGGATCATCACGTCCTCCACAGGGGCTGTCGCGCGGCGCTTTGGTTGCTCCGCATCAACTGCTTCCTGCGCTTCTCGAGCACATCGAACGAGAGGCTGATCACGCACGCTCGGGAAGGGCCGCGCGCATAACCGCGAAGTTGAACGGGCTTTCCGATCCTGAGATCGTGCGCGCGCTTTACCGGGCGTCGTCCGATGGCGTCGAGATCGATCTGATCGTGCGCGGGATATGCACCCTGCGACCGGGAGTTACGGGCTTGTCGGAGCGCATCCGCGTCATCTCGGTGGTCGGCCGGTTTCTGGAGCATTCCCGCATCTACCGGTTCGAGAACGGGGGAGCTCCAGTCCATCTAATCGGATCCTCGGACCTGCGCCCACGCAATCTTCGGCGACGTGTCGAGCTTCTCGTCCCGGTCGATGACTCCGCCAACCGCGCGCTGCTGGATCACACGCTGGAGATCTATCTGAGGGATTCGCGCGCCTGGGAGCTCGAATCCAGCGGCGAGTATCTCAGTCGGGGCGAGGGATCGTCGTCGGCACAGGAACGACTGATAACCGAGCTGGCGAAGAATTAATCGCGTCAGCCGCTTCGAAGACTTTCGTGTTCATTGACGGTTAAGCTGCGCGAGCCGCTCACCGCGCTGGAAGCATTCGCCAGCACCATTGCGGCGGCACGCCTGACGGCTGCACCTTTTCACGCTTGTCAGTCACCGTTTCGTCACCGAAATCCCTGTCGCGGGCGATGTCTTTCATCGACCCAGGTATCGCTTCGTGGAGCTGACCACACCCCGGTCGCGCGCCAGGCTCTCCGGTTTTCCGCGGCTCGACAGCATCCGCAACAGAATCATCGTGTTCGCTGTCGTGGCAATGCTGGTCCCGACCGGCGCCACGCTGGCGATTGCCTACGCGCAGAACCGGCGCGCGCTCGAGGAGAAGATCAGACAGAATCTCCTCTCCGAGAGCGCGCAGACGGCGCGCGCGGTAAGCGTCTGGCTCAAGGAGCGACTTTACGATCTCCGCGTATTTGCCGGTTCCGAAGAGGTCGCGAACCATCTCGAGAGCGCTGCTCGTGGGCAGACGAGCTCGCCGGCTCAGAGCCGGCTGCGCGACTACCTCGTCTCGCTAAACGAGCGGTTCAGCGTCTACGGCCAGCTCATGGTTCTGGACCTCGAAGGACGCGTGCTGGCTACGAGTGACTCCGCGGTCAGCCCAGTGGACCTCCCTGCCGACTGGCTCACGACGCTCAGAGCCGAAAGCCAGTTCGTGGGCAGCCCCTACTGGGACACCAAAACGGGAAACGGGAAGCTGCTCGTCGCCGTTCCCGTGAGACGCGCCGGGGGCCAACTGCTCGGCGCGTTCGCCGCCGAGCTCAATCTCACTCCAGTGCAGGAGCTGCTGCGCTCGTTCTCGCCTGACACCGCTGGCGCGATCTACGTGATGAGCACGAACGGATCTCTCATCGCCAGCTCGAGCGGGATTTCGCCGCTGCTGATAAGGACGCAGGTGCCGCCGACAACTCTTGGGCTGCTCATGAATCAGACCGGCACGGCACCGGAGTACATCAGCTTCCGGGGTCGCGAAGTCATCGGAACGCTGGAGCGAGTGCCGCAGGTTGACTGGGCCGTCGTCGCTGAGATCTCGACCGAAGCCGCCTTCCGCCAGCTGCGCGACTTTCGCAACTACGCTCTGCTCATAGTGGCGGCGCTGCTGCTCGTGGTGGCTGTGAGCGCCTACTGGCTGGGACACTTCATCGCGCGACCGCTCGACCAGCTCACCCGCGGAGCAGCCAAGGTCGCCGCGGGAGATCTCGATGTGGATCTCCCCGCCGGCGGGGGAGGTGAAGTCGGGTATCTGACCAGCGTCTTCAACAACATGGTGGCGCGCCTGCGCGAAGGAAGGCAGGAGCTCGACACGATCAATGAAACGCTCCAGACGAAGAACGAGGAGCTCGAGCGCCTGTCGATCACCGACGGGCTCACCGGTCTCGCCAATCACAGGCTGCTGATCCAGCGCCTGGACGAGGAAGGAATTCGCGCTGGGCAGTACAAGCATGAATTCTCGGTATTGATGGCCGACGTGGATCACTTCAAGGAGTACAACGACGAGTTCGGACACCCCGCGGGCGACGAAGTACTGAAGAGAGTCGCGAACATACTCCGGGAATCGAGTCGTCCGGTGGATTGCGCCGCCCGATACGGGGGCGAAGAGTTCGCGGTGGTTATGCCGGAGACGCCGGCCGCAGAGGCGTTCGAGATCGCCGAGCACATTCGTGCGCGCGTCGCGGCGGAAACATTCTCTGGCCGCAAGATCACGCTCAGCATCGGTGTGGCGGAGTTCCCGAGCGACGCGGACGATCCGAAAGGGATCATCGCCGCCGCCGACAAGGCGCTTTATTCCGCCAAGCGGGACGGACGGAATCGCACCGTCAGAGCGCGAAAGACGAGCAAGGCCGGGAGCTGATTACGGCCGGCCGACGAGACTCCGGAAGATCCAGCCGCCGCGCCCGCGGTCGTCGCTGATGCGGATCCAGTCTTCGGTGTAGGAGAGGCCGGTGAGCAAAGTCCCGCCTTCCACCGCGAACGCGATTCCGAAGCTGGTGCCTGGTCCCTCGCGGATGTTGCCGCGGCTGGCGACCTTCACCCGGATCGGCAGTGCGAACGAAGTCTCGCCCGAGCGAGGAGCTTCGAGGCTACTCGCGGCCACGCGCAATTTGTACGATGCGACGAGCAGCTTCGCCTGATTGGCGAGATACAGGGCGCCGCCATAATTCTTCCTGTCGAATTCGACGGAGCTCTGCCTGACGAGCTGCGTCACCTGTCCGACTTCCGGCGGCGCGGGAGGAGGCAGCTGCACGGTATTCAACTTGAGCGACTGAAGCGCAACCTCCGCCTCAGCCATTCCGGAGGCAGCCTCCGCGCGACTCGTCAGCGTCTGAGCGCGCGCCATCGCCCGGACAACCGCGATGCGTGTATCCTCGAGGCGGGACTGGAGGTCATTGACCTGGGCTTCCTTCTCGAGGAGCCTGAGCTCCAGCAACGTCACCCGCTTGTCGAGGTCCGGATCTCTCACCGTGACGGTCTCGCGGACTACGCGCGTCTTCGCGGGTACTGGCGCGGAGCCAGCGGTCTTCGACGACGAGCACGCTGTGGCCAGTACTAGCGCAGCAATGAGCACGGATAAGAAACGCAATTGTCCTCGGATCGAACGCTGGTGGTCGGTGAAATTGGGCATCAGGGAGACACAAGCTGACTAATAAAGACGAATGAGACCCGCGCTGGCCACCGTTCAGGGCAGTCGGCGCGCGAGTGCGGCCAGATAGTCCGCGGCCTTGGTGATCGGCTTGGCGCCGGTAAGCGCTGGCTCGTCCAGGGCGGGGATTTCCGGCTCGGTCTTCGGGTTCCAGATGCCGAGGCGTCTGCGAAGCTCGTCGCGAAACGCGCGCGCCGGACTGAGGAATCGCTCCCGGTACGCGCGCCAGGTAGCAAGATGGCTCTGCATCAGCTCCCTGCTCTCCCTTTCGAGCTCCCTGTCGCACTCTTCTTCACTCAGCTCGCGAAGGGGAGTCGCGCGCAGCAGCGTGCTCACGTACGCGCCATCAGTTCCCGCTTCGAAGGAGCGCATGTCGTCCGCGAGCTGAAGCGTCCCTTCCTTCAGCTCAGAGGGAGGCAGCTCGCGAAGCTGCTCGACGAGGGGATCAACCTCGATCTGCGGCGCAGCTTCGATGGTCGCGTCCGGAAATCCCATGTCCACCGGCCGGGGCATCGTGAACAGGAGCCATAGGAACTCCGCGACGGTGGTGAGCGCATAGGCGAGGAGGAGGACGACGACGAAACGCGGAGCGGCCGGCAGCGAGCGCAACACGCCGTGTCCGACCCACAAAAGATTGAGGATTGAGATTGCCACGCAGCCGACGAGCTTTGCAGGCTGAACCAGCTGCAGTGCACGCCACGCGCGCGCAAACGCGCGTAGCCAGGCTCGCGATTGGATAAGAAGTCTCAAGTTATGGGTTTCCCGTCGAAGTGAGAGGGTGTTGCCCTCTGTTACAAAGACTGCTTTCCCGGCGGCTCAGTCACGGTTTTCCGAGCGAATTCCGGGCTTGAAAAAACTCGCTCTTGCGGCGTTCACTCAAAGGGGTCATAGTACCGGTTATTAACTATTCGATTAAATCATATGATTAAACAACGTCCCAGGCGCTCGAGTCGCTCAAAAAAGGCTGCATCGGCCGCGAAGTCTGTCCCCAGCCGCGATGGAGAGACGGAGCAGCGAATCCTCGACGCGGCGCGCACCGTCTTCCTGCGACGCGGCACCGCCGGCGCCCGAATGCAGGAGATCGCCCAGGAGGCCGGTGTCAACCAGGCGCTCCTTCATTACTACTTCCGGTCCAAGGAGGGCCTGAGCGGAGCCGTTTTCAAGCAGATCGCCTCCCGCATCTTCCCTGCCCTCGTCCAGACCCTTGGCGCCGAGATCTCCCTCGACGAAAAGATCGACCGGCTCGTCGCCGTGTACCTCGACAATCTGTCGCGCAACCCGTTCCTGCCCGGCTACCTCCTGAGCGAGCTCCACCACCATCCGGAGCGGGTTCCACAGATGCTGGGCGCCGCCATTGGCGCCGAGCCCAACCGCGTGCTCCCACCGCTGTTCGAGAAGCTGGGCAGGCAGATCGAGGAAGGAGTTCGCGCCGGCACCATGCGCAGCATCTCCCCTGAACAATTCGCCATCAACCTGATATCGCTCTGCATCTTCCCGTTCGCCGCGCGGCCCATGCTCTCCATTGTGTTCGGCATGGACGACAAGGCCTTCGCGCGATTCATCGAGCAGCGGAGAACTGAGCTTCCGTCTTTTTTCCGCAACGCCCTCCGCCCATGACGCTACGCCACTTTGCCTTGAGCGCATTCGCGCTGCTCGCGCCGCTCGAGCGCGCGCACACCCAGACGGCCGCCGATACGCTGCGGCTTGGCCCGCTACAGGAGAGCGCAATCCGCCGCGATCCGCGCGGGCGCGAGCTCGATCTGCTCGCCGCGCAGTCGGAGCTCCGTCTCCGAAATCTCGCCGCTGAGAGACTTCCGACCCTCTCCGTCGAAGGCCAGGCCCAGTATCAATCCGACGTCGCCAGGCTTCCCATCACGCTTCCCGGAGGGGCGAGTCCGCCGAGTCCCCCGCACGACACCTACGACGCGCGCATCGTGGCACAGCAGCTAATCCACGACCCGAGCGCGGCGGCGCGCCGCGCGGTCGAGGGCGCGCAGCTGGCTGCGTCGCAGGCGCGTGTTCGCACCACGCTTTTTTCTCTAAGGCAATACGTGAGTGATGTGTTCTTCGCCGCGCTGCGCGCCCAATCACAGATCGCCGAGCTCCAGACGACGATCACGGACCTGGAGGCGCAGCTTCGCGTCGCCTCCGCCCGCGTGCGCGAAGGCACGGCGCTGCCGAGCGAGGAGAACGCGATTCGCGCCGAGCTGTTGCGGAGACGCCAGAGCGTCGCGGAGTGGAGCGCGAATCGTCGCGCGTCACTCGTCGTCCTCAGCGACCTGACCGGTCAGCCGTTGGACAGCACGACAATCCTTGGCGGTCCGGATCTCTCGCGCGAGGTCGCCCAGGCACGCGATGTACTCCCGAAACTTCGTGCCCGCTCGGAGTACGAGGAGTTTGCGCGCTCGCGAGATCTTCTCGAACGGCAGGAGCGGGCGCGAAGCGCTCAGGACAGGCCACGCGTGTCTGCGTTCGGCCGCGTCGGATACGGACAGCCCGGGCTCAATCCACTCAACGATCGCTTCGACTCCTACTGGCTCGCCGGGGTTCAGCTCCAGTGGACTCCGTGGAGCTGGGGAACGACGAGGCGTGAGCGCGAGGTGCTCGCCCTGCAGCGACAGATCGTGTCGGTCGAAGAGGCGGCGTTCACGGAGAGCCTGAGGCGCGGCGTGGCGCAGGACCTCGAGGCGATCGACCGCCTGGAGAGAACGGTGGCCGACGACGAAACGATCGTCGCGCTCAGGGAAAGTATTGCCGCTGAGACTCGAGCGCGCTTCGCCGAAGGCGTAGTGACGTCCGCGGAGTACGTGGATCGCCAGACCGACGTTCTCAGCGCGCGCACCATGCGCGCGCTGCACCGCGTGGAGCTTGCCCAGGCCCGCGCGCGCTTTCTCACCACTCTGGGCGTCGAGGTGCGCTGATGCGCTCGCTGATTTTTTCTTCTCGCGCCGCTCTGCCGCTCCTTCTCGTCGTCGCTGCCGTGGCGGGGTGCCGATCGGGGAACGCGCCGGACGCTTTTGGAACCTTCGAGGCAAACGAGGTAGTCGTCTCGGCGCAGGCGGCCGGGCAGCTCCTCTGGTTCACGCCGGTCGAGGGTGCGACGCTCGCGAGCGGCGCGATTGTCGGTGTGATCGACACCACACAGCTCACCCTCAATCGCGCGCAGACCATCGCGCAACGAGAGGCGACCTCGGCGCGAGCGAGCGAGGCCGGCCGCCAGATCGGCGTGCTCGAGGTCCAGCGCGAGGTGGCACGCCGCGCATACGAGCGCACGCGCCGATTGTTCGACCAGAGGGCCGCCACGGCGCAGCAGCTCGACCAGGCTGAGCGGGACTACCGCGTGCTCGTCGCGCAGATCGAGGCGGCGCGGGCGCAGCGGCAGAGCGTCGGGCAGGAAGTCACGTCCAGCGCCGCCCGCGTCGATCAGATCCGCGATCAGATCGCGAAAAGCCGCATCACGAATCCCGAGGCGGGGACCGTGCTCGCCACCTACGTGAGGGCCGGCGAGGTGGTCCAGCCCGGTCAGCCAGTTTATAAGATCGCCGGCCTCGACACTCTCACTCTGCGCGCCTACATCGCCGAGAGCCAGCTCTCCTCGGTCCGATTGGGTCAGCGCGTGCAGGTGCGCGTCGATCGGGAAGACGGAAAGCTGCTCACCGTTCCCGGCACGGTGAGCTGGATCGCGTCCAAGGCGGAATTCACGCCAACCCCCGTTCAGACGCGCGACGAGCGCGCCGACCTGGTGTACGCGATGAAGGTGCAGGTTCCGAACCCGCGTGGCGTCCTCAAGATCGGGATGCCCGCCGACCTCGAGCTCACAGAGACACCCCGCGGCACGTGAACAACGCGGTCGAAGTCCGCGCGCTGACGAAGCGATTTGGCAAGGTCTGCGCGCTCGAGGACATCTCGTTCGACGTGCGACCGGGGGAGCTGTTCGGCCTCGTCGGACCCGATGGCGCCGGGAAGACGACGCTGTTCCGGATACTCACGACTCTCATTCTTCCGGACTCCGGCGAAGCGAGGGTACTGGGACTCGATGTCGCGCGCGATCTGTGGGCGATCCGCTCACGCGTCGGCTACATGCCGGGGGGATTTTCGCTCTACCCGGACCTGAGCGTCGCCGAGAATCTGGAGTTCTTCGCGGCTGTATTCGGGACGACGGTGGAGGAGGGTTACGAGCTCATCGCACCAGTGTACAGGCAGATCGAGTCCTTTCGCGACCGTCGCGCGGACGCTCTCTCTGGCGGGATGAAGCAGAAGCTGGCGCTGTCGTGCGCGCTCGTTCATCGCCCGGACATTCTCCTGCTCGACGAGCCGACGACGGGCGTGGATGCGGTCTCCCGCCGCGAATTCTGGGACCAGCTCGCGGTGCTCAGGGAATCGGGGCTCACGATCGTCGTCTCCACACCCTACATGGATGAAGCGATCCGCTGCGACCGGGTGGCGCTCATCCACGGCGGCCACATTCTGCAGATCGACAGACCTCACCGGATTGGAGCGCGCTTTACTTTTCCCCTCCTCGCGGTACGTGGCGCGCAGCGTTACGCGATGCTCAATGGGCTGCGCGAGTTCCCGCACGCACACTCGGTCTATCTCTTTGGCGACGAGCTTCACTACGCGGATGCTCGCGCGGATTATCCCGTCGAGGCGGTCTCCGATGAAGTGCTCCTTTATCTCGCGGAGCGGGGCCACCGCGACGTCGCCGCGCGGCCGATCGCCGCCGGCATCGAGGACAGCTTCATCGAGCTCATGGGAAGCGCACCGGCTCCTCCCGCCGCGACGGCGGCATGACCGCCACTTCCGCCGCCGCTGAAAGAGGTGCTTCGGCGATCGTGACGAGAGACCTAACCCGCCGGTTTGGCGATTTTACCGCCGTCGATCGCGTCACCTTCGAAGTCGGCGCCGGAGAGGTGTTCGGCTTCCTCGGCGCGAACGGGGCGGGAAAAACGACGGCCATCAAGATGTTGATCGGTCTTCTCGCGCCGAGCGATGGCGAGGCGCACGTCGCGGGTTTCGACATTCGGACCGAGCGGGAGAAGATCAGGCGCAGCATCGGCTACATGAGCCAGCGTTTCTCGCTTTACGCTGACCTGACGGTGCGTGAGAACATCGAGCTGTACGGCGGGATCTACGGACTGACCGACGCAGAGATCCGCGAGCGCTCCGATCTGCTGCTCGAGTCACTTGGCCTCGCCGCCAGCGAGGGACAGATGGTGGGACGCCTGCCACTCGGCTGGAAGCAGAAGCTCGCGTTCTCCGTCGCTCTCCTGCACGAGCCGAAGATCGTCTTTCTCGACGAGCCTACCGGGGGCGTCGATCCTATCACGCGACGCCAGTTCTGGGAGCTGATCTACGCGGCCGCCGCCGGCGGCACGACTGTCTTCGTGACGACGCACTACATGGACGAGGCCGAGTATTGCGACCGGATCTCGATCATGGTGGACGGCAGGATCGCGGCGCTTGGAACCCCGGCGGAGCTAAAGACGCGGCTCGGGGCCGAAAGCGTCGACGATGTATTCGTACGGCTCGCGCGCGCGGTGAAGGAGGTGGCGTGAGAACCAGCGCGCTGGCGGCGTTCATGATCAAGGAGCTGCGCCACATTCTCCGCGACCGGCAGACGCTCACGATCCTCCTGTTGATGCCGCTGGTGCAGGTAGTGCTGTTCGGCTTCGCGTTGCGGAGCGATGTGCGCGACATCCGCCTGGCCATTGTCGATCCGGTACCGGACTACGCGACGACAGCGTTGCGCGACCGGTTCGCGGCCACCAGCCGATTCCGCATCGTGTCGATGAGTCGATCGGCGGATGTCATAGAGCCTCTCTTCCGGCGGGGCGAAGCAGACGCGGCGCTGGTGTTCGAGCCGGATTTCGCGAGTCGCCTCGGAAGGAGAGAGCCGGCGCGTGTTCTGCTCGCCGTCGACGCCTCCGACCCCAATACCGGGACGACGATCCAGAGCTACGCTCGCGCCGTCATCGCGTCGTACGACGCGGAGCTGGCGGAGCGCCGCGGCCAGATACGGATCGTCACCGAGGCCCGCATGCGCTTCAATCCGACGCTCGAGAGCGTGAACCTCTTCGTGCCGGGACTCATCGCTCTCGTCCTCACCCTCGTCTCGGCGCTGATGACGGCAATCTCGCTGTCCCGCGAGAAGGAGCGCGGAACGCTGGAGGTGCTGCTCGTATCCCCTCTGCGGCCCTGGCAGATCATCGCCGGCAAGGTGCTGCCGTATCTGGCGCTGGCGTTCGCAAATGTGCTCACCGCGCTCCTCGCGGCGTGGGTCGTCTTCCACGTCCCGTTTCGCGGAAGCGTCGCGCTGCTGCTGGCCGAGAGCGTTCTCTATTCTGTCGTCTCGCTCGCGCTCGGCGTTCTGATCGCGGCGCGCACATCGTCGCAGCGCGCGGCGATGCTGGCGGCGCTGCTTGGGACGATGCTGCCAAGCGCCCTCCTCTCCGGCATGATCTTCCCGATCGCCAGCATGCCGGCTTGGCTGGTACCGGTAACGTACATCGTGCCTGCACGCTGGTTCATCGTCGTCGCCCGCGGGATCATGCTCAAGGGCGTTGGACTGTCGCACCTCTGGCTGGAGACGCTGGTGCTCCTCGCCATGACGACGGTGCTCCTCATCGCCGCGGTGCGCAGCTTCAAGCCGCGGCTGGAGGGGAACTGATCATGCGGTCGCTTCGGTTTCTCCTGCGTAAGGAGTTCCTGCAGATCTTCCGCGACCGGTTCATGCTGAGGATGACGATCCTGGTGCCGGTGGTCCAGCTGCTGCTGCTCTCGAGCGCGGCGACGTTCGAGATCAAGACGGCGAAGGTGTACGTCGTGGACCGCGACCACAGTCAGGCGTCCCGCGGGCTGGTCGACCGCCTCCAGGCGGGGCGTCGCTTCGTGGTCGTCGATGCCTCGCCCTCTATGGAGCTGGCCAACGAGGCGATGCTCGAGCGCCGGGTCGGGATGATCGTGAGCATCCCCACCGATTTCGAGCGCGACATAGTGCGCACGCGCACCGCACGAGTGCAGCTCGTTCTGAATGCTGAAGACGGCGCGGGGGCGGGTGTGACCCAGTCGTACGCGGCGCGAATCATCGCCGCGTACAGCAGCGACCTGGGCGCTGAGCTGACTCCGGTGAGCCCTGCGGCTCCGTCGATAGAGGTGCGCGCACGCGGGTGGTACAACGCGGAGCTCGACTACCGCGACTTCATGGTCCCCGGAATTCTCGTTCAGCTCGTGACCGTCATCGGGACACTGCTCACGGCGATGAACATCGTGCGCGAGAAGGAGGTCGGCACGCTGGATCAGCTCAGTGTCACACCGCTGTCGCAGGGCGCGTTCATCGCCGCGAAGCTGATCCCCCTCTGGCTGATCGCGCTTCTGGAGCTGACCATCGGACTGCTCATCGCACGGTTCGTGTTCCACGTCCCGATGCTTGGCAGCATCCCACTGGTATTCGGAGCGGCCGCCATCTATCTGCTGGCTACGCTTGGCATCGGCCTCTGGATATCGACGCTGGTGGAGACGCAGCAGCAGGCGATGTTCATCACCTTCTTCATCATCATGACATACCTGCTTATGAGCGGACTGTTCACGCCGGTCCGCTCGATGCCGGAGTGGGCGCAGTTGCTGACGCAGCTCAATCCGATGAAGCACTTCATCGGGATCATGCGGGCGGTGCTGCTCAAGGGCGCGGGAATTGGGGACGTGCTGCGGCCGCTCGCGGCGCTGGCGCTGTTCGGGACTGTCGTGCTGACGCTGGCTGTCCGGCAGTACGGGAGGCGGTAAGAGCGCGGTCTCAACCCGGACATTGGCGGTCGGTGCGCGCTGTCCCGGTCGTGGATGCATGGCATGCAATCCCAACCAGGTTCTCATAGATTCATAGCGGCACATAACAGGAGGCCGCTATGACTGAGCTCACAGCACTTTGGCTCCCGATCCTGCTTTCGTCCGTGATCGTCTTTCTCGTCAGCTCCCTGATCCACATGACTCCGCTCTGGCACAAGAACGACTACCCGAAGCTGGGGAATCAGGACCAGGTGATGGACGCGCTGCGCCCATTCGCTATTCCGCCGGGAGACTACATGATGCCCCGACCCGCTAACAACCCGGAAATGCGCTCGCCGGAGTTCGCGGAAAAGATCCGGCGGGGCCCGAACATGATTCTCACCGTCCTGCCGAACGCAGCATGGTCGATGGGGCGAAATCTCGGGCTCTGGTTTCTCTACGTGCTGGCCGTCGGCATTTTCGCCGCGTACGTCGCCGGACGCGCGCTTTCCCCAGGCGCGGAGTATCTACAAGTGTTCCGCTTCGCCAGCGTCGCTGCGTTCCTCGGCTACTCGGCGGCGTTGTGGCAGATGTCGATCTGGTACCGGCGCTCCTGGAGTCTCACGCTCAAGGCGACGGTCGACGGCTTGATCTACGCTCTCCTGACGGCGGGGACATTCGGGTGGCTGTGGCCGCGTTAGC
>CAYMKQ010000045.1:0-16296 GCA_964391175.1 uncultured Gemmatimonadaceae bacterium | reverse complement strand
GTCCCCTGAGGGCCGTCCTCGATCGCGATTCCGCGACCCTCGATCTCGGCTCGAATCGCATCCGCCTGAGCGAAGTCTCTCCTCGCCCGAGCCTCCTTCCGGGCCTCGAGACGCTCCTCCACCCACCGCGCCAGCTCCGGGTCCGGTCCGGCCGCCTCGGGAACTACGTCCAGCACCGAGTTGATGCGCGCAAAAATCCGTCTGGCCTTCTCGAGCGCTCTCCTGTCCATCCCATTCCGATCGAGCTCGGCGTTCGCTCTCCTCACGAAGGTGAAGAGCGCCCCCAGAGCGATCGGCGCGTTGAGGTCGTCGAACAGCGCCGCCATCACCTCCGACTCTGCTTCCTCCGCGGCCGCAGCCAGCTCCGGAGTTCCCGCCTTAGCCTCGGCCAGTCTCTCCGCGAAATCGGCGACGCGACGGACGCCTTCGATCGACGCTTCGAGCGCCTCGCCGGAGAGATTGAGCTGTTTCCGGTAATGAGTCGAGAAGACAAAGTGGCGGAACGCGGCTGCCGGCACTTTCTGGTCGCGGAGATCCTGCACTGTCGCGACGTTCCCCAAGCGCTTCGCCATCTTGCTGCCGTCGGTGAGCAGGAATTCCCCGTGGCACCAGAAGCGTGCGAACGGCTTTCCCGTCGCTCCCTCCGACTGCGCGATCTCGTCCTCGTGGTGGGGGAAAATCAGATCGATTCCGCCGCAGTGGATGTCCAGCGTCTCGCCGAGGTGTTTCATCGCCATGGCCGAGCACTCGAGGTGCCAGCCCGGCCGTCCGCGGCCCCACGGCGAGTCCCACGCCGCGCCCGCCGCTTCATCTTCCGGCTTGGCCGACTTCCACAGCGCGAAATCCTGGGCGTTCTCCTTCGAGTAGTCGTCCTGCATCACGCGCGCGCCGGCCTTCACCTCGCGGGTGTCGAGTCGTGATAGCTTCCCGTAATCCTTGAAGCGATCGATCGCGAAATACACCGACTTGTCCTCCGCCACGTACGCCAGCTCACGGGCGACGAGCTTCTCGACGATCGCGATCATCTCCGGGATGTGATCGGTGGCGCGCGGATACAGCTCGGCGTCCTTGATGCGGAGAAACGCGCGATCGGCGTGAAACGTCTCGGTCACCGGCGCCGTCACCTCCGCGATGCTGATCCCACGCTCGCTCGCGCTCTTGATGATCTTGTCGTCGACGTCGGTGAGGTTCATCACCTGCACCAGCTTCCATCCACGCAGCGCGATCACCCGTCGCAGCAGATCCTCGAACAGAAAGGTTCGAAAGTTTCCGAGGTGCGCAGGCTTGTAGACCGTTGGCCCGCACGCGTACATGCGCACCGTCTCTCCATCCGCGGGAGCGAACGTCTCGATGCTGCGCGTGAGCGTGTTGTAGAGGCGAAAGTCCGGAGGCGCGGCGGGGGCGGGGGGGGGCATTCGCGGAAGCTAGACGCGCCCGCGTAGAGGGTCAACTCGAAGCTGCGTACCGTTCCGCGACCAGAGACTGCTCGCGCCTTTCGGTCACGATCCGCCCTTCGGCGAGCTTGATGATCCGAGTTGCAACTCGATGGAGCTCCACCGCGTTCGGCGCGGACAGAATGATTGTCACTCCACGACGGGAGAGTCGCGTGAGCAATCCAGCGATCTCACCGTCGAAGAGGAGACCCTGGCCGCACAGCGTTTCGTCGAGCAGTATCGCGCGCGGGGAGCCAACCAGTGCCTGCGCGAGTCCAAGCCGCTGTAGCAGACTGGCCGACAGGTGACTGACGCGCCTGCTGGCGTGAACATGGAGCGAGACAGCGCGGAGCGCGGTCTCAACCTGTCGAGTGCGATCGTCCGAGCCGAGGTCGTGGAGCGTGGCGTAGTACTCGAGCGCCTCGCGCACGGAGAGGAACGAGTAATAGCCCGGGCGTTGCGGCACGTACGCCAGCCCTGGCGGAACACGACGTCCGGTGATCTGCTCGCCGAACCAGGTGATCGTTCCCTCTTCGGTGCGCAGGAGCCCGGCTACGCACAACAGAAAAGTGCTCTTGCCAGAGCGAGCCGGACCGACGAGTCCGACGATCTCTCCACGCTCGATGTCGACCGAGAGGTCCCGGAGCGCGGAAATACCCCTTGCGCGGCCGCCTGGTCCCGAATGAAACGTCTTGGTGAGCCCCCGAACGCGCAGTGCCGGCTGCATTCCTTCGACTCCCGCGATTGTAGGCGGGAATGGTCGGCCGAGCGGGCATTCAACTGCGCATCGTTAGACGGCAGGTGACAGCGTTGGCTTTCTTCTACCCTGTCTTCACGAGCGGCGATCTTTCTCTGATCCGGATCAGATCGGGGGGCAGATCCGGCGGAACCAGCACGCCCCCGTCTGGCACAGGGACCCGCAGCACGAACATCCTGTCGCGCGTGCTCTTCCGGAATCCTTTGCCTTCGTAGATGCGGTTGATGAGGATTCTCCGCACGATCACCATCACGGTCACGAGAATGGGCAGCGCCACTACGAATCCGAGGGGTCCGAGGAGCTTTCCGATCACGAGGACGGACGTGATGGTGAGCACCGGAGGCATGTCGATCTTCTTCGACATCACCAGCGGTGCGACCAGGTTGCCTTCGATGAGGTGAATGACGACCCCGAGCGCGATCACGTAGAGAGCTCGCGTACCTCCGCCGGGTCCAGCCACCACGAACAGCGCCGGAAGAATCGTCGATACGAGCGTGCCGAAGAAGGGCACCACCGCCACGAGGCCGGTGAACACGCCAAAGGCCAGCCAGTACGGGACGTCGAGCAGGTAAAGTCCCGCCGCGGTGAGAGCCGCGAGCACCGTCATCGCCAGCAGCTGCCCAACGATATATGCGCGGAGCCCATCGGCGAGATCGCGCAGCACGTCCCGCACGAGGTCGCGGTGAATCGGCGGAAAGAGCGCGATCAGCCATTCGCGGTACACGCCGGGATGAAGCGCCAGATAAATGCTCATCACGCCGACCGCGAAAATGTTGATGAGCACGTGCACGAGCGAGACGACCTTCGGAACGACCGTGCTCGCCTGGCCGGACACCTGATCGTAGACCGCGCGCAGAAGCGTATGCTCGCCCGGCTTCCAGAAATCACGGAGTCCGGAGAATCGCGTGACGAAGCGGTCGATCCCCGCCTCCCAGCCCGCGATGTAATTCGGAAGAACCACTATCAGGCTGCGCGTCTGCTCGATCACCGGCGGCAGAAGCAACGCGAAAAGCCCGCCCAGAGCCGCGCCCGAGCCCGCCACCGCGAGGAAGAACGCCAGCTTCGGAGGAACGCGGCCGTGCTCGACCAGCAGGTCTCTCACCGCTCCGAGGTAGAGCGAGAGAATTATCGCGATGAAAAGGAGGATGAAGACGTCGGCGGTCGCTCCCAGCATCCAGAGGAGCAGAAACGTCAGAATCACGCCGGCGAGAACCGGCGTGACCTTCGAACGCTGTACGACCGCGCTACTCACCCCGGCTTCTTCTCGTCGGAGAGCTCTTCGACTTCGATTGATTCCTCTTCCGCATGCTGGCCCGCGCCGAGCGCCTTGTTATTGAGCTGCGTGCCGCTGCCGAGGAGGCCCATCTTCTGCTTGAGAGCGATGAGCTGCATGTCGGCGGTGGCGGTCCCCGCGCCGGCCTCGAGCCGCTTGAAGTCGTTGGCCAGCTTGTCGCCGGAAAATTCCTCGTCGATCTCGGCGCTGGCTTTGATCTGGCGTGCGTTGCTCTCGATCTTCTCTTCCATCCGGGCGAACGCCTCGAACGCCGATTTCTCCGAGATGTGGGACATCGTCTCGTTGATGCGCTTCTGCGCTTCGGAGCGGCGCTGCTTGGCGAGCAGGAGGTTCTTCTTCCGGGCCGCCTCTTCGATGTTGTCGTTCAGCGTCCGCAATGATTCCTTGAGGCGGTCGGTCTCCTGCTTGTGGGCCGCCCAGGTGAGATTGAGCTGCTCGCCGCGTGAGATGTGCTCGGTGCGGCGCATCAACGCCTGCTTCGCCAGCTCGTCCTGGTTCTGCTGCACCGCGAGCATCGCTCTGCGCTCCCAGTCCTCCGCCTCCCGGAGCTCCCTCTTGGTCTGATCCTGGAGCCGCTTCTCGTCGGCGATGGCGGCGGCAACCTGCTGCTTTGCCTTCACCAGCTGCGAGCGCATGTCGAGAATGATCTGATTGAGCATCTTCTCGGGCTGCTCGAACTCGGAGATCACCGCGTTCACGTTGGAGCGGAACAACATCGCTATGCGATCGAAGATATTCATCGTGGTAGTTGCCTCGGATTAACCTGCCAGGGGGCGAAGATACTGCCTCGGCCCCTTCCTCACTAGATAATCGTCACGAATCTGACCGCTTGATCTGGTACAGCCGCTCCTTCGCCAGCCGGCGGCCGGTGGGCGTCGCCGCGAGCCCCCCACCCGCCGTTTCACGATAGCGGACATCCATCTCCCTGCCGATCTCGCCCATCACATCGATCACCTCGTCCACCGGGATCGCGAAGGTGATCCCGGCCAGAGCCATCTCGATACCCGCGAGGGCGATCGCTGACCCCGTTGCGTTCCTGAACACGCACGGGAGCTCGACCAGCCCGCCGAGAGGATCGCACACCAGCCCCAGCATCCCCTGCATCGTGAGCGCCACCGCATGTCCCACCTGCGAGGGCGTTCCTCCCAGCATCTCCGTGGCGGCGCCGGCCGCCATTCCCGCGGCCGCGCCCGTCTCCGCCTGACAGCCACCTTCGGCGCCGGACAGCGATGCGCGCTCCGCCACAACTGCGCCGATCAATCCCGCTGTCGCCAGTCCGTCGACGACCCTTTCATCCGACACCGACCGCGCTTTCGCGAGCCCGGTGAGAATCGCCGGCAGGACGCCGGCCCCTCCCGCTGTCGGCGCGGCGACGATCACTCCCATCGCCGCGTTGACTTCCTGCACCGCCAGAGCGCGAGTCAGGATGTCCCGAAAGGGCGTGTCCGCGAGCGGGCCCTTCGCGTTCGTCCGCAGCTTCGCCGCGTCCCCTCCGACCAGACCCGACGCAGAATACAGATCACCCGTAAGTCCCTTCTCGATAGCTCCACGCATCACGACCAGCGCCCTCGCGAGCGCCGATCGGATGTCTTCAACCGTACGTCCCTGATCGCGAGATTCAGCCGCGAGCGCCACCTCCGCCAGCGACTTACCCTCGCTTTCAGCGTCCCGAATCGCGTCCGCGAGCGCCTTGTACACCTAGCCGCCGCTCACTTTCTCGAGTCGGCGCGTCCACCGCACCCAGTCGAGAGCGTTCAGCTCTTCCCCCGCGGTCTTGTCCGGCAACTCGTCGCACTCGATCACCATGAAGGCGTCGCCGCCTCGCTCCTTTCTCGACAACCTCAGCGTTGCGATGTTGATGTCGTGCTCCGCCAGGATGCTCGTTATCCTGGCGATCGAGCCCTTCCTATCCTCAGCTACGAGAACGATGGCGTGGAAGTTTCCGGTCACCTCCACCGGATAGCCGTCGATCTCCTGCACGAGTATCCGGCCCGCCCCCACGGAGGAGCCAAGCATCGTGGAGTTGACGCCATTCAGCTCGACGGAGATGCGGACGGTGTTGGGGTGAGCGGCATCGGCAATGGTCGTCTTCTCGAAGCGGTAGTCGAGGCCTTCGCGCTCGGCGATCTGGAGCGCTTCGCGGAGTCGTTCGTCGTCGGGGCGGAATCCGAGCAGGCCGCCCACCAGCGCCTTGTCGGTGCCGTGGCCCTCGCCGGTTCTGGCGAAGGAGCCGTGCAGCTGGAGAAGTCCGGAATGCGGGGTTCCGCCGACGAGGCAGCGCGCCAGCAATCCCAGCCGGCAGGCGCCCGCCGTGTGTGAGGACGATGGACCTACCATGACCGGTCCGATTATGTCGAGGAGGGAGACCATACATCAAGATAGGGTTCTTACTTGAGTTCCGGGGAAAGGCCACTGAGAACTGCAAAGCTGCCAGCCAACCGCTGCGCGCTATCCGCTGCCGGCTTGGCCGGTAGCCGATAGCGGTCAGCCGGCAGCAGGCAGCTTTGCTTTTCTCTGTTTTTACCCCGCCTTGCGCTTCCTCTTCCGCCCCAGCATCTGCCGAAGATACTGGCCTGTGTACGATGCCTTGACCTCGGCCACATCTTCCGGCGTTCCCGCGGCGACGACATCGCCACCGCGAAGTCCGCCTTCAGGACCCAGATCGATGATCCAGTCGGCGGTCTTGATCACGTCGAGATTGTGCTCGATCACGAGCACGGTATTTCCGCGGTCGACCAGCCGGTGCAGCACGCTCAGCAGCATGCGCACGTCCTCGAAATGGAGCCCGGTCGTCGGCTCGTCAAGGATGTAGAACGTCCGGCCGGTGTCCCGCTTCGACAGCTCCGTCGCGAGCTTGACGCGCTGCGCCTCTCCGCCGGAGAGCGTGGTCGCGCTCTGGCCGAGATGGATGTAGCCGAGTCCGACGTCGGTGAGCGTCTGGAGCTTCTGCCTCACCCGCGGCTGGTTCTCGAAGAAAGCGAGCGCGTCTTCCACCGTTTGCTCGAGCACGTCGGCGATGCCGAGTCCGCGGAAGCGCACTTCGAGCGTCTCGCGATTGTACCGCTTGCCTTTGCAGACATCACAGGGCACGTAGACGTCGGGGAGAAAGTGCATCTCGATCTTCACCAGACCGTCGCCCTCGCACGCCTCGCAGCGGCCTCCCTTCACGTTGAACGAGAAGCGGCCCGGACCGTAGCCGCGGATCTTTGCTTCGGGCAGCTCGGCGAACAGCTCGCGAATGGGAGTGAAGAGTCCGGTATAGGTAGCCGGATTCGACCGCGGAGTCCTGCCGATCGGACTCTGATCGATGTCGATGACCTTGTCGAGGTGCTCGAAGCCTGTGATGCGCCGGTGCGCTCCCGGAATCACACGCGCGCGATAGAAGTGCCTCGCCATGGCGCGGTGGAGGATGTCCTCGATGAGCGTGGACTTCCCGCTTCCGGAAACGCCCGTGACCGCGACGAAGAGACCGAGCGGGATCTCGACGTCGAGATTCCGGAGATTGTGCTCTCTCCCGCCCTCGATCCGGATCACGCGATCTGGATTCCGGCGACGCCGTTGAAACGGCACGGGGATCTCGGCCTCTCCGCGCAGATACCGGCCGGTCAGGGACTCCGCGTTGTTCCGCACGTCGTCGACGGTGCCCTCGGCGATGACCATTCCGCCGTGCTTTCCGGCGCCGGGCCCGAGGTCGATCAGGTGATCGGCCGCCCGCATCGTCTCCTCGTCGTGCTCGACGACGATGACGGTGTTGCCCAGGTCGCGGAGCTGGCGCAAGGTGGAGAGCAGCCGCGCGTTGTCGCGCTGGTGCAGGCCGATCGATGGCTCGTCGAGGATGTACAGGACGCCCACGAGCCGGGAGCCGATCTGCGTCGCGAGGCGAATGCGCTGCGCCTCTCCGCCCGAGAGCGATTCCGCCGAGCGGCCGAGCGTGAGGTACTCGAGACCGACGTCGTTGAGGAAGCGCAGACGCTCGCGGACTTCCTTGAGGATCGGGCCCGCGATCTCCGCGTCGAGCCCCGGTTTGCCGTTCTCTCTAACCGGAACCGACTCAAAGAAAGAAAGTGCATCGGTGATGGAGAGCTGAACCAGATCGCCGATGTTCATGTCAGCGAGCGTCACCGCCAGTGATTCGGGCTTGAGCCGGCGACCGGCGCAGGTGGTGCACGCCGTCGCGACCATGTACTCGTCGAGCTCGAGGCGGACGGAATCAGACTCGGTGTCGTCGTAGCGGCGCTGGATGTTGGAGAGGATTCCCTCCCAGTTCGTGCCGCTCGTGTCCGTGCGCTGGCCGCCTTTCCCCGTCGTACCATATAGAAGCTTGTCGCGCACCTCGGCGCTCAGATTGCCCCACGGCGCGTTCAGATTGAAGTCGAACTGTTTGGACAACCCGGGAAGGATAACCTTCTTTAAATAGCCGTCCGGCTCTCCCCACGGCAGGACCACGCCCTCGAGGATGCTGATACTGGGATCGCCGAGTATTAGCTCCTCGCTCACCTCGCGTCGGTTGCCGAGCCCACCGCAAGCAGGGCAGGCCCCGAATGGCGAGTTGAAGGAGAAGTGTCGCGGCTCGAGCTCGGGGAGTGAGATTCCGCAGATGGGGCAGCCGTACTTTTCCGAGAACAGATGGATGCTCCGGTCATCCTGCCGGTGCACCTCGACCAGGCCTTCGGCGAGCTTGAGCGCCGTCTCGACGGAATCGTTCAGGCGTCCGCGATCCTCGGGTCGCACGACGAGGCGATCGACGACAACCGAGATCGTGTGGTTCATGCGCCGATTCAGCTTCGGAGGATCCGCGACCTCGATCAGCTCGCCATCCACGATCGCGCGCACGAATCCCTGCTTCTGCGCCGCTTCGAACAGCTCGCGGAACTCTCCCTTTCGTCCGCGCACGAGGGGGGCGAGAATCTCGATCTTGCTTCCGACGTCCCACGCCAGAATCGCATCCGCGATCTGTCCCGCACTCTGTCGCTCGACGGGTCGGCCGCAATTCGGGCAGTGTGGCGTGCCCGCGCGGGCGTAAAGCAGGCGCAGGTAGTCGTAGATCTCCGTGACCGTGCCGACGGTCGAGCGCGGGTTGTGGCCGGCCGATTTCTGCTCGATCGAGATCGCGGGAGAGAGTCCCTCGATCGAATCGACGTCCGGCTTTTCCATCAGACCGAGGAACTGTCTGGCGTACGCCGACAGCGACTCGACGTAGCGGCGCTGTCCCTCGGCGTAGATGGTGTCGAACGCGAGGGACGATTTTCCTGAGCCGGACAGCCCGGTGATGACGGTGAGGCGGTCGCGCGGGATCGTTACATCGATGTTGCGGAGGTTGTGCTCGCGAGCGCCGCGGACAATCAGTGATTCTTCGGGCATAGCCTGGGAAAGGTCGCGGGTTGCGCGGCGAGACTCAAGCCGCCCCCCACAGAACGATTAGATTCTGGAGACCTTCAGCATCCGCTCCCACTTCGGACTCGCCACGTGGCCCATACTGACGCGGTCGTCGTTCTTACCACACTCGCCACCGCCGACGAGGCGGTGAAGCTCATCAAGGCACTGCTCGACCGCAGATTGATTGCGTGCGGTACCGTGACTCCCGGCGCCCGGTCCATCTACCGGTGGGAAGACAAGATCGCCGACGAGCAGGAAGTGGTCGTGATGCTGAAGACGCGATCCGGCGCGATCCACGGGCTCGAGCGCGCATTCAAGGAGCTCCACCCATACAAGGTTCCGGAGCTGCTCGCCGTCCCCGTCACCGGGGGGTTGGAGCGCTACCTCGGGTGGATCAATAGCGAGACGAGCCTCACAATCGTCTAACACAGGTGAGTTACCCGCCGTCTCCGCTGCCGTGAGATCCCGCCGCGCGGCAATTGCTGCCGCTGTCGTCCTGCTCTGGGTAGTGGGACTTGCGATGATGCTCCGCCGGAACGCCAATCGCAGCGAGGAGGAGCAACTGGCGGAAGTCGCGCTGCGGGTGCAGCCGGCGACCTTCTACTACATCGTCGAGCGCGACGGCCGGCAGATCGGCGCGGCTTCCTCGGCGCTCGACACGACCGTGCAGCATCTCGTGAGCGAGGATTATTTCGTCGGTGATTTCCCGTCGCCCCAGGGCCCGGTTCAGCGCACATCCGCGAGGTGGCAGACGAGGCTGAGCCGCGGATTCCGGCTCAGCAACATGTCGATCGACATCGCGCGCGCGGCATTGCCATTCTCGGTCCGCGCATCCGTCCAGGAAGACACGACGCTGGTCGTCGCGTTCGCCAGAGCGGGCAGCGACACGCCGCCCGGACGGATATCGTTCACTCCCCCGCTTTTCACTCCTACGCTCGCGCCGGTCGCGTTCATGCTCGGCGGCTCGCACGACGTGGGCCGTAAGCAAAGTCTGTCCGTTTTCGATCCGGTGTCGCGCACGGTGTTGCGACCGGTGCTCCGAATTCAAGCGGAGTCGTTATTCATCCTCGTCGACAGCGCGGCGCTGGATGCGGGCGGGAGCTGGGCGGTCGCGCACCGCGACACAGTTCGAGCCTGGCGCATCGAAGGCGCGCCGGCCGGAATCAGTGCGTGGGTCGATGCCGAAGGGAGAGTCGTCGCCGCGACGGCCGCAAACGGACTGTCCCTCATGCGCACGGCGTTCGAGATCGCATTCATGAATCCAGCAACCAGATGATAGAGCTCAGAAGCCTCACCAAGAAATACGGGTCCTTTGTCGCCGTAGACTCCATCGATCTCAGCGTCCCCGACGGCGAGCTGTTCGGATTCCTCGGGCCCAATGGCGCCGGGAAGACGACGACTCTCAGAATGATCGCCGGCATTCTCCAGCCGACATCGGGAAGCATTCACCTCGCTGGCATAGACCTCAGCGCCGACCCGATCGCCGCCAAGTCGAGGCTCGGCTTCATTCCCGACCGTCCGTTCATTTACGAAAAGTTGACGGGCGCCGAGTTTCTCCGCTTCGTCGCGGGGTTGTACGGCCAGGATGGCGACAAGGTGGAGCACCGCGGACGCGAGCTGATGGCCCTCTTCGATCTCGAGGAGTGGGCCGACGAGCTGGTCGAGAGCTACAGTCATGGGATGCGACAGAAGCTCATCATCTCGAGCGCGTTCATTCATCGCCCGGAAGTGATCGTCGTGGACGAGCCGATGATCGGCCTGGACCCGAAAGCCACCAGAATATTGAAAGACCTCTTTCGCGAGTACGTGCGTCGCGGACATACGATCATGATGTCGACGCACACGCTCGAGGTGGCGGAGACGCTGTGCGACAGAATCGCGATCATCCAGCACGGGAAGATCCGCGCGGTAGGCACGATCGCCGATCTGCGTGCGGAAGCGACGGGAGGCGGCGGGCTCGAGGAGATTTTTCTCAAGCTCACGGGCGAGCGCGCGGCGCGGGACGCCATGGAAGTGCTCGATGCGTAGCGACGCGTCGCTCCTGCACCTCCTCTCGCCCAAACTCCTCTCGGCGCGGGCGCGGCCGCTGGGGAAGACCGAGAACCGATCGGGAAGAATCATCCTCTTCGTGCTCGTCGGCGGGATCTTCTGGCTGTTAGTGTTCGGACTGCTGTACCGGCTGCTGCGCTACTTCCGCGGCATCCCCGAGATAGGCGCGCTGCTCGCCGGCAAGCTGCTCGGCATCATGCTCGTGAGCTTTCTCGGCATTCTCATCCTCTCGAACATTGTCACCGCGCTGTCCAGCTTCTTTCTGGCGAAGGACCTCGATCTTCTCGTCGCGTCGCCGGTGGACTGGCTTCGCCTCTACGGAGCCAAGCTGCTGGAGACTACAGGGCACTCGAGCTGGATGGTGGTGCTCATCGCGACGCCCGTTCTCACCGCCTACGGCATCAGTTATCAGGGTGGGGTTCTCTATCCGCTGGTCGCCATCGTGGCGATGCTCCCGTTCCTGTTCATTCCCGCCGCGATAGGTAGCGCGGTGACGCTCCTGTTGGTGAACATCTTTCCCGCCCGCCGGACGCGCGACATCCTGAGCGTCATCGCGGTTCTCGCTGCCGCTGGAGTCGTGCTTCTGTTTCGTCTCGTTCGCCCGGAGCGGCTGGCGCGGCCGGAGGGGTTCCGCTCCCTGGTCGAGTTCATCTCGCTGTTGCGCACGCCGACGTCGTCGTGGATGCCGAGCGAGTGGGCGGCTCGGGGAATCATGACGTGGCTCAGGCAAGATGTGGAGATTCTTCCCTTCTATCTGCTGTGGTCGACCGCCGCGGTTGCCATCGTGTTCGGCGCGCTTCTTCACCGCTGGCTGTACCCGCGCGGGTTCAGCAAGTCACAGGAAAGTGGACAGCGGTGGGTTCGTCAGGGCATTTTCGGCAAGCTGGTGGGACGCGCGCTCACGCCGTGGGGCGTGATGCGCCGCGAGCTCGTGCTGAAAGAGATGCGGCTCTTTTTCCGCGACACGACGCAGTGGTCGCAGCTCATTCTTTTGACTGTGCTGGTGGTCGTCTACGTCTTCAACATCAAGTTTCTGCCTCTGCGCGGAGAGGGCATCACCTTTTTCCTCGCGAATGTGATTCCGTTCGTGAACCTCATACTCGCCGGCTTCGTGCTGGCGTCGATTGCGGCGAGGTTCATCTTCCCCGGGATAAGTCTCGAGGGACGCACGCTGTGGCTGCTCAGATCGAGCCCGCTCGAGATGCGGCAGCTCCTCTGGTCCAAGTTCTGGGTGGGGACGATTCCGCTGCTCGGACTCGCGCTCATTCTCGTGTTCGCGACCGACGTGCTGCTCGAGGTGAGCGGATTCATGATGGCGGTGTCGGTGTTCACGATCACCATGCTGACGTTCGCGATCGCCGGGCTCGCGCTGGGCTTCGGCGCGCTGTTCCCGCAGTTCAACACGGAGAACGCGGCGCAGATTCCGACTTCGTTCGGGGGACTGGTGCTGATGATGGCTTCGATCGCGCTCATCGGTCTCGTAATCGTGATGGAGGCGCGGCCGGTGTATCAGTACGTGGGAGCGAGGTTCCTGAGAATCACCCCGGACCCATCGGGGCTGTGGCTCGGATTCGGCGGTGCGGCACTGTTGTGCCTCGCAGCCACGTTCATTCCAATCAGAATCGCGGTGAAGCGGATGCAGGAGCTCGAGAGATAACCCGTTTCAGCATATGACCCTGACTGACTCGGAGATCACGGCGCTCGACGCGCTCTGCGACACGTTCGTTCCCTCGCTCGCCGCTTCTGGGTCCGACGATTCGGTGTTGTTCAACACCTCCGCGCGCGAGCTCGGCACTCGCGCGCGGGTCGCCGAGTCCCTTGGCAGGGTGGAGCCCGCGAAGCGACGGGCGTTCAGGATATTTCTGGCGCTCCTCGAGAATCCGCTATTCATGCTGACTCTGTCGCGCCGCATGTCTCGCTTCTCGCGGCTGGCGCATGCGGATCGCGAGCGCCTGCTCCAGCGTCTGGCGCGAAGTCGAGTGCCTCAGCTCCGCACGGCGTTTCAGGGAGCGCGGAGCCTCGCAATGTTTCACACGTACGCGGCGAACGGATCAGAGGAGTCGGAGAAAGTTCTTCGCGCGATCGGATACGCGCCGGAGATCAACGTCGAGGCCACAGCGCCGCGAATTCCTGTCGCGAAGGCCGACGCTGGTAACCGCATCGAATGCGATGTCTGCGTGATCGGGGCGGGCGCCGCCGGATGTGTTGTCGCCGCCGAGCTCGCGGCCGCTGGCCGGAACGTCGTCGTGGTCGAGGCGGGCTCCGACTGGAGCGCTTCGGATTTCAATCAGAACGAGCTAGTTGGAATGCGGGAGCTATTCCGGAAAGGTGGACTTTCGGGCACTCGGGATCTGCGCATGTCCCTCGTAGCCGGCTCATGTATTGGAGGCGGTACGACGGTCAACTGGCAATCCTGCTTCCGGACGCCGGATGACGTGCGTGATGAGTGGGCAGAGGTATCGGGCTGTGGCCACTTCACGGACGCATCGTTCACAGCTTCATTGGATGCGGTATGGGACCGGATCGGAGCATCCGCCGATGAAAGCGAGATCAACGAGAACAACGCCGTCATTCGCCGGGGAGCAGAGGCTCTGGGTTATCGATGGGGCGTCATCGCGCGGAATGCCCGCGGCTGCGACCTGACACAATGCGGCAACTGCATGTTCGGCTGCCGCGTCGGCGGAAAGCAGAGTGCCGCGACCACATACCTGAGTGACGCGATTCGATCCGGAGCCCGAGTGATCGCACCCTTCTCGGCGCGCCGCCTCAAGCACGGGCGCGGAAGAGTGAGCGGTATAGAGGGGGTCTCGCGGGATGCGGACGGGAAAGAGAGACCGATCAACATCATCACTCGACGAGTGGTTCTCGCCGCTGGAGCGCTCGAGACTCCGGCACTGCTGATGCGCTCCGGGTTCAAGTCCGCGCATCTCGGCCGGAACTTGTACCTGCACCCGGCCGTGGCCGTGACCGGGAGTTATCCGGCGGTAGTTGAAGCGTGGCGGGGTCCGCCGCAGACGATCGTCTGTGACGAGTTCAGCAACATGATGGATGGATACGGCTACCGGATCGAAGCGGTGCCCGCGCACGCCGGGCTGTTTTCAGTTGGACTCCCCTGGATCGACGCTCGCAACCACCGGCGCGAGATGCAGCGGATGGCGTTCGCCGCTCCTTCGATCGTACTCACACGGGATTCCAATCCGGGACGGGTGCGCATTACCCGTGGAGGCGATCCGTACTTCTACTATCGACTGGGAAAACAGGAGCGGCACCTCCTGAAGCACGGGATGGCGACGGCAGCGCGCATACACTTCGCCGCGGGCGCGGACCGGATTCTCACGCTGCACGCGTCGCCGCTGCTCTGGGAGCGTGCAACCGAGGGCGGCTCGATCGAAGAGTTCTGCGGGCGGATCGATGCCGCGCCGACGTCGCCGAACCGCCTGCCGCTATTCAGCGCGCACCAGATGGGCACGTGCAGAATGGGCACCGACCCATCGTCCGCTGTTTGCGACGAGAACGGCGGTGTGTTCGGTTTGGAGGGCGCCTATGTGGCCGACGCGAGCCTCTTTCCCGCTTCCTCGGGAGTGAACCCGATGGTCACGATCATGGCGCTGGCGAGGCACGTTGGCAGGGCGATGTTGCAGTGACCGGGAGCGCCCCCTCGAGGTAAGGGAGGTACGCTCGGTTGCCTTACCGCTTCTCCTCCGACTTGTCGGCGGACGGCTTGCCGGACTCCTTGAGCGTGCGTCCCTTTCGGGGAGTGACCACCGCCGCGGCAGCCAGCAGCTTGCATAGATGCTCGTCCGTCAGCGTTGCCCAGTCCTTTGGATACCTTGCGAGTCGCCGCCGCTCCGTCCCCGACTCGAAGCAGAGCCAGCCCCCCTCGTAGTCGCCGAGGAAATCCTCGGCCGCCGTTTTCGGGTGGATCTTTTCCGGTGTAACGGGCCATGCCTTCCACTTTGTCCCGTTTGAATCGACGAAATCGCGTACCGCCATTCGATGCCTCCTTCCCCTTCCCGCGTCAGGCGGGACTGTGATAGATGTCTTCGCGAGTGAGCGGGATTCCGGCGCGTCCGCCGTCCGCCGGCTTGGAGAGCAGCGTCTGCACGATGTTGAGCGCGGCGGTGTGAAATCCGAACGCGCCAGCGGACATGTACAGCCTCCACACCCTGTACGTCCTCTCTCCGACCAGCCTGATCGCCTCGGCTTTGCGCCGCTCGAGTCCGCGCACCCACGCGCGCAACGTCATCGCGTAGTGCTCGCGCAGACTCTCCACGTCGCGCGTCTCGAAGCCGGCGCGCTCGGCGCTTCTGAGCAGGCTGGCGAGCGGTACCAGCCTGCCGTCGGGGAACACGTACTTGTCGAGGAACTGGTCGCGCTTCCACAGCCAGCGCCCGAACCGCTCGCCGACGCTGTTCGTGCGGCGCGCCGCGCGCGTGCTCACCTCGCAATGGTTGAGGAATAATCCGGCGGGCTCCAGCGCCTGGAAAGCGCGGGCGAAGTGGGCGGTCTGCTCGTCCTCTGGTATGTGCTCCGTGACGCCGACCGAGCTCATCTTGTCGAAGCGCGCATTAGCCGGGAGATCGCGGAAATCCATCACCTCGACGCTGCACCTGTCGCCGGTTCCCTTGTCCGCGATTTTTTTCTGTGCCCATTCCGCTTGTGCCGCGCTCAAGGTGATGCCCCTCGCGCGCACTCCGTACTTCTCGACCGCGTGCATCACCAGTCCGCCCCAGCCGCAGCCGATGTCGAGCAACCGCTCGCCGGGCTTCAGGCGGAGTTTACGGCAGATGTGGTCCAGCTTGTTGATCTGCGCCGTCGCCAGATCCTCAGTCTCCTTTCTATAGTATGCGCAGGAGTACAGCATGCGTGGGTCGAGCCACAGCGCGTAGAAGTCATTGCCGACATCGTAATGGAATCGGATCTCCGATTCGGCGCTCTTTCTCACCCTCGGCGTGAGAAGGCGCAACGACCGTGAGTAGCGGCTTTCGTCGAGCGGTGGCGCCTCGTCATCTCTGGGCAGCGCCAGGACTCTCGGAATCAGCCGCGCGATCCCCTCAGCCGACTGCACGTTCTTGCAGATCGAATCGCCGAGCCCCATCGCGGATTCGAGATTGCCCTCGACCTCGATGTCGCCGGAGATGACCGATTCGACGATCGACAGCTCCGAGGGCGGAAGCAGCATCCGCCTGAGCGCCCCCCGTCGCGTGATTACGAGGGAGAAATCGGAATGCTTCGATGCGCCACCGCGCTGTATCGTACCGTCCCAGAGACGGATGTCGTACGGTCGCACCGCCGGAGGTCCAAACGCCAGATCGAGCACCGCGATCGTCCTTGCGACGGCGGGATCAGCCCGCTTCGGAGGAACGGGTAAGTCTTCATTGAGATCG
>CAYMKQ010000044.1:0-16890 GCA_964391175.1 uncultured Gemmatimonadaceae bacterium | reverse complement strand
CTAGGCGGTAAGCCTGACCCGTTCCCACATCCTCTCAGGCGTAACCGTCCCGTGCGGCGCGAGCGGACGCCAGAGCTTGTAACGCAGCTTGTTCCAGCCGACGAGTCCGCGCCCTGATTTTGCGACGGGAATTATCCCGGCTCCCGGAATCGCCAGCAGCTTGCGCCTGACGCGATGCCTGACGCGCCGGCCCTCGCCCGGCCGGTACTGAGCCCAGCCGATCGACCCCGAGTATCCCGCGGCGCCGAAGTCGTCGGAGCCCAGTATCTCTTCGACGAAGACGCGAAGAGATCCGTAATGGGTTCCCAGCACGTCGTGCATGAGGACGAGCGCGCCCGGGACCAGATGGGGACGGAAGAGATCGACATCCGCTTTCGCGCCCTCGTAGGTGTGATCACCATCTATCCACAGGAACCGGATCGGCTGGCGCCATGTACGCGCGAGCTCGCCCGAGAGCATCACGTGAGGCTCGACCTGCGCCGTCAACCCCGCCACCTCGAGGTTTCTGCTGAAGTCGGCGAACGTGGATGTCGCTCCCTTCAGATCCGGATCGGTCTTCGAAGGCGAGCTGTACGGATCGACAGCGATGACCTTTCCGAGCCCGTACCGCTTGCAGATGTGCGCGATTCCAATCGTGGATCGCCCCTTAAAGCTTCCGATCTCGAGGTTTGCGCCATCGACCGGAGCGAGCGCGCAGGCGATCATGATGCACCGTGCTTCACGCTCGGAGAGGTAGCCCTCCGCATTGCGCATGAGAGCCCATCCCTCGTTACAGACTCGGGACAGATCGCGAAACCGGTCGGGCAGGCGTGCCATTATTTCGTGAGAAGGACGGGGGGTGTCGACGCTGAATATAAGCGGCCCGTGGCCCTCCCTTCGCAAGAGTTCGGCGGAGGAGGACAGGAATGAGAGATTGGGGCAGCTCGAGTCGACTCGCTTATCGGGGAGCTGGGCAGGAATCTCACTGGCGCCGTCACGTCACTTCGACCACAGGAGTGGGGGCGGAAAGCGAGTCCGGCAGAATTTCGGAAGTGAGACTTCTATGTGAGTGGTTTGCAACCAGGAGGTCGCAGGTTCGATCCCTGTACGCTCCATTGATTCACGCGGTGTGCCTCTCTACGCCTGGTCACCTCTTCGATCGCGTGACAGGCAATGGGTGCGCACCACCTCGCACACCCGCTCGCGCGTATCGTCATCCATCTCGGGATAACACGGCACAAACACGAGCCCATCGATCATTGCGGTTACCCGAGGGCCACCAATAGCAACAACGTTCGATGCGCCGTGAGCGTCGAAGCCGGCTCGCGCCAGGTCGCGCTGCAGTCCCCGAGGGTCGGCCACCGACACTGGTACAAGCCAATGACTGCGGCGTGTCTGTCTGTACCCGAGACAGGTGAGCCCGGCATCGGCGAGATCGGCGAGGCCCGCGATCATCCGCTCGCCGCTCGCGGTGCGCCTCGCCACCCTGCGGCCGTCGTCGTTCGTTAACCGCCATGCCAGCATCGCCAGCAAGGGTGCGCACGGCTGTTGCCGCAGCGCCCGCAGAAGCGCGGCCGTATCGCCGCTGCCAAATCCGCGCGTCAACTTTCGCAGCACGGCGCCACTGGACGAACCCGCTGCAGCGCAAATCCGCGAGAACAAGCTGTAAGCCACGGGCCGCTGCAACAGCAGAAACATGAAGGCCTTCGCGACCTTGCCGGCGTAGCTGGATCTGGGTTGCCGCCGCCAGCCGCTCTGGATGTTCCGCATCGCCTTACGCAACTTCGCGTCACCGACCTCGGCGACTGCTCCGCCAAGGGCGGTTCCGGTCTTGAGCAATCCGAAACTGAATAGACGCACGTCGCACTGACGCGCATCACGAGCCCATCTCGTAGTATATGCCTGAGCGGAATCTTCAATCACGATCAGTTCATGCCTGTGCGCCACATCCAACAGCGGCGTCATATCGATGTGGCCGCCGAACAGTTGTGCAACCACGAATCCGCGAGTGGCCGGACCGATCTTTTCCGCAATCTCGGCCGGGTCAGGCGCAAGGGTTGCGGGATCCAGGTCGACCGGCACGACGACGTGGCCGAGCGAGGCGATGATGCGTGCCATGTCGGCGATGTTGATACCGGTGACAAGAATCTCGCTTCGCGCGGGCCACCCAAGCGCCTCGAGCATTGCCGCGAATGCAGAGCGTACCGAGAGAAACGCCACGGCCTCGCCCCCACCCCATTCACTTTCGATATCGGCTTGCCAGCGCTCCGGGCTTCGGGCGGTCAAACGGACTGCGGCGCCAATAACGTGTGCAACCGTCAGATCGAGCCGAAGCGCCGGGTATATCGGGGCGATCCAGCGCTGACCGCGAATCGGTTCAACTGCGCTGGCGTTCGACATTGCCGCACCGGAATGTATCCGACTCACAGTCACGCGGCCTCCTGGGGGAATGCACTGGCCAATATAGCGCCGCCCAACCCAACAGGAACGCGACCGCGAACAGGAGTGGGGGCGGAAAGCGGACCCCGGGGTGCGGAAGTGAACGAGGCGCATCCATGCCAGCCTCCTCTCTACGGGGGATTGTCGTACTCGCGGACGACGAATGGCCAGATCGCAAACCGCCTGGAAGGTTAGTCTACCGCACCCGGATCACTCGGGTCGCGCTCGCTGGCTGGCCAGCTCCCACCTCGAGCTTCACCTCGTACTTTCCCTCGGGTACGAGCGACAGGTCGATCAACACCGACCGCGCCGACAACACGCCCGCGGCTCCGTTCTCCCGCCAGCGAATGTTGAGGGGCGTCGCCTTCGGCGCGATTCTCAGCGCGCGAAATGCGCGCTTGAGGAGGCCGGTCTCCATTGGAGAGATCGTGAGGGAGATTGGAAGCGTGCTGTCTGCCGGAGCTCTCCCATAGAGCTCCCAGAACAGCCCCACCTTCCTGTCGCGGCGAAACACGGTGCCGCCATGCGCGCGGGGGATTGCTTCGTCGAGATCACCCGGAAGCACCGCCGCCGCGTCGACGAACAGGAGATCCGAAATACTGATCCGTCCGGAATCGAGAGGAATCTCGGCGAATCCGGACCGCCATCGCGCCGCGCCAGCGCTGTCGCGCGCCAGCAGCTCGACGCCGATCAGCTGCGACTTCCACGGCGTCATCACCGTCATGACGCTTCTTGCGGGAGCTTCAGACACCTCGTGCATTGCCGGCTCGGTGTCTTCACCTCCCATCGCGACGAGCGCCGCCGCGAACTTCCTGCTCCGGAACAGAGTGTCGGCGCTCACGTCGTAGGCCGCTACCACGAGCGTCGAATCTCCGCGCCGGAACCGGGCAACCTGCGCGTCGAGGCTCACGAACGCCCGCGCGTAGAGCGGCGCGTACTGCTCCCGCGGCTGGAACTGGCCGATGTCCCAGAGCGAATCGACGATGAGTCCCAGGCTGTCGGGCGGCGGGCGGGTGAGGAAGAAGTGAAAGCCTGGCTCTCGCTCATGACCAGTAACGGCCGCGGGAACTCCCGGGTACATGCTTGCGGATGGCTGCTGCGTCCACTTCTCGGCCCAACCGAAGCGCAGGATTATCTCGGCCAAGTCTCCCGCCCAGCTCATGCCGTACGTGTTCGCCGCGTGCTGCTGTAACGCGGTATGCAGCACGCGCGAGAAGTGCTCCGTGCGGCGCTCGTTACCGGGCGTCATGAAGAGCGGATCAGCCACCCACCAGATCCGCGCGACCGCCGCCTCTCGCTGTCCACACGGCATTCTCCTCAACGCTACGCGGAAATCGCCATCATCCAGGAGAGGCGACACGTTTATCCAGTGGCACTTTATCGCGGAGGGCATGCGCTCGAGCGCCGCGGAAAATGCACTGTCGGCCGCGAAGAAGTCGCCGCCGACGTGGAGCGTGAATCCCAGCAAGGCATCGCACCACCACTTTGTCGCCGCGCACGAGCGCGCGATCCGAACGGCAGATGTATCGCGTGACTCGACGAGGTAGCGGATGCGCTGGCCGATTATCCAGTCGTCGCCAGGTATCACCGCGGCTGCCTGCTCCAGGTCGCGGAGAAGCCTGGCCCGCTCCCGACGGATCTCCTTGCCTTCATCGGGAATGACGTACGCCGAGTAGTCCGCGTGCCACTGGCAGAATCGCCCGACGATCAGGCAGTGATGCGCCTCTCCCGTGTAAAACCTCGGCAGCATCTGCCGTCGTTTTCCCTCGAACCTGGCCTGAAGCTGACGCGCGCGACGAGTAACGGCAGCTGAATCGGGCAGCTGATAGCTCTGGGAAACGTTCGCCGTCAGGGGTGACTGCGCAGGTACCTCTCTACCCGAAAGCGCGAGACTGAGCAGCGCCACGGAAAGCACGGGCGCGGCACGGCGGCAGTGATACACTCTCACACCAGCTTGAGTGGCGGTGGCGGTGAGAGCGGGACGAACTACATCGTTAGAGAATGCGACGTATGACGTATGACAGCACGCTGAAAAGGATCGGTGTCAGCTGGCCCAGCGCGGGTTACCCACGCTGAATAGTTGCCTCAGGTACACACGACCGCCACTCGGCACTCGAAGTGCCTGTGCGCGGAGCCTCATTGCTTCGCGTCTGCCAGTAGCTGGTCGGCCCTCTGACTGGCGACACGCGTCGATTCAGCAGATGTTGAACCACTGATGCCTACCTATCTCGTCACCGGGGCCACGGGCTTTCTGGGCCACCACGTCCTCGAAGCGCTGCGGCGCGAAGTCCCTGATGCGCAACTGCTGGCTCTCGTGCGAGCCTCGGGAAGCGCGGCTCGCGGCGCGCATCAGCTTCCGCCTGACACCGAAGTCGTCTCGGGGTCGCCCCTTGACGTCGCCGCGTGGAAGGATGATCCGCGGCTGGCCAGCCTCGACGGCGTCTTCCACCTCGCCGCTCAAGTCAGGCACTCGCGCTCGGAGAGCGACGACATGGTGCGTTTGAACGTCGAAGGGACATCCGCAATGGTGCGGCTCGCCGCCGAGAAGGAATGTCGTCTGATTTTCGCCTCGACGTCCGGAACCGTCGGCTGCTCGAAGGACCCGCGGAGTGCGCCCGACGAGGACGCTCCCTATTGCGAGGAGACCGTACGGAGTTGGCCCTATTATTTCTCCAAGGTTCGCGCCGAACGCGAAGCCCGCGCGCTTGCGGAGGAGCTCGGCGTTCATCTGGTAATCTTTCGGCTTCCTGTCATTCTGGGGCCGGGCGATCACCGCTTTCGCTCCACCGGAAATGTCCTGCGCGTACTGAAAAAGCGGCTTCCCTTCATCATCGACGGCGAGATGCACTTCGTGGATGTGCGCGACGCGGCAACGGCGATGGTTCGCGCGATGCTCCTGCCGGCTGCGCGGCCGGTGTATCATCTCGCGGGGACTGTCTGCCCGCTCGATGAATTCTTCCGCATGATCGCGCGTGAGGCGGGGATCGAGGCGGCGTGGAAGAAGCTGCCGGCGAAGCTCATCTGGTACGTGGCGCGGTTGAACAAGATGAGCGGGCTTCGGCTGCACATCGTGCCGGACCCCGTGGTGATCGAGATGGCCATGCACCACTGGCGCATCTCATCCCGTTACGCGGAGGCCGAACTCGGTTATCGCTCCCGGGATCCTTCGGAAACGATCGCCGACACCGTCGCATGGATGCGCCAGAACCATCCCGCCCTCAATGGAGGCGCGCCAGCCGCTGCCTGAGATTCATTACGGCGCCTGTAACTTCCTCGGGGCGCTCCTCGTGAATCAGGTGTCCCGCGCCAGCGATGCGCGTCACGGCGAAGCCGCCCTGCAATCGCTCCATCGGCACTATCTCCTGCTGCTGGAGACCGCCGTAATGCGGCGCAGTTCCGACAAGAAGGTGTAGCGAAACCCGCACCTCGTTCAGCCGCGGAGCGAGCGGCTCAGCCTCCTTCGATCGCGCGATGGCCCGATACGCAGCAAGCGTCTCCGAGACGTTCCGGCTCCATGTCCCCATGTAGCCCTCGACGACCTCACTCGTGATCCAGGAGCGATCGCCTGACACGTTCTCGAGGTCGCTCCGCAGCCGGCGCCGCATGAGCCCGCGGCTCGGAAAGATCTTGAATAGCACGGACGCTACAGCGAGGCCCATCCTGAGCCCGGGGGTCGATGAAGATTCCGCGGCGCCTCCCTCGAGCGAGACGATTCCGCGGACGCGGTCGGGCGACTGGATCGCAAGACGCAGCAGCATCGCCGTGGATAGCGCCTGGCCCACGAAGAGCGCGTCGTGAACGTGAAGCGAATCGAGCACGGCGCCGATTCGCCGGGCCTGCGCGGTCATGGAGTAGTCGGCCTTCTGCGGCCGGCCCGACGATGCGACGCCGAGCGGCTCGATGACTATTACCTCGAGCCCTCGCTCGGCGAGCCGGGGGATGACTTTCCGGAACGCATACGTCGAGGACCAGATGCCCGGAACGATCACGACGGGCTCGCCCTTTCCCCATACCGACACCTGGAGCGTCTCTGCCGGAGCGACGACTGTCCGCAGTACACGCGGCTCCTGCGAAGCCGCCGGCGATCCGAACAGCAGGGCAACGGGAACGAGCCAATATCGCCGCATCACAGCCCGTCGTTCGATCTGGACGATACGATCATCACCGCTCCGACGCCAAGGTTGAGGCCGATCGTGGCGATGACCGGTCGCTCCCCCGCAGGGCGGCGGAAGTCGCTGCCGAAGCTCGCCACCGCGTGCAGCTTCCCCCCGAGCGGACAGGTGAAGAGCGCGGCCCATCGACTGGAGCTCCGGCGGGCACGACTGGGCGACGCCCCGACATCGGCAGCTTCGGATCCCGGCAACTTGCGGCGAACGTATTCAGCTGAGAGCGAAGCTTTGCCGATGTCCTTGCCGATGCGCGCGCCTGCGTCGAAGAGGTCTCGGCTGCCGTATTCTCTCACGCGCGCCAGATAGCGCCCTGTCGCAATGATCTCGAGATGGTGCGACGCGAGCCGGTACATCGGAGTGATCCACAGCCCGGCTCCATCGACTCTCTCGCGGCTCCAATTCCCCTCGCCGAACGCCGCGCGGGTTCCCGCGGCGACTTCGAGAACCAGCCCGTCCGGCTCGAGATCCTGGCTTGCGAACGATTTCGCGAGTGTGCCGAGCTTGCGCTCGAGAGCGTCGAGGTCGCTCTCCAGCTCCTCCGTCCTCTTCTCCGCGGCTTCTCCCGCAGCTACCCGCGCCAGCGCGCTGTCCCGGCGCGAGAGTGTTCTGAGCGTGCTGTCCCTGAGAGATACCTCTGGCCCCACGAGCACGCGGGTGGTGAGACTCGAGAGCAGCTCCTCCTGTCTCCTGAGCCTCTGCCGGAGTGCGTCCAGACCCGCAGCCGCGGACTTCGCAGTCTCCCATCTCGCGTAATCGGAGATGTAGGAGACCTGCAGCGCGCGCATTGAGTCGGCCGTCGCGAGAAGTCCCGGACTCGGCCGCCCATTGAGAAGCAGTGTGCGAATCGCGATTGCGACATGCGCGTCACCCGCGACCGTATCTCCCCGGGATGTCGGGCGCGATGTGGCAGCGGAGAACGAAGTGAAGTACTTGAGCCGGTCCGCGAGCGGCGCAGCGTAGTACGCGCGCAGATCGAGGGCCGGGTGCCGGACGAGCCAGAAGGGCGCGGTCTCGAGCGCATATCCGTTCGGAACCACACCTTCCGACCCCGCGGCCGACACGAGCGATGCGATCAGATCGCGCGGAGTGTTGGGACGCGCGACCGAGGCCGCCGCTATCCCCAGCAGTGTCAGTGCGGGGGGTGCCGAGAGGCGGAGATCCTCGAGCGGAATGGCCTCGACTTCCGTGCCGCGCGGTGATGCGCCCTGGCCGCGCACATCGAACGGCAGCAGCGTTGCGGCGAAGGCCAGCGCGATCGCCGACCGAAGATCGAAGGACACCGCGGCCCTCTCAGCCCGCGGTGGTGAAATGGAACATTCCCTTGAACATCTGCGACCCGAAGCTTGCGGCGACAGCCCGGCTCTTCGTTGCAGAGGCGTAATCCGCGCCGCCGGAAAGAGACCACGTCACCGACATCTCGTCCGTTCCTGACCGGATGTCCGTAACCAGGGTGTAGACCGTAGCAGTCCTGCCGACGAGCGCGGGGCCGCGGCCGAGCGTCAGGTTGCGGATGTCCCCATTGGCGATCATCTCGTCATCCAGAAACACGATCGACGAGCCGTATTGCCTCTCACCGACCACCACCGTGAGCGTGACGGGTGCGTCCACGACGACGTACTTCTCCTCGTGCGCGATCGCCTTCCTGGGCATGAGCTTCCTCGGGCCTTGCGAGAGAGGGATCGGGGGCCGGTGCCACGGTTGGTGGACGCGCGAATGTAGGAGCCAGCGCGGCGAAAGGGCAAGCTTTCGCCGGAGGGGCCCGGGAGCACCATGAGGCGGATCGATCCTGGTACGGATCGAGCCTGGTACTGGCGAGAGGGACCCGTTCCCGATAGCTTGGCGAGCCGGACTGTCATCTCGTCCCGATTCTCCCCGATTCGGTCGGGGCTGGCATCAGGCATCCCCGACTCCAACCTCACTCGCATGAGCTCACTCTGGAAGCGAGTCACAGCGGGCCACGTACAATTCGTCACTACCGGCTATCTCCGCCTGATGGAGCCCATTGCCGGTGTGCTGATCAGGATCGGCATATCCGCGAATGCGCTCACCACCATCGGGACTCTGTCCACGGTGATCGGTGGCGTTGCGTTCGCGTTCGGACACATGCGCCTGGGCGGCTGGATCATAGCCGTGACGGCGATCGCCGACGCCCTCGATGGAATCGTCGCGCGCCGGACCGGCGAGGTGACCGTCTTCGGCGCATTTTACGACTCGACGCTCGACCGCATCGCCGACGGTGCCCTGCTCGCGGGGATTGCCTACTTCTACGCGAGCGATCCGGTTCATGGCAGCCTGCCGATGCTCGGAATAAGTCTCGCCGGAATCATAGGGACGTTCATGGTCAGCTACGCGCGCGCCCGGGCCGAAGCTCTCGGGATCAACGCGAAGGTCGGCGTGATGCAGCGCGCCGAGCGCGTCATACTGCTGTGTGCGCCGCAGGCTCTCTTCGGTCTGGCGCTGGACGGATGGGTCCTCAGCGTCGTCGTCGTCATTCTGACCGTCACGGCCTGGCATACGGCGATTCTTCGAATCAACTACGTGCGCCTCTCCACGCTCGTTGCCGTGCCCCCGCCGCTCCGCATGATGACTGAGAAGCCGCTGCCGGTGGAAGGCAAGTGGTCCCGGCGCGCCAAGTCCTGACCCGAGTGGTTCGCAGTGCCGATAAATCCCGATGCACCCGACGATCGCCCATCGAGCATTTGCACCTTGCAGGATAAACGAAGGCTGACATGTCGAAGCTGAAGTCCGGAAAGAATTCCGGAATCCCCGGGATTTCCTCCGGCCAGGACCGGATACATCCCCCGCCGCCGCGGCACGACCCACGCGACGCGATCAGCACATACGCGTGGGGATTCCAGGACACTTCATTCGCGGTGGACGATGCCGGCGCGATCACCGTCACCGGAAACCGGTATCCCGGGCTGAGCGGTGAGACGCTGCCCGCGCTCCTTCCCTGGTTTCGCACGGTCATAGGCATCGATTTTCCCCTCGAAGGCGCAAATGGGCAGTACAAGACGCCGCCCGTTCCGGAGCCGAGACCGGTGCCCGAGTTTCTCGCGGAGGTCGCCGCGGTGCTGAGCGCCGACCAGATCGCGACCGATGCCGACGTGCGGCTTCGTCACGGACATGGCCACACCGTCGCCGAGATAGATGCCATACGGACCAGCGGACTTCCGCGCGTTCCCGACTGCGTGGTCTATCCCGCGGACGAGAAGCAGGTCATCGCGATCGTCAGGGCGGCCGCGAAGACGGGTGTCGTGCTCATGCCCTATGGCGGAGGCACGAACGTCACCGAGGCGCTTCGGTGTCTGCCGTACGAAGAGCGCCCGATAATCTCGGTGGACATGAGCCGTCTGGATTGCATCGAGTGGATCGATCCGGTCAATCGCATGGCGAGGATCCAGGCCGGCGCGCCGGGCCGTCTCATTCAGAAGCAGCTCGCCCAGTACGGATTCACGATCGGCCACGAGCCGGACAGCGTGGAGTTCTCCACGCTTGGCGGATGGATCGCTACCAACGCCAGCGGCATGAAGAAGAACCGATACGGAAACATCGAGGACATTCTGCTCGACGTCACCGTGATCTCGGCGCTCGGAAAGCTGGAACGGGCACAGGTCGTGCCCCGCGAGAGCATCGGGCTCGACCCCAAGCTGTGGGTGATAGGCAGCGAGGGCAGCCTCGGGATCATCACGTCGGCGGTCGTGAAGCTGTTCCCGCTTCCGAAGGAAAGACGCTACGGTTCGGTCGTCTTCAGGGATTTCGAGTCGGGGCTCGCATTCATGTACGACGTCGCGCAGCAGGAGGTTTATCCGGCGAGCGTGCGGCTGGTGGACAATCTCCAGTTCCAGTTCGGACAGGTGCTCAAGCCCGCGGCACGCGGAGCGAAGAAGCTCAAGAGCCGAATCGAGAAATGGGTCGTGACGGGCCCTCTCGGATTCGATCCCGACAAGATGACCGCGGTGACGCTGGTATTCGAGGGAACGCGGGATGAAGTCGATCGCCAGGAGAAGATGGTGTACGCCCTCGCGAAGCGGCACAGGGGATTCAACGGCGGCGCCGAGAACGGAAAGCGCGGGTACATGCTTACCTTCTGCATCGCGTACATCCGCGATTTCGTTCTGCAGCACCAGATCCTCGGCGAGTCGTTCGAGACGTCGGTGCCATGGAGCCAGGCACAGGACCTCGTGGACCGGGTCACGCGGGCGATCTACGCCGCGCACGAGGAGCGCAATCTTCCCGGACGGCCCTTCGTGTCGTGCCGCGTCACGCAGATATACGAGACGGGATGCTGCGTCTACTTCTACGTGGCGTTCTACGCGGGAGGGGTCGATGACCCCGTGCACGCATATCACGAGATCGAAGCCCTCGCGCGCGCCGAAGTGCTCGCGGCGGGCGGATCCATCTCACATCATCATGGCGTGGGCAAGCTCCGCCTGCCTTTCGTGAGCGACATCATGTCGCCGGCGATGCAGAGGTGGAGGGAGCAGATGAAGTGCGCACTCGACCCGCAGAGCGTGTTTGCTGCGCAGCTTCCGCTCGAGCCGTACCACGCTTCTTCAACCGCGACGGAATGAAGACCGATTCATCCAGAGGTGCGCGCGTCCTCCTCACGGGTTGCACAGGCTTCGTGGGGAAGGTGGTGCTCGAGGAGCTGCTGCGCCGGCGTGAAGAGCTCTGCGTCGAACGCGTCTACCTGCTCATCCGCCCGCGCGGCAGAAAATCACCCGAGGAGCGCTTTGACCGGTACGTTGCCAGCTCCCGCTGTTTCTCGCGGCTGGAGCCGGGATGGAGACGCTTCTGCCAGCCCGTCGCCGGAGACATGCTCGACGAAGGTCTGGGCATTCCCCAGGCCGAGGCCGACCGGCTGCGAGGCGATCTCACGCACATCATTCATTGCGCGGCGTCGGTGAAGTTCGACCTGCCGATAGCCGAGGCGGCGTTGATCAACATCACCGGAGCGCTCCGCGTGCTCGATTTCGCGAAGAAATGCTCAGGACTCGAGAGCCTCGTGGATGTCTCGACCGCGTACGTGACCCCGCACCCCGGTCCGGGAACTCTCGTCGTCGAAGAGAAGCTTGTCGAGCTTCCCTTCGACGCGGAGAAGGTCTACGAGACGATCACGGCAGGACTCGCGGACGAGAAGGCATTGCTCGCGAGCACCGGCCACCCGAACACCTACACGTTCACGAAGTGCATCGCCGAGGTTCTTCTCGCCGCGCGACGCGGCGACACTCCGCTCACGCTGCTCAGGCCGAGCGTGGTTTCGGCATGCCGGCGGTATCCCTTCCCCGGCTGGATAGACAGCCACGCCGCATACGCCGCGTTCATCTCGCTGCTCGGCGCCGGCCACCTGCGCGTGGTTCGGATCGACCCTGCCGCCGTCGTTGACGTCGTCCCCTGCGACGACGTCGCCGATCGCATCATCTCCTGCGCGTTCGAGCCGGCGCTTCAGAAGCGGCTCGTCGTGCGCCACGCCGTTGCGGGTTTGAAGAACAGCGGCGCGCTGTCGCGCCTGGCGTACACGCATGAAAAGCATTTCCGGAAGACGCCGCACGAGAAGGAAGCGCGCTGGGCCTACGTCGGTCCGTCCAAGCCCGCGTTCCGCTTTCACGAGCTGGTGCATCATCTCGTTCCGCTGAGCGCGGCAAAGGTCGCCACGCGTCTGCGCGGGCAGAAGAGGCAGACGATCAGGATCGAGCGTCTCGCGCAGGTGCTCAGCTACCTCGACGAGGCGTTCCACTACTTCGGCCATCACACGTTCGATTTCAGGACGGCGTTCCCTCCTCTCGAAGGGTTCGATCTCGACTCGTATCTGCAGACCGTCTCGGACGGAATCTCCGAGCATCTTCTGAAGCGCAATCCCATGCAGGCTCCGCTTCGCATGCATGGAACGGATCTGCGGTGGGCGCTCAGGCAGCCCGAGGGGAATGCGACGACGCGCGTGTTCGCGTACGTGGTCCGGAAGGCGCTACGCGTCGGCGGCGCGGAGATCACGTTCAACGAGATCGAGATCCAGTCGGCGCTCAGGCAGGTGCGCCGTGGCGATCTCGTCATACTCGCACCAAGCCATCGCAGCTATCTCGATTTTCTGGTCACGTCGCTGCTCTGCTTCGCGCATCCGGGGCTCGGGCTCAAACTTCCGCGCATCGCGGCCACGGACGACTTCGCGCGAATTCCGATCGTCGGACGTCTGCTGGAGGCGGCGGGCGCCTTTTACATCAAGCGCGGAGCCGGCGCGCCGGACCCCGCGCTGACGCAGCAGATCGCCGAGCTCGTCGAGAATGGCCACTCGCTGGAATTCTACGTCGAAGGCACCAGGAGCCGCAGCCGCCGGTTCCTCGCGCCGAAGCGCGGAATGCTCCGCGCGCTTCAGCAGGCGGGACGGCCGGCGGTCGTGCTCCCGCTCTCGATCAGCTACGATCGCATCGCGGAGGAGGAGGGATTCCTGCTCGAGCTCGAGAGGGGAGCCAAGCACCGCAGCGGGCTCCTTCCGCTGATACAGTGGACTCACAAGCTGACGCGGGGAGAGATCAAGCTCGGCAGGATTCACATTCGCGCCGGGGCTCCACTCCGCATCGATTCCGACACCGACATCAGAACGCTGAGCCACGACATCGTCGCCGAGCTTCAGCGGCACACGGCCGTCACCAGCTTCCACATCAGGGCTTTCTGCGAGAGGCACAGGAACCTCGGAATAGATCTCGCCGCGCTGCGCGCGGCCATCACGGAACGCGGCGGCGTCGTCATCGAGAGCAGGCTGAATGGCGAGGATCGCGTTCCCGCGCTTCTCCAGCGCACCTATGACGGCCAGTGGATGCACCTCTTCTACGCCGACGCGCGTGTGCGCGCTCCGGGGAACGCCGCCGTGACTTCGCACATTCGCCGTAATGGGTTCTGGTTTCCGGAGACGCCTCACTTCGACGACGGCGTCACCGACGCCGTCGTCGAAGCGCTGTTCGAGCCCGTGTGCCGCGACTATCAGATGGTCGCGCGCGAGCTCGAGACGATGCCGGCCGGCGGAACGATCACCGCGCATCAGCTCGTCGCGCGGCTCGATGGCGCGTTCCTCGGAGATCTGGAGGGGGCGCTCGCAGATCTCGCGGAACGTGGAGTGCTGGTTCGCGAGCGCGAGACATATCGCTGGGCCGACGGCCCTCGCGACCTGTCGGACTACAGAAACGATTGCGCGTGGTACGGTACGGTCCAGTACGACAAGATGATCTCGTGACGCCAGAGCCGGCTGTCTCCGAGCCGACGGTCCACGAGCGACCTGCCGTGGTCCGTCGCGGATTCGCGCGCGCCGACTGGCTCGAAAGACGGAGGCTCAGGTACAAACGGCACCCGCTGGTCGCATTCGAACAGATCCGGGGATCGCTCAGAACGGGCGACATAATCCTGTTCCACAAGACGACCCGGAACGGCTTCCTCGACCGCTTCGAGCTCGACGTGCTGTCGCCGCTCCTGTTCGAGGAGAACGAGTTCAGGCACTCCGGCATCATTCTGAGACGGAACGGTGAGCTCTTCGTGCTGGAATGCGCCGAAGAGTTTCATTCCGGCTACCCGGACGCCACCTATCCGACCGGCGGCAGGGGTATCCGGCTCGTGCCACTGAATCTTCTGCTCGACGCGTACAGGCGGGACAACGGTGAGCCTCATTTCGGCCTGCGATTCATCTCCGAGGAGATTCCTGCCGAGAAGGTCCAGTCGGCCATCGAGAGTTACGGGCCGATCGGCTACTCGCGGATGCAGCGGAGCGGGCCGATCTTTCTGTCGCAGTTTTTCCTTCCGAAGGCGCTCCTTCGCCGAGTCTTCGAGAGGTATCGCGACGAGATGATGTGCTCCGAGTTCGTGCACAGCGTTCTCAACCGGTGCGGTGTCCTCAGGGATTGTCCGTCCAAGCTTTTCGGTCCCTACTCGATCGAGAACCCCCGGATATTCAAGGCGCTCGAGATCGTGAAGTACTCCGACATCGTGAGATTCGACTGATCCGCGCCGCGGCACCATCGACTTAAGTCTCGGGCGAAAGTCGAGAGCTACGAAGCTCTCTCCGCCAGTGCAGTCTCCAACGCATTCCAGGCGAGCAACGCGCACTTCACCCGCGCCGGGAACCTCGCCACACCGGACAAGGAGCGAAGGGATCCGAGCTTCTCATCAGTCACCGCACTGGGGTCGCCGAGCATCATCTCGCGAAATCGATTTCTCAGGGCGTCGATCTCCTCGGCGCCTTTCCCTTTCACCAGCTGGGTCATCATCGACGCCGAGGCCAGCGAGATCGAGCAGCCTCGCCCGGAGAACCTGAGATCGCGGACGCTGTCGCCATCGAACGCTACCTGAAGGCCGATCTCGTCGCCGCAGAGAGGATTCTTCATCTCCACCGATGCGTCGGCGTTCTCGAGCGTTCCCTTGTTCCGCGGTCTCCGGTAGTGATCGAGAATCATCTCCTGATAGAGCGCGGCGATCTCGGCCGAGCTCCTAGGCTGGGACATGCAACCTCACGGCGCGGATCGCGGGGCTAGGCCGGGACATATCCGAAGATCTCGCGCGCCTTCATGATCCCGGCGACAAGCGCGTCGATGTCACTCTCGTCGTTGTACACATAGAAAGACGCTCGCGCAGTCGCAGCGACATTGAGTCTGCGCATCAGCGGCTGAGTGCAATGATGTCCGGCGCGGATGCAAACGCCCTCGCCATCGAGAATCGTCGCGATATCGTGTGGATGCACGTCGCCGAGCGTAAAGCTCAGGACTCCGCTGCGCTCGCTCGCCGGCGGCCCATAGATCCGAAGACCCTCGATCGCAGCCAGCCTTTCCTGCGCGGCCGACATCAGTGCGCGCTCGTGCGCCCGCACGCGATCCATTCCGATCTTGTCGAGATACTCGACCGCGGCGGCGAGACCAACCGCGTTCGCGGCGTTCGGCGTCCCCGCCTCGAACTTGTGCGGCAGGACGTTCCAGGTCGTGCGATCGTCGTACACGAACTCGATCATGTCTCCGCCCGTCTGGAAGGGCGGCATCTCCTCGAGCATCTCGCGCTTGCCGATCAATCCGCCGATTCCCATTGGCCCCAGCATCTTGTGGCCGCTGAAGGCGTAGAAATCGACGCCGAGCGAATCGAAGGAGACCGGGAAATGCGGAGCGCTCTGGGCGCCGTCGCAGACAAGGATCGCATCCGTCTTCTCGCGCACGAGCCGCGCGATCTCCGCGACCGGATTGATGGTTCCAAGCGCGTTGGACACGTGATTGAACGCGACGATCTTCGTGCGCCTGCCCAGCAGGCTGCTCAGGTAATCCAGATCGATCCTGCCATCGGGCGTGAGCTCGCACACCCTGAACTTCGCGCCCTTCCTCATGGCGAGAACCTGCCACGGGACGAAGTTCGAGTGATGATCCAGCGCGGTGACAACTATCTCGTCACCGCTCGAGACGTTCGCCGCTCCCCACGATCCGGCGACGAGATTGAGTCCTTCCGTCGTTCCGCGCGTGAAGATGAGACAGTCGGAATCCCGGACCCCAAGAAACTGTGCGATGCGAACGCGAGCCTGGTGAAAATATTCGGTTGCTCGCACGGAAAGCGAATACACCCCACGATGCGGGTTCGCGTTTGCCGTCTCGTAGAAAGCGCGAAGCGCATCGAGAACGACTCCGGGCTTCTGCGATGTCGCGGCCGAGTCGAGGTAGTGGAGACCCGGATTATTGGCGAGAAGAGGGAAATCCGAGCGGAGATTCATTGAACGCGCACCGTCGACACTTCGTACTTCCCGTCTATCCGCGGACAGCGCGGACCGACCAGAATCGTGTCTCCCTCGATCCGCACCTGAAAAACCGGGAGCGGTGCGGTCGCCGGATCCTGCTTCACCTCACCGGTGCGGCAATCGAACCGCGCTCCGTGCCAGGCGCACTGGAGGGTCCCATCATGGAGCAGGTCGCCCAGCGACATCGAAAAATGCTGGTGGGTACAGATATCGCTCACTGCGGAGACCTCGTTGCGGTAACGAATCAGGCAGATCGCATCACCGCTCGAACGCACGCGTTGCAGAACTGTCCCCTCCGCCAGATCGCTCACGGAGGCGACGGCCTCGAACTCCGGCTCGCCTTCCAACGGCTCCAAAAAGTGTCGGGTAGCGCCCGTCATTCTGGTCCTCCAATGTGTGTCCGGCGGCTCGCTTCGCGCATTCCTCAGCCATGTAAGTGCTGACGAGACAATGGGATAGAGAGACAGTTTGTTCGCTTGACTATCCCGACAGAATTGCTTTAGATTGAATCTACGAGGGGAAGTATCGAAACGCCAAGGAGTTGGGATGAGC
>CAYMKQ010000043.1:5057-17103 GCA_964391175.1 uncultured Gemmatimonadaceae bacterium | reverse complement strand
GCAGGCGGCGTTCAGCGAGCGACCAGGAGACGGGCGAGTGCCAGCGGAGCTGGCGGTCGCGTAGTTCGGCTCCGCCCGAGCGAGCGTCGCCGACGAAGAGGATACCCTCGCCTCCCCAGCACGAGATTTCGATAGGAGGGGCCTGCGGTTTGCCCCGCAGAACGGGATCTACCGCTTCACGGAAGGGCAGCATTTACGCGGGACGCATCGCTACTGGCGAGCAGCCCGCTCAACCGTCCAGCAAGCTCGAATAACGCCTGCGCGGCGGGAGCCTGCGGCTCGCCGACTACGATCGGCTCCCCGCGATCGCCTCCCTCGAGAATTGCCATGTAGAGCGGTATCTCGCCAAGCAGAGGCACATCCAGCTCCTCGGCGAGGCGTTTTCCCCCGCCGCTCCCGAAGATCGTCGTCCTGTCGCCGCAGTGCGGGCACACGAAGTAGCTCATGTTCTCGACGATGCCCAGGACGGGAACCGCCACGCGCTGAAACATCTTGGCGCCGCGCAGGGCGTCTCCCGACGCGACTTCCTGCGGCGTGGTGACGATGATGGCGCCGTGGACCGTCGTCGCCTGGACGAGCGAGAGCTGCGCGTCACCGGTCCCGGGCGGCATGTCTACCAGGAAGTAGTCGAGCTCGCCCCAGCGCACATCGCGAAGGAACTGCGTGATGATCTTCATGATGATCGGACCGCGCCAGATCGCCGGCTGATCGCGCTCGATCATGAAACCGAGACTCATGATCTTCACACCGTGCGCCTGGAGCGGGATGATCTTCTCGTTCTCGACCGGAGGGGGCGCGTTGACCCCCATCATGCGCGGAACGTTCGGCCCGTAGATGTCCGCGTCCATCAATCCGACGCGCGCACCCTGCCGCGCCAGCGCGATCGCGAGATTGGTGGCGACCGTCGATTTTCCGACACCGCCCTTGCCGCTCGATATCGCGATGATGTTGCCGAGGTTCGGGTACGCCACGGGCGTGGGCGCCGGTGGAACGGCCCGCTTTGGCGCGGAATCCTGTCCGATCACCGGAAGCGCTCGGGGGCGGGGCGCGCCGCTCCTGGGGATGGGGCGGGGCGGGGCCGATGAGGCGGACTGCGACGCGTCCTTCACATCTACGCGCACGTCCGTCACTCCCTCGACCTGCTGGAGAGCCTGCCGCACCTCGCGCACGACCGTCGCATCGTCGTCGGGGGTCAGGTATAGGGTCAGCCGGACGCGGCCCTCAACCGTCGTCGCTAGGTCGCTTACCATCTCCGCTTCGAGAACGTTGGCGCCGACCCGGTTGTTCCGGATGCGGGAAAGTGCATCCTCGATGCGGTCCTGGAGATTGGCGCTCATGCCTTCGAGTCGACGCTCGCCCGGATTGCTTTCAGCTCCGCAACGCGCAGCTTGAGCTGTGTCTCGATTCCCTGCATGAACGTCACCGCGGACGCATCGCAATCGGGGCAGCCACCCCTCACCACGAGCGTCGCGGTTCCGCTGCCCGCGTCGAAGGAGTCGAGCTCGATCGCGCACTGCTCGATCCGGAGGATGGGCAGAATATGCGCGAGCTCGTGCCGGATATGGTGCTCGACATCTGCCTGGGATCGGGATTTCCTGCGGCGCAGTACGCTCATCACCGCAAGTTAGAAGCAGGGGAGCGGAGTTGCTACCGTTCAGGCCGCGGGTGGGGGACGGCGCTCCTTGTCCGCCGCGGTGAGGAACTCCCGCGCCGCCGCGACCACCGCGTGCCGCACGTAGTCGAGAGAGCCCTCGATCAGCGCGCCCGCCGCCCGCGCATGCCCGCCGCCGCCGAACTGCTTCGCAAACTCGTTGACGTCGACGTCCCCCGTGCTGCGGAACGATACTTTCACCTTGTTGTGCCCCAGGTCCCTGAAAAAAAGAGCCAGTCTGGTGCCACCGATGGACCGCGGGTGCTCGGCGATTCCCTCGAGGTCCTCCGACTTGAGCCCGTACTGTTCGGCGGCTCCGGCTGCGACTGAGATCCACGAGACCCCGTAATCCGGATCGACTTCCAGCGTCGCCAGCGCGTCGCGGAGGAGGTGCAGGCGCCCCACCGGCATCGAGGCGTAGAGACGGCCGTACATCTCCTCGGGCTCGACGCCCGAGGCAATGAGCTGTCCGGCGATGCTCAGGCACCGCGCCGACGTGTTACTGAAGCGGAAGCCGCCGGTATCGGTGAGCAACGCAACGTAGAGCGCCCTCGCGATATCCGGGGTGACCTCTAGGTCGAGACACGTCGCGACGTCGTAGATCAGCTCTCCCGTCGCGCACGCGTCCGTGTCCGCCAGCACCAGCTTGCTCGGCGGCTCATCGCTCGGCAGATGGTGATCGATGACGAGCTTCGGGACCTTCAGCTTCCGGACGGGGTCGGCGAGAGATCCGAGCCGCTTCACGTCCGAGATATCCAGGATCACGAGAGCATCCACGTCCTTCAATGCCCTGGCGCCCTGATCGCTTGCGTCCCGCACATCGTCGCCGAGCAGGAATCTGTACATCTCGGGCCACGGCGTCGGATTGACGATCCGCGAGCGGACGCCGAGCTGGCCGAGCAGGCGCGCGAGCGCCGTCTCGGACCCGCAGCCATCGCCGTCCGCGTTGATGTGAGTCGATAGAGCGAGAGAGCGTCCCGCGCTGAACTCCTGCGCGAGACGCCCGATCGCTTCTCTTCGCTGCGGCGGAACACTTAGAAGATCAGGCACTGCCTTCCGCGCGCGCCAGCTTCGAGTGCGACCTGCCGTAGAGGAAATAGATCCCAAGCCCAATCACCATCCAGACGATCAGGCGCTCCCAGGTCGCTCCCGGGAGGCTGGACATCATGTAGCCGCAGATGAGGATGCCGAGAATCGGAACGAGGGGCACCAGCGGCGTACGGAACGGCCGCGCGATGTTCGGCGACTTGTAGCGCAGCACGATGATTCCGGCCATTACGATCACGAAAGCCAACAGAGTGCCGATCGAGACGAGCTCGCCGAGAAGGCCAATCGGGAACAGCCCGGCGACGACGGCGGCCACCACTCCGGTGATCAGCGTCGTGACGTACGGAGTCCGAAACTTGGGGTGAACCTTGCCGAAGACCGGAGGAAGCAGGCCGTCGCGCGACATCGAGTAGAAGATGCGCGGCTGGCCCATCAGCATCACGAGCACGACCGAAGCTAGTCCGGCGATTGCTCCAAGGTTGACGATCGGCTTGAGCCATGCGAGGGCGGGGCCGGCCTTGTCGATCGCCACGAACACCGGGTGCGGGACATCGAGCTCGGTGTAGGGCGCCAGACCCGTCATCACGAGCGCCATCAGGATGTAGAGCACGGTACATATCGCCAGCGACCCGAGAATTCCTATCGGCATGTCTCGCTGCGGGTTCTTGGCCTCCTGTGCCGCGGTCGAAACGGCATCGAATCCTATGTACGCGAAGAAGACGACGGCCGCGCCACGGACTATTCCGCTCCAGCCGTAGTGACCGTACTCGCCGGTGTTCACCGGGATGAACGGATGCCAGTTCGACTGGTTGACGTACATGAATCCGAAGCCGATCACGAGGAATACGATCGTGACCTTCACGATGACGATGAAATTGTTGAAGCGGGCGGACTCCTTGATGCCGATCACGAGGAGCGTGGTCATCAGCGCGATGAGGAGCATCGCGGGGAGGTTGATTATGGCGCCCGTGAGCGTGAATCCCTCCGCCTGGAGCAGCACCCCGGCCGCGTCATACTTGGCGGTCTCGGTGAACGCCAGCGGGGCGTTGGTCATCGTCGCCGGCATCTCTATGCCGAGAGTCTCCCTCATGAACGCCGTAAAGTAGCCCGACCAGCCGACGGCCACCGTCGAAGCTCCGAACAGGTACTCGAGGATCAGGTCCCAGCCGATGATCCAGGCGACGAATTCGCCAAGCGTCGCGTAGCTGTAGGTGTAGGCGCTGCCGGCGATCGGGATCATGCTCGCGAATTCCGCGTAGCAGAGGCCGGCAAAGAGACATCCCAATCCGGCAAGGATGAACGAAAGAACGATCGCGGGTCCAGCGTACTGCGCCGCGGCCGTCCCAGTCAGCACGAAGATACCGGCGCCGATGATCGCGCCGACGCCCAGCGTCGTGAGGTTCAGCGCTCCGAGCACGCGCTTTAGCTGGGGGCCCTCCTGGTCACCGCTGGCTGCCTCCTGTTGCAGGACAGCGATGCTTTTCTTCGTCCCTAAACCCATACGGAATCTCCGAAAATTGTCGTCAGGCGTCCGGCACTCTCATAACATTTTGACACTGTGTCGCGGGCAGAAGTTGTGGCCGAGGGCCGGGGAAAGCAAGCAATCCGCCGCCGCTAAACCGAGTAGTTCGGCGCCTCGCGCGTGATCGTCACGTCGTGCGGGTGCGACTCGCGCAGCCCGGCGGCGGTAATGCGGACGAACTCCGCTTCGGTGCGAAGCTGTTCGATGTTGGCGCAGCCGACGTAGCCCATTCCGCTGCGGAGCCCGCCGATCATCTGGTAGATGACGTCGCTCACCGGGCCCTTGTACGGGACTCGTCCCTCGATGCCCTCCGGCACGAGCTTCTGCGGCGACATCTCGCCTTCCTGAAAGTATCTGTCGGCGCTTCCATCCTGCATCGCGGCAAGCGAGCCCATGCCGCGGATCATCTTGAAACGGCGTCCCTCGAGCAGCAGCGACTCGCCAGGACTCTCCTCCGTTCCGGCGAGCATCGAGCCCATCATCACGCTCGACGCGCCGGCGGCCAGCGCCTTCACGATGTCGCCAGAGTACTTGATGCCCCCATCGGCGATCACCGGGATGTCGCCGGCGCCCTCGACCGCATCGAAGACCGCCGTCAGCTGCGGAACTCCAACACCGGTCACGACGCGTGTGGTGCAGATGGAGCCAGGCCCGACACCGACTTTGACTGCGTCAACACCGCGCTCTACCAGCGCCCGCGCGCCCGCTCGCGTAGCCACGTTTCCTGCAACCAGCTGCACATCGGGGAACATCTCGCGCACCACAGAAGTTGCCTCGAGCACGCCTTCAGAGTGCCCATGAGCGGTGTCGATGATGAGCACATCGACCCCGGCCTCCACGAGAGCTCGCGCGCGGTCGCGATAATTGGCGGCGCCAATCGCTGCCGCGACGCGGAGCCGTCCATGCTGGTCCTTGTTCGCGTTCGGGAAATCGCGCCGCTTGTGGATGTCCTTTACGGTGATCAATCCCCGCAGCGTGCCGTCTTCGGCTACCACCGGCAGTTTCTCGATGCGGTGCCTGCCGAGTATTGCCTCGGCCTCCTCGAGCGTAGTGCCGACCGGCGCGGTGACGAGGTTCTTCGACGTCATCGCATCGCGGAGCGGGCGGTCGAGGTTGCGCTCGAACTGTAGGTCGCGATTGGTGATGATCCCCACCAGCTGGCCGTCGCGATTCACAATCGGCACTCCGGAGATCTTGAACCGCGTCATGAGCGCGACGGCCTCGCGGAGCGTTCCATCGGGGGAGAGCGTGATTGGATTCAGAATCATCCCGCTCTCCGACCTCTTCACGCGATCCACCTCGGTCGCCTGCCGATCGATGGACATGTTCTTGTGTATCACGCCGATCCCGCCGGCACGCGCCATCGCCATCGCCATCTCGGATTCGGTGACCGTGTCCATCGCCGCTGAAGCAAACGGCACGTTGAGCGCTATCCCTCGCGTGAAGAGCGATTCGGTGCTCACATCCTTCGGGTGAACCAGCGAGTGCCTGGGCGTCAGCAGGACGTCGTCGAAGGTCAGAACGACGTCGGCCCGAACGCGCGGAAGCGGCTCTTCGGCGCTGATTGACCCCTTGATGCGCGAAAGCCCGCTTCCGGGTTTTGCCGGAGAGGCGGGCTTACTCGATGGCCGAGTTGTGGTTGCCATAGCTAAATGTATGGTATTGGCGGGTTTGAGTCCAGACCTACGCCATTCGTGAGACTACGAGGCGCGTCATCGGTTGGTCGGCGGCGCCAGGGGTGCTCCGCTGTACCATTCGCGCTCGAGCGCGACAAGCTCCAGCGGGTCGACGGTGAGCGTCCCATAGCGCGCGCTCCAGTGCAAGTGCGCGGCGGTCACGCGACCTGTGGCCCCCACGCGCCCGATTCGCTGTCCGCGCACGACGGTGTCACCTTTTTCGACGAGGGGCTCACTGAGATGAAAGTACCCGGTCACGACGCCACCCCCGTGGTCGATGTATACGACGCGGCCGGCGAGAAAAAAAGTATCGACCAATGCGACGACGCCTTGATTCGCCGCGCGAATCGGCTCGCCAACCGCTCCGCGAAAGTCAACGCCCAGGTGTCTCGCCGCGACACGCCCGTTGAACGCGCGCCCCGTCCCGAACCGGCTGGTAATGGTCGACGTGCGGGGACGCAGGAATGATCCGGTCCACATTGGAGGCGATTCGTGCGCCCGGCGTCCGACCTCTCGCGCCAGCGCGTTCTCGCGCTCGATCCTCGCCTGAGTGGCCGAATCGAGAGGCCTGGTAAAGCGGTTATCGACCGCAAGGCGCGGCGACGTCGTCGTTGACGGCTCGGGAAGAGGAGGAATCGCGAGCGCTGTGGTCACTGTGTCGACCCGACCCGACGCGCGGTCGAGGATGACTCGGGCCACGACAGTGTCGGGCCCATTGACCGGGACGCCGCCGATGGCGCGCCAGATCCGGTCGCCAGCTTCGATCAAATGAAGGGGCTCACCAGCCATCGAGCCGCGGACCGCGACGACAGAGTCATCGCGCGACTCGGTCGCATCGAGAGTCAGCCGAACGATCGACCCCGGGTTGGGTCGCGACGGGGCCGCGGTGAGACGCGCGGTCTGGGCGTCGAGCCCGTGCGCAATACTGGCGAACAGAGCACAGGCCGCTATGTACAGCGCAATGAGAGACTTACGAGATGACATGGCCAGGGCTAATGGTTTGACTTCGGGACGATCTCAATACCCCACTGGAAGGTCATCGGACCGCTCGTGGACGATCCTGCCGTCCCGCGATACGACCAGCACGGCACCCGGGATCTGGGTACCGACGGCGGCGTTGATCAGCGAATCGGCAGCCGCGATTCCGCGCGCGAGGCCGCTGCCCGCCGGCGGATTCGGGGGCGCGCTGGCGCAGGCGAACACCCCCGCGAGCAGCGCGGTTGCGCTGGCGGCGAGCAAGCGTGTGGTCAGGCCGCTTGCGCCGCCCATGGAGCTAGCGGGAACTCGGCAGTCCTCTCTTCAAGGCCTGAAAGTGTTGCGAGGTCGCTCTTGGCGCGTGCCGGCCGTCAATTCTTCTCGGGTCCCGGCTCGAGCTCCGCGCCTCCGCTCCCGGCCGAGCCAAATTTGGGCGCCGTGAACTTTCCTCTGCCGGTTCGAGGTGGATCCTTCTCTTCCGGGAGCTCGGTCTCGGGCTCTTCGATTTTCGCGTTCCTGAGGGGCTCGGTGGACGTGGTGTCGATGACCACATCCTCGTCATCGGCCGGTTGCGACCCGGAAAAATCGGTGCTCTTGTCGTCTGCCATTGCTGCCTCGCGGTTGAAGACTCGAGGGCGGATGGCGCATGCACCGTGCCGGGGCGCCGGCTGAAAGTGAGACCATCATCGTTGCGACTGCGATCGACCGGCAAGGAGAGGTCAACAGCGCGCGTTGTGCGTTTTCCGTGTACCGTTGTGCGTTGCCTGTTCGCGTCGAACGGGCCACTGTTGAACGGGAAACGCATAACGATTACGAGCATATTCCCCCGCGAGATCACAATGGATATACCTCTCTCCCGGCGAGCCCTGTTGAAGAATGCCGCCCTCGGCACGGCGGCATTGGCGTTGCCATTCCCTTTCTTCGCTTGTGGGGGCGGACAGTCGAGTGGGCGAGTCACGGCGGTACCGCCGGCGAACGCGGACCTCGCCCGTCTCAACACGTGGACCGCGGCACTGCGGGGAGAGGGCCTGTCGCGGCGGGAAGCTCCCGTTGGTCGCAGTGCGATCCGCGTCGGGGAGCTCGCTATCGGCACTCCGTATGAGGCCTTCACACTCGAGGCATACCTCCGCGCGGGCGGCAGCCCATCCCGAACCGAGCCGCTGACGCTCTCACTTACGCGGTTCGACTGCGTCACGCTGGTGGAATCCTGTCTGGCGGTGGCGCGGCTGGCGGACGACAACCGGAAGCCTTCGTGGGAAAGATTCGGGAGAGAGGTGGAGCGAATGCGCTACCGCGGTGGCGAGCGGGATACGTACGCGTCGCGGCTGCACTACTTCAGCGAGGCAATCGCCGATGGCGAGAAGCGCGGACTGCTAAGAGATCTCGGCGCGGAGCTGGGAGGAGTTGAGGATATGCGCCCGCTCCGCTTCATGACCGAGCATCGTGCGAGCTATCAGGCTCTTGCTGACGACCGCGTCTTCCGGGAGATCGGCGCCATGGAGCGCCGACTGGACCGTCACGCACGGCGTGTCGTTCCCACTGCGCGAATTCCAGAGGTATCCGATCGCATCGAGACTGGTGATGTGCTCGCGTTCGCGACGGCGATCCCCGGACTCGATGTGACACACGCCGCGTTTGCCTATCGTGACGCGAACGGAATCCTGCGAGTGCTACACGCCCCGCTTTCCGGCGGCGTGGTGGAGATCACTCGCGCTACAGTGCCCGAATACGTCGCGGCGATTCGGCGCTCCACCGGAATTCTGATCGCGCGGCCGCTGCGGGAATAATCAGCGAGGCCCGAGAATTCACGTCGGACCCTGAGCTTGACTCTACTTGGGAACCGGAAATCCGGCCCGCGTCAGCACCTCCGCCCAGTCGTCGTTCTCCAGTCCCGTCGCCGCGAGGAGATCCCGCCAGTCGACGCTCGCCAGAGTGGCCGCTTCGCGGAGACGGGAGAGGTCGCCGGCTGCGTACTTGAGCGCCGCGAGCTGAACGCGCTGGCGGTCGCGGTCCCGCTCCGGCACGTCGAGGAACTGAAGGGTCGTTCCCTCGAGCACGGCGACGGCCGTAACGCAGGACTCCTGGTCGGGAAAGTGGCGGGAAACTTCCCGGCGCAACAGCTCAGAGAGCTGCATCTACGCGGACGACCGCAGCCAACGAGGTTCAGCGCAACGGCGCATCACGCCTACCTGGTGCCCAGCAGGAACCTTCGCATGAACTCGACCGTCGAGTAGAACTGGAAGTCCACGTTGTTCTTCTTCCGGAATCCATGCCCCTCGTCCTTTGCCATCAGGTACCAGACCGGACTCCCGTTCTGCTTCACCCGGGCCACGATCTGCTCTGCTTCGGTGCGGGGCACGCGCGGGTCGTTGCCACCCTGCACCACGAACAACGGCTTGGAGATCCTGGCGGCGTTATTCAGTGGGGCGATGCGCTCGAAAAAGGCGTGCATCTGCGGATCGCGCTCGTCGCCGTACTCGACGCGGCGCAAGTCGCGGCGGTACGATTCGGTATTCTTGAGGAAGGTGTTGAAGTTGGAGATTCCCACGATATCCAACGCACAACAGATCCGGTCGTTGTAGTTCGTCGCGACGGCCAGCGTCATGTAGCCGCCATAGCTTCCCCCCGTCACCATTACGCGGCTCGCGTCGAGCTCAGGCTGCTGGGCGACCCAGTCGAGCAGGGCGGCGATGTCCCGCACCGAGTCCTCCCTCTTCGTCCCGTTATCGAGGTTGACGAACGACTTCCCGTAGCCGGTGGACCCTCGCACATTCGGGTAAATCACCGCCGTACCGAGCTCGTTCAGGTAGTAGTTGCTGCGGCCAAGGAAGCCGGGGCGATACTGCCCTTCTGGCCCGCCGTGAATGCTGATGAGCACGGGACGCTTGCCGGAGAAGCGCTGCGCCGGGCGGTAATAGAAGCCGGTGATCTCGCGCCCGTCGAAGCTGCGCCACCGGATGAGTGAAGGCTCAACGAGTTCCGACGCGACCAGCCCGCCCAGCTCGCTCTCCGTCCACCTCGTGACGGCGCCCGTCCGCGCGTCCATCGAAAAGACATCGCTGGGGCTGCGCGCGGATGAAACGGTGAACGCCAGCTCTTGCAGCCTTGGATGCCAGCTGGCGCCACCGATGTTGCCGATGGGAAGACCGGACACCGGCCTGATCTGTCGCGACCGGGTATCCATCAGATACAGACGGGACACGCCGGCCTCATTCGTCGCGAATGCGATCGTCCGCCCGTCGGGCGAGAGATCGAAGCCGTCTACGTCCCAGTTGATCGATTGCGTCAGGGTTGTGACGCGGCGATTGGCGAGATCGAGATATGCCAGCCGCTGAAACTCGGAGCGGGCATCGGTGGTGAGGTAGACACCACGTCCGTCGGGCGTGAAACGCGCGTCACCGTAGGAGACAGTGTCCCGCTCACCTGGCATGAGTGGTGAGCGCTGCCCGCTCGCGACATCAACCAGATAAAGCCGGCTCTGGTTTACCGACAGGTATTCTCTTACCAGCAACTGCCGGTCGTCCGGCGACCAATCGGTGACGCCCCACCCGCCTCCCTGGACCTGCAGCAACAGGCGCCCGCCGGCCGGGTTCAGTGGGTCCATCACGTAAATGTCGCGGTCATTCCCGTTCCGCCGCGTGCTCGCATACGCGATGCGGTCGCCGCGCGTGCTCCAGCTCAGGCCGCCGTTCTGCGAGCGGCCGCCATCGGTCAGCAGCGTGGCCGCGCCGCTGGCGAGATCGTAGCGGTAGATCTGTCTGAACTCGTTGCCGCCCACGTCCCTCGTGAACAGGAAATAGCGACCCTCTTTCGGCTCGTACGACACACCACTGATCGGCTCATCGAAGAAGGTGAGCTGAGTGCGCGCACCAAGTGGCGTCGCCACGCGGTGGATCTGCGGCGTGTTGCCGAAGCGGGTGCTGATCAGGAGCTCACGGCGCGTCGGGTGCCAATCCGCCAACCCTGCGGAGCGCGACTCGGTGTAGCGCCGGACCTCGGCCGCCAGCGCGGCGGGAATGGGAGGAACGCCCTCCACCACCAGGTTCTCAGCGGTCGCAACGACGGGTGTCGCTGGCGCTTGTGCCGCGAGGGGGAGGCGGAGGGGGCAGAGCGCGACGAGCGCGAAGGCGATGGCGAGCGATGAGCGCATGGGGCGACCTCCGGGAAGAAGCTATTTCAGTGCGGCGCGGACTGAGATGTAGCCCGCGAAGGCAGGCAGAGCTAGATATCCCGCCCTATAGCTCTCAGCCGCCGCCTCACCCGGCGCGGGAGAAAGAACGCCGCCGCGGCCAGCACGCGCTCGAGATTGAGCGTGCCCAGATCCTTCGGATCCCCCATCCAGTGATCGAGCAGAACGGAGCGGCCCGCGTTGGCGATCAGCCGTTGTAACGCCATCACCAGGAGGAAGATGTCGTCGACCTCTCCCAGGAAAGGAATGAAGTCCGGTACGTAGTCGAGCGGCAACAGGATGTAGGCGACCGCGCCGGCGACGAGGAGCTTGTCGGTCAGCGCCACGCGCGCATCGGCGAGCAGCCCTCCCAGTAAACGCAGGAAGTTCGGAAGCTCCTTCATCGTCGACATGACGGTCCGCTTGGCGCCGGTGCGCGGGGCTTCTCCCGCTTCGGGAGCTTCCACCGGGCGCGGCTTTGCCGTTCGCCCGCCTGATCGTGCGCGCCGTTTGCGCGATGCTGTCGCGGCTGCGCGCTCGGATTGAGTCCTCACTTACGCTGATCTCCCGGTGGCTGGGTTGGCGGAATCGGTGTCGAAGGCGACGCCGGAGAGCCAGCCGGCGCGGCGGGACCGCTTTGCGTCGGCCGGGGCTTCGGCGAGGTCACCGACGAGGCGACCCCGGCGATCTCCGTTGCAACTGACTTGCCAGCGTTGGCCACGTCCGTTAGCACGCCGACTGCCTTGTTCATCACGCTCATCGTTCCGCCGATTACGCCCGCCGACAGCCGGCCCGCTCTGAGCGTGTCCTCGACCCCTTCCGCGAAGCGCTTGAGAGGGTTGGGCGCGGCGGAAGGCTTGGGAGCGTACTTGGACTCGAGAAAATCTATGTAGTCGAGAATCTGATAGATCCGCTCCTCGGAAAGCGTATCCAGCTTGCGAATCAGCCGCTCACGCAGAATGTCGTTCATCCAGTTCCCCCCTCCTTCCGCCTCGTACCGTCAGCCT
>CAYMKQ010000043.1:1931-4957 GCA_964391175.1 uncultured Gemmatimonadaceae bacterium | reverse complement strand
TCGTACCGTCAGCCTCGACCCCGCCAGCGGGCGCGCCGGCCGCGCACGTCGATGTGCACGTAGTTGGTGCTGGCGTGACCGCTGGTGTAAATGCCGAGGCCCCCGACCAGGTCCGGGTGCTTCAGCTCCACGATCTCCACCGCCAAACCTACCATACGGCTGTCCATCGCGGTGAGTTTTCCATCCCCGTTGGCGTCGATCGCCACATCGGCGGCGTCGCCATACTGGTGCTGGCTGTCGCGGGCGGCGCGCCGAATCCTGCGGTTGCGATCGGGCGTCCGAAAGCCAGAGTGCACGTCGATGGAGATGTCAACCACCGCCCGCTCCCCGTGCCAGCGCGCGATCTCGGCGATCACCAGCTCGAGCTTGTCGAGCAGCTTCGGGTTCACCGCCGCGTAGCTGGGCCACACTTCCTTCTGGTCGTGATTCAGAAAATCTCCGACCTTGAGAAGCTTCGTGATCGGAATCTCCACGTCGGCGGGAGTGATCTCAAGGAATCCCTCGGGGGGCGGAGTCTTTCCTCGCACCCGCTCGGACAGGTAGGTGCCGATCCGGTAGCCGCGCAGCATTCCGCCCTCCTTCTCCTCGAAGGGCACCAGCACCGCGAGCGTCAGACCTTCGACGGAGCGCTGCTGGTCGTCCTTGACCAGCGTCAGCTTGTAGAAGCCGGCCTTTGGCGGCGCGAACACGCGCGCGCCGGTGAGCGGTTTCGCGACCGTCGCTCGAGCGGTGTCGCCTACGCGGACCCACGCGTACTGCAACGCGGTCGGGTCGCCGTGCACGTCCAGGGGATACGATATCTCCTGCGACGGCATCGCGAAGGTGAGCTTCACTTCCCCACTCTCGCCGAACGCGCTGGCCGAGGGCTCGGCCTGGGGCACCACGGCGCGTTTGAGGTAGGTGCCGAACCGCTTGTCTCTGGCGGAGCCGGCGGCGTTCAGAAACTGAAGCGCCCCGAGAGCCGCTATGGCAACAGTGGTGATCCAGACGAGACGCGCGGCGTGGCGCTTCCTGACGGGAAGCTCGTCGGGGAGCTCCGGCTCATCGCCTGTCGGGTGCCTCCGCTCCCGCACACCGTCCGCTTGCAAGCGCTCTTAATAGATGTAGACCGGCGTGCCCACGGGAACCATCGGGTAAAGCCGCTCGATATCCTCGTTCCGCATCCGCACACATCCGTGGCTCACGGACCGTCCGATCGTTTCTGGCTTATTCGTTCCGTGAATCGCGTAACCATCGCCCATCTTCAATCTGCGAGTGCCAAGGACACCCATATAACGCCGCGCGGTGGTGCCGTAAGGCGGGATGATGACGTTGCCGCCGGAGATGATCTCGCGCCCTTCCGTCCCGCCGCCAAGCGAGACTGTACGGCCATCGCCGTACCGCTTCACAACCTCGCCATTCCGCGTGGTTATCACTCCATCACCGGTCGAGATCGCCTGACCGGAGTTGAGCCGCACGACGCCCAATCCACGCTTGTGCGCGAGCTCGATGAAGTGCCAATCGGGAGGAACCCAGGCCGGGTCTTCCTCTTTTGCCTGCACGCCGAGCCGGCCGCGCGGGGTCTCGAAGCGCCATTGTCTGCCGCCAGCGACGAGCTCTTTTCCACTACCCGTTGCGATAGGCGCTTCGAACAGCACTTGTGAGCCCCGCTTGAACCAGAGCTGATGGTCCGCGATGCTGACAACGATGTAGGGTTGATTCGCCGCCTCGGCCGGCGAGTCCCCCATCAGGCGCTTCAGGCTGTCGCCCGTCATTCCGAGACTCGCCTTCACTTCGTCAAGGACGCCCAGATTGTCGTTGTATACCATCCGGTTGACGTCGCGCTGGTAGCGGAGCTCCGCCGTTTTCGTGAGCAGCATCACGCTAAGGATCGCGGCGGTGACGAACCCGAGGATCAGCATCCACACGGTTCTTCCACCATAGGACAACGCTCTGCTTACAACCATCGCTCTACCTCACTAAGTCGCTGCTGACGCCACGAAAAACATGCGTCTTCAATAGAAGTATACCTTCATACCGGCCTTAAGGTTCGGCATGATCGCCTTCATGTCCTCGAGCCCGACGCGGAGCGAGCCGGGGGGAATGGGCGTCGAGTCGTTTGCGAGCTCAGGAGAATTCGCGGCGAGGATATAGGCGCCGCCGTCCAGAGTGATCCGGCTCGACGAGAGATCGGCGACCGTCCTCTCTCCTCGCGGAACCGCGGCGGGCGGCGCGTCCGAGGTCGCCGACGCCGGACGCTCGGGCCCGAACTGCACCGGCATCTCGCGAAGGAGCGCGCCTTCGCGCGTCAGATACATCTTCGCGCTGTCGATCGAGACATTGAGGTGCAGCTTCTTGTCGAACTTCGCCTGCCGCTTCGCCAGCTCGATCGCGAGCCGGAGCTTGTTTTCCTCTGTCTGCACGATGAGATCGGTGCGCTCCCTTTCGGCGTTGGTCATTCGCGACCGGAGCGAGCTGACCTCGCGGTTGTAGCTCACTCTCTTGTAGAGAAGCCATCCGTCGACGGCGACCATTGCGGCGAGTGCAATGCCGAGGACGAAGACAAATCCGGGATAGGCGAGCCGGAAATCGCGCCAGGTGCCGCGGCGGCGGTCGCCCTCACTCGCGCGCTCGGGTCTGCGACGCGTCTCGATGCTCTCTTTCGGCTTGAAGATTTCCATTGTGTCCCGTGACGCCCCGACCGCGGGGTGGAATTACATTACAGATATAATGGCCATCACACAGCGCGCGCGGCCAGTCGCGCTCATCGTTCTCGATGGATGGGGCTATCGCCCCGAAACTGACGGCAACGCAATCGCACTCGCCCAGACGCCAACCTGGGATTCCCTCTGGAAGCGCGGCTCACGCACCCTCCTCGAGGCGTCGGGCCCGCGCGTCGGACTTCCATCAGGCCAGATGGGGAACAGCGAAGTGGGACACCTGAACCTCGGCGCGGGCAGAGTGGTGATGCAGGATCTTGTACGCATCTCTTCGGCCATCGCCGATGGAAGCTTCTACACCAACCCCGCGCTCACGGGTGCATGCCG
>CAYMKQ010000043.1:0-1831 GCA_964391175.1 uncultured Gemmatimonadaceae bacterium | reverse complement strand
GCGCCCATGAAGGACGGCGACGCCGTGATCTGCTTCAACTACCGCTCGGACAGAATGCGGCAGATCGTGCGCGCTCTGATCGATCCGAACCGCCACGGTGACGACGACCTTCCCGTCGGCTGGAGCCACCGAGAGGCCGATGGCTTTGATGCCTCCCGACGCCCCAAGGTCTCGGTCACGACGCTCACCACCTACGACAAGACGTTTGACCTTCCAGTCGCTTTCGATCCGAAGTCGATGGAGCGGATTCTGGCCGAGGTTCTCGCGGCGAGCGGGCTCAGCATGCTGAAGACGGCGGAAACCGAGAAGTATCCCCACGTGACTTACTTCTTCAACGGCGGCATCGAGCAGCCCTTTCCACGCGAGCATCGCGTGCTCGTTCCCAGTCCCAAGGTGGCGACCTACGACCTCAAGCCCGAGATGAGCGCGGAGGGAGTCACCGATGCGTTGTGCAGGGGGATCTCGTCGCTCGAGCACGACTTCATTCTCTGCAACTACGCAAACGCGGACATGGTCGGACACAGCGGGTCGATTCCGGCGACGGTAAAGGCGGTGGAGACGGTGGATCGATGCCTGGCGAGAGTTCTCAGTGCGGCGGAATCCGCGGGCGTCCGGCTCATCGTCACCGCCGATCACGGCAACGCCGAGCTGATGATCGATCCGGAGACGGGTGGACCGCACACGGCGCATACGACCAACCCTGTGCCATTCGTGGTCGTCGACGGAGACCGCGAGAAGCCGTTGCGCGCCGGCGGCGCTCTCTGCGATGTGGCGCCAACTATATTATCGATGCTCGGCCTGGAGCAGCCGCGTGAGATGAGCGGCGTAAACCTTGGAGTGATACAGTGAAGCATTTGACGAGCGCCATCGCGCTTGCATTCGTGACAACGACCGCCGGCGCGCAGGTCGGGCACCTGCCATCGCAGAGTCCCTTCGTCGACCTGGAGTCGGGTCAGGAGCTGACCTTTTTCGCGGGGTATTTCAAAGCCGGGCGGGACCCAGTCGGCGTGACACCGCGCTCGGGCCCGATGTTCGGGCTTCGTTACGAGATCAGAGTGGGCGGACCGGCACAGATCATGGCCCGCATCGCCCGTGTCAGCAGTGAGCGATTCCCCATAGATCCTACGCAGTCGGGAGCAGCAGCCCAGCTCGGCAAGCGCAACGTTTCGGTGAATCTCGTCGACGTCAACGTCGTCGTGAATCTCACCGGGCAGAAGAGATTCCACGGCATAGTTCCGGTCATCAACCTCGGGGCCGGAATCGCGAGCTGCGGCTGCAATGTCGAGCCCGATCCCTACCGGTTCGGCACCCCGTTTGCATTTTCGCTGGGCGGTGGGTTGCGCTACGTGCCGGGCGGGCGGTTCCAGCTGCGTGTGGACGTGAACGATTACCTGTACCAGCTGAAATATCCGACCGCTTACTATGTGGCGCCCACCGGAGGGTCCGCCGCGGCGGCGCCAAAGCAGGCCCGGTCATTCTGGAAGAACAACCCGGCGATCACGCTCGGCGCATCGTATCTGTTCTTCCGGTAACCTGAATCGGCCCAATCCTCGCGTAGGGGCCTTTTGCGTCGCGACACCTTTGGTGCGCTTGCGAATGGCATTTCTGCCTTTGGTCGGTGCAGCCTCGCGATTTGCGCGACCAAGGGGGTGCGCGAGCGCAAACGACCGCGCGCGATGCGGGAGCGAGTCCGCGGTTCCGAATCGGGAGTGCACTGCGCCCGTGGACAACGGGGACGGAGATCTGCTTCCGCACTTCGTTCGCGTGAGTTCTGACGGGGAGTCGGAGGGGGTCCTGCGTCAGCGAGTTTCAGCGAGCGACCAGGAGACGG
>CAYMKQ010000042.1:7438-17316 GCA_964391175.1 uncultured Gemmatimonadaceae bacterium | reverse complement strand
ACCACAACATTGCCAACGCATCATTCGCAACGCAGAAGGAGAGACGAACCGGTTTGTCCATGGGATCCCGATGGACTGGCTGAAACCCGGGCGGCGCTCCGCGGTTCGAACAGTCAGTGTCGTAGGCAGCTGGCCGCTGGCAGCGTAGTTAGCTGTCAGCCGGCAGCTTGTTCCGTTCAGTTCGTTGTTTCACCCTATGACCCGCCCCCCAGCTTTGGGTATCTTGACACCATGCCCGAGTCTACGAACGTGATGGCGCCCGAGCGCGCGGAGCCCCTGGCCGGCCTCAATCCGGCGCAGCGTGAAGCGGTTCTTCATTTCGAGGGGCCGATGCTCGTGCTCGCCGGCGCCGGCTCGGGGAAGACCCGTGTCCTCACCACGCGCATCGCGCGCTTGATCGAGCACCACGGCGTGGATCCGTCGCGAATCCTCTCGTTAACGTTCACCAACAAGGCGGCGGGAGAGATGCGCGAGCGGATCACCCGTTTGCTCGGAGAAGAGCCGAAGGGGATGTGGAGCGGTACCTTCCACGCGATCGGCGCCAGGATTCTGCGGAGCGCAGCGCGGCAGGTGGGACGCACCGCGAGCTTCACGATCTACGACGAGGACGACTTCCTCGGCGTCGTCAAGCGCATCATGGAGCGGGAGGGGATCTCCTCCAAGCAGTGGAGCCCGAAGGTCATCTCCTCGCTCATCTCGGACGCGAAGAACGCGCTCGTGGGTCCCGCCGAGTACGAGTCGCTGGCTATGGATCCACTGTCGCGCGCCGCGGCCGCCGTCTACAAGCAGCTGGAGCCGACTCTCAGAGCCGCCAACGCCGTCAGCTTCGACGACTTGCTCGTCCTACCGGTGGAGATCTTTCGCGCCGACGAGACGACGCTCGCCCGGTACCGCGACCGCTTTCAGTTCATTCTCGTCGACGAGTACCAGGACACCAATCGTGCGCAGTTCCAGTTCATCAAGCTGCTGGGCAGCGCGCACGGGAATGTGGTGGTGGTAGGAGACGACGACCAGTCGATCTACGGCTGGCGCGGCGCGGACATCCGCAACATTTTCGATTTCGAGAAGGAGTTCGCCGCCGCCAGGCTCGTGCGGCTCGAGGACAACTACCGATCGACTCCCGATATCCTGGAGGTGGCAAACGCGGCCATCACTCAGAATGTCGGCCGCAAGGGGAAGACTCTTCGAGCGACCCGCCAGTCGGGAGAGCGGGTGACGCTCGTCGCCGCCCTCGATGAGCGTGACGAAGCGGAGTGGGTGCTCGGAGAGATCAAGGCACGGCGCAATCAGGAGAAACGCGGACTCAACCACTTCGCCGTGCTGTACAGAACGAACGCACAGAGCCGCGCGCTCGAGGACGCTCTGCGCCGGGACGCGGTACCATACCGGCTGGTGGGCTCGGTTCGATTCTACGACCGGCGCGAGATCCGCGATCTGATGGCCTATCTCAAGCTCATCGCCAACGCGGCCGACGGGGAAGCGTTCCGTCGCGCCATCGCCGTTCCCAAGCGCGGCATCGGAGACACGACCGTCGATGCGCTCGCCGCGCGTGCGCGCGAAGCGGGCGTCTCTCTCTTCGAGACCGCCTCGCGCGAGGAGCTCCAGGAGTCGATGCGGCCCGCCGCGCGCAAGGCGCTGGCGGATTTCACCGGGCTGATCGTCAGGCTCCGCGACAGAGCGAAGGATACGAGCGTCGATGTCCTCATCCAGGAGCTCATCGCCGAGATCAGGTACGTCGATTACCTCCAGGCCGAAGGGCCGGAGTCGGCGCGAGATCGCATCGAGAACCTGAGCGCGCTCATCAATGGCGCCGCCGAAACCGTCATCGACGACGGAGGCGAAGTGGGGCTCACGCCGCTCGATCACTTCCTCCAGCGCGCCATGCTCGTGGCAGCGGCGGATGCGCTCGATCCATCGGCGGATGCGGTGACGCTCATGACCTTGCACAACGCCAAAGGCCTCGAGTATCCCGTCGTCTTTCTCACCGGTCTGGAAGATGGACTCTTCCCACTCTCCCAGTCCCTCGATCAGCCGGACAAGCTCGAAGAGGAGCGACGTCTCTTCTACGTCGGCATCACGAGAGCGGAAGAAAAGCTTTATCTGTCGTTCACCGAGACGCGGAGAAGGAACGGTGAGCTCCTGCCCGGCATCAAGTCGAGATTTCTGCGCGAGATCGCCGGCGCGAACGTCGAGGAGGCGAAGACGCTGCGCGTCAGTGCGATGGGCCGCGGAGCGTCCACGCGCTCAAGCGGATTCGGAAGCGGCGCGTACCTGCAGCGTCGCCAGCACGAAGTGCCTTCGTGGCGGAAGACGGCCGCGATGGAGGCCGAAGTTTCGCAGGACGAGCCGCGATACGTGAAGGGTGAGCGTGTGAAGCACAAGCTGTTCGGGGACGGGTCGATCGCCGAGCTGTCGGGCGTAGGGCGCGAAGTGAAAGCGGTCATCGACTTCGACGACGGGAGCGTAGGTCGGAAGACCATAAAGCTGGCCTACACCACACTCGAGCGCGGACAGGAATAATGGCGGTCACACGTGAGGATGTGCTCCACATCGCTCAGCTCGCCCGCCTCGGCGTCGATGCGGCGCGGGCCGACGAGCTGACCAAAGAGCTGAGCGCGATTCTTTCGCACATGGAGGTTCTCTCGCAGATCGACACGACGAGCGTCGCTCCCACGGCGGGCGTCGGGGCAGGGGGAACACCCCTCCGCCCGGATGCGGGGGTTGCACCCGCGATGCAGGGAACCCTCGCTTCGTTCGCGCCCTCGATGGAGGGCGGCTTCTTCATCGTGCCGCGCCTGGCGACGCATGAGGACCCCGGCGAGAGCGGAGCTTGAGCCTCGACAACTACTCGCAGCTCGGCGCGGCGCAAATAGCGGCTGGTGTCCGCGCGGGGCGGCTGTCGCCGGCGGCAGTCGTGCGCGCGTCGTTCGATCGCGCGCGCGATATCGGGGCCGGCCCTCGCGACCTGAACATAGTCCTCGCCGCCGACGACTCGGCGAGCGCTCGGGAAGCGGACGAGATGCAGGCGCGGGTGGGCACCGCGGCCGATATCGGTGTCCTGGCGGGAGTCCCGGTCGTGATCAAGGACAACATCGCTTCCCTTGGTCTCCCCACCACGTGCGGATCGAGGATTCTCGAAGGATACGTGAGCCCGTTCGAAGCGACAGCCGTCACGAGGCTGCGCGCAAACGGAGCGTTGATCGTCGCGAAAACGAACATGGACGAGTTCGCGATGGGCTCGTCGACGGAGAACAGCGCGTACGGCCCGACGCACAACCCGATCGACGTGCGGTGCGTGCCCGGTGGATCATCGGGCGGCTCCGCCGCCGCCGTCGCGGCGGGCATCACCCCGATCGCGCTGGGTTCGGAGACCGGCGGTTCCGTTCGCCAGCCCGCCGCGTTCTGCGGCGTGGTCGGCGTCAAGCCGACGTATGGGAGAGTCAGCAGGTACGGCCTCGTCGCCTTTGCATCTTCGCTCGATCAGATTGGCGTCCTCGGGCGGAAGGTAGATGACGCCGCGCTCGCGCTCGAGGTGATCGCGGGATTCGACAAGATGGACTCGACGAGCTCCGACGCCGACGTTCCGATCTATCGAGTATCCGCGCTTGGACTGCCCGCCCCGGATGCCCGCAACCCCGAGACGGAAGCGATACGCATCGGGAGGAGCGCAGTGCCGCTGCCCCCGCCGCCGGGCCCTGCGACGCTTCAAGGCATCGTCATCGGTAAACCGAAGGAGTATTTCCCGGAGTCGCTCGACCCGAGCATTCGGGACCTGTGCGAGCGGGCATTCGACCGGTTCCGCGCCATGGGAGCGACGGTCCGAAATGTGTCGCTGCCGAGCTCTCCTCTCGCGATCCCCGTTTATTACATCCTCGCGCCCGCGGAAGCTTCGTCGAACCTCGCGCGATTCGACGGCGTGCGTTACGGGCTGCGGGCGCAATCACCGGGCGGACTCAAGGGGATGTACGAGGAGACGCGATCCAGGGGCTTCGGCCCCGAGGTGACACGTCGCATTCTCCTCGGCACGTATGTGCTCTCGGCTGGCTACTACGACGCCTACTACAGGAAGGCGCAGGCGGTGAGAACGCTGATCGCCGATGATTTCCGCTCGGTGTTCGCGAGCGGAGTGCACGCTATCTTCACGCCGACGACGCCGACGCCTGCCTTTACGATAGGCGCGATCAGCGATCCGTACGAGATGTACCTCAACGACATCTTCACCGTCACGGCGAACCTGGCCGGCGTTCCCGCCATCTCCGTTCCCATCGGCAGAGTTCGCAGGCTTCCCGTGGGCGGCCAGATAATCACGGCACATTTTGACGAGTACAACATGTTTCGCGTCGCCTACGCGCTCGAGGCGGCGCTGGGAGCCGAGGCACACGCGTGAGCCACGACCGCTACGAGATGGTCGTCGGTCTCGAGGTCCACGTCCAGCTCAAGACGAGAACGAAGGCGTTCTGCGGCTGCTCGGCTGATTTCGGCGCGCCTCCCAACGTCAACACATGTCCGGTGTGTCTGGCGCTTCCGGGCGCGCTACCCGTGCTGAACGAGCACGCCGTCGAGCTCGCGGCACGAGCGGCGCTCGGTCTTGGGTGCACCGTTAATCCGATCTCGATATTCGCGCGCAAGAACTATTTCTACCCCGATCTGCCGAAGGGCTACCAGATCTCGCAGTTCGACCAGCCGCTCGCCACCGGCGGATCCGTTGCGATCGGGGGGGGGGAGACGGCCAAGGGAACCGAGACTCGCATCGGCATCACGCGCGTACACATGGAGGAGGACGCCGGCAAGTCGATCCACGATCGCTATCCGGGAGCTACCGCCATCGATTTGAATCGAGCTGGCGTGCCGCTCATCGAGATCGTGAGCGAGCCGGACATCCGGAGCGCCGCCGGCGCGGGCGCGTATCTCCGCACGCTCAAGCAGATCCTCCAGTACCTCGACGTAAGCGATGTCAGCATGGAGGAGGGGAGTCTTCGGGTCGACGCCAACATCAGCGTGCGGCCGCCGGGGCAGTCGAAGCTGGGGACGAAGACCGAGGTCAAGAACATGAATTCGTTCTCCGCCGTCGAGCGCGCGCTCGAGTCGGAGTTCCAGCGGCAATGCGCGTTGATTGACGCCGGCGGCAAGGTCGAGCAGCAGACTCTCCTCTGGGATGGCGCGCGCGAAGCGGTGCGTCCAAGTCGCACCAAAGAGGGGAGTCACGACTACAGATACTTCCCAGAACCCGACCTGCGCCCACTCTTGCTCGAGGCGAAGTGGATCGACCGGGCGCGCGAGGGACTGCCCGAGCTGCCAGACGCGCGTCGGAAACGGCTCACGGAGGATTTTGGACTGCCTGCCGCGGAGGTCGAGCAGCTCACCGTCTCTCCCGCGATCGCGGAGTATTTCGAGGCCGTCGCCAGGGCGTCAGCCGATGGAAAATCCGCCTTCAACTGGGTGATGGGCGAGGTGCAGGCGGTGCTGCGCGCTTCCGGGCAGGATATCGGCTCCTTCAAGGTGCGTCCGGCCGATCTGGCGCAGCTTCTCAATCTCGTACGCGACGGCACGGTCAGCCACACCGCGGCGAAACGTGTCTTCGCGCGCATGGCCGAGACGGGCAAGCCGGCGGCGCAGGTCGCGGCCGACGAGGGTCTGCTTCAGGTGGGCGACGAAGCGGCGATCACCGTCTGGGTCGACGAGGTGCTGGTGGAGCATCCACAAGAAGCCGCGCGATATCTCGCCGGAGAGAAGAAGCTGCAGGGAGTCCTCGTCGGCTTCGTCATGAAGAAGTCCAGGGGGCGCGCCGATCCGAAGCGCGTCAATCAGCTGTTGGCGTCGCGCGCGGGGTAAAGCGGCTCAGGCAGCTCGGTGGCATAGCGAAGCTCGGACGGTGGCATTCCGAAGTGTTGCTGGGCTTGCTCGTGGACGTGCTCCTCTCCGCCTCTCCTCAGCGCCGCCCGCCGCACCTTCTTCGCCGCGCGCAACGGGATTGTCCCCGCGGGATCCAGCTTGTAGGGCTCGGCCCGGTCGAGACGAGTGAGAAGATCGATGATGTAGTCGAACGCCCGGGCCATGTAGATCTCCACTTCCTGCTCGGTCAGGTCCCAGCGGCTCTTCTCCTCGACGAGGTGGAAGATGCGCTGCCAGGATTCCGTGTCGGCGACGCGCACCATTCCTCTGAAAATCCTTCTGTTCGTGTGCGTGCTGAAGATCGTCGGGCTCAGAATGCGGTCCAGGTGTCCGTCGGAGTGCGCATGGTCCCGGAGGATCAGCTGCTTGGCGGTGCGGCTGAAGCGCTCGCCGATGTGCGTGTCGAACCTGCTCTCCCAGTAGCTGTGACCGAGCGCCGCCGTTGACGACGTGATCGTGAGCTGGTGCGGAACGAAGTAGTTGTGTGCGATTGAGTCCGCGGCCAGGTGCGCGAGGTAACCGAGTCCGAATGCGCGCAACGGTTCCGACTCGGCGTTGTCGTGAATCTCGAAGCCGACGTTCCACGAATGAGAGTGTCTTCCCGCCGCGGCGTATTTCTTGGCGATGCTCGTATCGGCGGCGATCGAGCCGTACAGAAAATCGTACGGAAAGGCGGCGAGGAGCTCCGCGATTCCCGACGGCAGGAGCGGCAGCGACCGCATGACTGCTTCACCGAGGAAGATGTGGGTCCCCGGAGTCCACGCATGCGCGACGGCCGGTGTCAGCACCAGCGCCAGCAACACGGCCAGCGCCAGGCCACCGGCCGATAGTGCGCGCGGTGATGCGCGCGCCATTGTGCGCGACCTAGATCCCGATGCGCTTACGCTGACGGCGAACAGCTTTCCGGAGATCGTTGAGCTCGTCCTTCACGACGTCGTTGATCGCGTCGCGCGCCGTATCGACATAGTCGCGCACCTGCTCCACCATGTCGTCGACTGGAATGCGCTCGATCAGGTCCTCGCCGCGCTCGACAGCGGTGCGGAATCCGCGCCGGGCGCGTGGAGCCGCCCAGCGCGCTCCCTCAGCCGCCCGGCTGCCAGCCCACTTCGCGCCCTCGAGACCCGCGATCCCGGCCAGCGCGGCTCCGCGCCCGGCGTACCGGACGAGCGGTCCGACAGGACGGCGACCCGAGGGCCCCCGCCTCACCAGCAGCGTGATGCAGGCGCCGACCGCGGCGCCGATGAGGGCCGCGGTGAGCAGGTCGAACTGCTGCTCACGCGCCTCGTCCAGCTCCATTTCTGGGTCTGACTCTCGGGCGCGGTTTCTCCCAGCCGTCGGCTCCGCTTTCGTCGTAGTCCCCATCGATCAACTCCTCCTGGTCAAATGCCTGATTGATTCCCGTTCGCACGCCGCGAATTGTCGACGCGGTAGTGATGAAGGCCGACTCCGCCTCCTCCTGAACCACGTCGAGCAGCGCATTCAGCTGCCTGATCCGGTCCTCGGCGGTCGCGACCGCCTGCTGCAGCCGCTGATTCACCGCCGCCACGGTCTGGCTCACCTGCTGTACGTCGACGCGGATCGACGTCGAGATGTAATCGACGTTGTCCGCGATCGAGCTGGCGTGGCGCATTATCGGGTTGATGTCCCCATATACTTTGTCGAGCATCTCGCTGGTCTTCTTGTAGCTCTTTCTGAAATTCCAGGCTGCCGGAACGAGAGCGACCGTCAGCACGATGACGGTGATCGTCATTACGCCGCTCGCGATGCTGGTCACCTTCTGCCAGAGACTCGCGTCCTCCACGATCTGCTTGGTGTAGAGCGTGTCCGGCAAAGCCGCCCCGGCCTGAAGCAGAAGGTCCATGCCGACGTTCATCCATCCCATCATGCGCGCTCAAGTGTGCAAGGGAGAGGCCATTTTTGGAGAGCTTTCGGTGTCCGGTACAAAGAGTGCGCTCTGCGATATATTTGCGCAACACGCTTGTGTACACCCTGTCCCCGTAACGGCTTCAGGAGCACCATGCCAGCAGTTCAGTTCATCGTGGAGGGGGGGAAGCCCCTCAGCGGCTCGATCCGACCCTCCGGAAACAAGAATGCCGCGCTGCCCATCGTCGCGGCGGCGCTCGTTTCACATAATCCGGTCTATCTGGAAAACGTGCCCCGCATCAGGGACATCGAGACCTTGGTGGAGTTGATCCGGTCGGTCGGTGCATCCATGGAGTGGACGGGACAGAACTCGCTCCACATCCACGCCAAGGATCTGCATCCGAAAGACCTCAATCCTACGCTGTGCGCCAAGATTCGGGCGTCGATTCTCCTCGCCGCGCCCCTTCTCGCCCGGTGCGGCCAGGTGACGCTGCCGCCTCCGGGCGGGGATGTGATCGGGCGGAGAAGGCTCGACACGCATTTTCTCGCACTCGAGCAGCTCGGCGCGGAATTCAAACACGGCAAGACGATCGAGATGCGAGTGAACGGCTTCCGCGGCGCCGATGTGTTCCTCGACGAGCCCAGCGTGACGGCGACGGAGAACGCGCTGGTCGCGGCGTCCGCCGCTACCGGCACCACCGTTCTGAGAAACGCCGCCAGCGAGCCGCATGTGCAGGACCTCGCTCAGTTCCTGATCGCCCTCGGCGCCCAGATCGAAGGAGTGGGCACGAACACGATGACGATTCACGGCGGACGCCAGCTCGGTAGCACTCCCGTCACGTACACGATCGGTCCCGACCACATCGAAGTGGGTTCATTCATCGGACTCGCCGCGGTCACGCGGTCGGAGCTGAGGATCGAGAACGCGGGGATAGAGCATCTGCGCTCGACGCGCATGGGTTTCTCGAGACTGGGAATCGAGTGCGCGGAGGACGGCAACGACCTGGTCATTTCCGCGAAGCAGTCGCGGCAGATTCAATCCGACATGGGCGGGCACGTTCCGAAGCTCGAAGATCAGCCCTGGCCTGCGTTCCCCGCCGATACCATGTCGATCGCGATCGTCACGGCGACGCAGTGCGAAGGCCTGATCATGATGCACGAGAAGATGTTCGAGTCGCGGCTGTTCTTCGTCGACAAGCTCTCGATGATGGGCGCGCGAATCGTGCTCTGCGATCCGCACCGCGCCCTCATCCACGGACCGAGCCGCCTGCATGGCGCGGTGCTCGAGTCACCCGACATCCGGGCTGGAATGGCGCTGCTTCTCGCCGCCCTTTGCGCCGAAGGGACGAGCGTCATCAACAACGTTGGGCAGATCGAGCGCGGGTACGAGCGCATCGATGAGCGCCTCAATGCTCTCGGCGCCTCGATCACGCGCGTGGACGACCGCCGCCGCTAACCGTGAGCGAGGTCGCCAAGGAGGTAATCCCCGACTTCGAGAGTTGGGGAATTCGCGCATTCACGACGACCCGTGATGCCGGCAGCTTCAGCCTCTCCGGAACGGAACCCGTAGCGGATGTCATGTCCCGCTGGACCGCCGTGCAGCAAGAGCTTTCGGACATTGCGCTCCGTCTCGTGTCGCTCCGGCAGGTGCACGGCACCAGCGTGCTGGTGCATACGGGAGGCTGGGAAGGGTGGCTCCGCGCCGGCGAGGCGGACGGACACATCGCGGCTGAGAAGGGGATCGCCCTCGCGGTCGGCATCGCCGACTGTGTGCCTGTTTTCATCGCGCACCCTTCGGGTGTCGTCGCGCTACTCCACTCGGGCTGGAAGGGCACTGCCGCGCGCATTACCGCGACTGCGATCGAAGCGCTGGCGCGCTACGGCCATCCGCCGGACGAGCTCGCGATTCATCTTGGCCCGGCGATCTGCGGACGCTGCTACGAAGTGAGCGCGGAAGTCAGGGAGCAGCTCACCGGCCAGCCCGTCACGCGTCCGGGCCATGTCGATCTGCGCTCCCTTATCGCCGAACAGGCGAGCGAGCTGGGCGTGCAGAAGATCACCGTTAGCTCGTCGTGCACGCGCTGCGACAACGACAGATTCTTCTCGCATCGTGCCGGCGACGC
>CAYMKQ010000042.1:0-7338 GCA_964391175.1 uncultured Gemmatimonadaceae bacterium | reverse complement strand
AGGGCGTTCAACTCGGCGGCCAACCGTAATGTGGGGATACCCCCACATTTTTTTGTCCTCTGAAGATACCTCGAAGCTGGATGAACGAAGCGCTGGAAGCTATTGTGGCATCGGAAATTAGACCGCTTGGACTCGAGCTTTTCGAGCTGAAGGTCGGAGGCAGCAAGGGGCGTCCTGTTCTCGACGTTCGGGTCGAGCGGGAGGACGGCGAAGAGGTGACGGTCGAGAATTGTGCGACGGCATCGCGCGCAATCGAGGCGAGCCTGGACGCTCGGGATTTCGGCGGGAAGAGATACGTGCTGGAGGTCTCATCGCCGGGGATCGAGCGGCCGCTGAGAAGCGCGAAGGATTGGCAAAGGTTCGTGGGCAGGAGCGCGGTGGTTACGAGCAACTCGCCGGGCGACCCCGCCGGACGGAGAACGGACGAAGTCGAGATCGCCGCTGTCGAGGGCGACCCCGGCCAGGAAGTTGTGATAGTGCGCAATGAGCGCGGCGATGAGCGGCGCTTTCCGCTGTCCGCGGTCGAGAAGGCGCGGCTGGCGTTTCACTGGAAAAGGTAGAGGGGGACATAGGACATGGTTGCTTCGGTAGAAATCCTGACGGCGATCCGCGAGCTGACGAACTCGAAGCAGATCGATCGCACCGAATTGCACGGGCTGTTGCAGGACGGCATCAACGCCGCCCTCGCCAAGAAGCACGGCCCGACGGTGCAGGCTGAAGTCGACATCGACGAGAACAAGGGCGCGATCCGCATCGTCCTCCTCAAGACGGTGGTCGAAGAGGTGACGGATCCGGCGAGCCAGATCTCGCTCGAGGAAGCGCGGTTCGAGGACGAAGAGTTCCAGATCGGCGACCAGATGGAGATTCCTGTCGACTTCGCGGAGTTCGGGAGAACGGCGGTCCAGGCCGCCAAGCAGCGCATCATCCAGCGCGTCAGGGAAGGCGAGCGCTCCAAGATCCGTGACGAGTTCTCGAGCCGCGTCGGCGACCTGGTCTCGGGAGAGGTGCAGCAGATCGAGCGCGGAAAGCTCGTGATCATGCTCAACAAGTTCCGCGAGGCCGAAGCGATCATCCCGTATCGCGAGCAGAACCATCGCGAGCACTTTCACCAGGGCGATCCAATCCGCGCCGTATTGAAGCGCGTCGAGGAGACTCCAAAGGGTCCCCGGCTCGTGCTCAGCAGGGCCGACGCTCTGTTCGTGAAGGCGCTGTTCAAGCTCGAGGTCCCGGAGATCCAGCAGAACCTGGTCGAGATTCGCGCCAGCGCGCGCGAGGTCGGGAGCCGGACCAAGATCGCCGTTTTCTCCCGTGATGATTCGGTCGATCCGGTTGGCGCATGCGTCGGCCTCAAGGGCTCACGCGTGCAGGCGGTCGTGAACGAGCTCGGCGGCGAGCGAATCGATATTGTCCCATGGTCCGCCGATCCCGAGCGCTTCGCCAAGCTGGCGCTCGCGCCGGCACGCGTTGCGCGCGTGTTCAGCGATCCCGCCACCAAGACGATTCAGGCGATCGTGGATGAGGATCAGCTGTCTCTGGCAATCGGGCGCAACGGGCAGAACGTGCGGCTCGCATCGGAGCTCACCGAATGGAAGATCGACCTCTACTCGAGCCGCGAGTGGATGGAGCGCGGCTCGGATCAGCCGATCTTCGCTCCGCTCCCGACTGACGAGCCAGTTTCGGGTGTGAATCCGCGGCTTCTCGACATCGAGGGAATGCAGCCGGCCACGGTGGCGGTTCTCGAAGAGGCGGGCTACAGAACTCTGGACGACATCATCGATCTCGAGCGCGAAGACTTTCTGCGGCTGCCGGGCATCGCGCCGGAAGAGGCGGATCGTCTCATGGCGATCATCAACGAGCTGACCACTGACGAGGTACCGGAATCAGGCGAGGCCGCTGTCGCGAAAACGACAGAGGACGTCGCGGCGGCAAATGAAATGGCTTCCGAGGGCGCGAGCGGTAACGCTCCCGAGGCGGAGCCTGACTCAGAGACGCCGAAAGGTGGGTTAGCGGAGTCTGACGCAAAGACTCCGGAAGGCGCGAAGACGGAGTAGGTGAATGGACGAGGTGGCGACCCGCAGGCTCTCGGGCCTGATCGGTCTCGGAGTGCGCGGTCGTGGGGCGATTGTAGGCGTTCAGCAGGTGCGTCGGGCGGCGAAGCGCGGCAAGCTGGTTTTGGCTATTGCGGCGCCCGACGCTTCGAATAACAGTTTGGATAAAGTGCTGCCGCTCTTGCGGGCGCGGGGGATTCCCGTGCTGGCGGGACCGACAGCAATGGAGCTGGGAAACGCGGTCGGACGTGAATCGACCGCGGTGGTGGGAATTGTCGACAGGGGTCTGGCAAAGGGAATTCAGGCGCTCAGCCTTGACACGATGCCGGATGGCCGCAAGGAGGAGTTGGGTTGAGCAAGCTTCGAGTACACGACCTGGCAGGCGAATTCGGAATTACCAGCGACGAGGTGATCAACCTCCTCCGTCAGATGGATGTTCCGGTGCGCAGCCACCTGAGTCCGCTGAGTGACGATCAGGTCGCCCGCATTCGCGCGCGCTGGGAACGTGAGAAGCGCGCCCGCGTTGCCGCGCCACCCGCAACCACCCGCCGCCGTCGCGGGACATCCGTGGCGCCGCCTGCGCCGGAGGTCAAGCCGGAGCCCGCCGCCGCCGATGGCGGCACCGTTCGCCGGCGTCGCCGCGTTGCGCCCGAGCCTGTGGTCGAGGCACCGGCGGCGGAGTCTTCAGCTCCGGCGGCGGATGGCGTCGCGGTCCCGGATCTCAAGGCGCCTGCCGCTGCATCCGCGGCCGCGACTACAGCTTCTCCGATTGCGGCGTCCTCTGCGCCGGACGCCACCATCGATCGGAAAGCACCTCCCGGCGCAGCGCCTCGTGGAGGAGCGTCGCCGGCGCACACCTCCCAACCCTCGCATCACGGGAGCGATCGCATGGATGGGCGTGAGCGTCAGCGTCCTCAGCCGGTCGTCCCCGGTGCACCGCGTCCGCGTCCCGTCGCGACCGGGGCTCCCTACACGCCGCCGCGTCCGGTGGCATCGGCCGCGCCCGGAGCCGGAACCGCTCCCACTCGTCGCGACGACCGGGGTGCGGGTCGCGGTGACGACCGCGGTGCACGCCGCGGAAAGAAGGGAAAGCGCGGAGTCGATCAGGAAGCCGTGTCGGCGAACATCGGGAAAACGATGGCGACGATGCGCGGCCCGATCCGTCACGGCGGCGCGCGCCGCGCGGAAGATGGCAGCTTCCGGGAAGAGCTCGCCGCGCAGCGTCAGGCAGAAGCCGAGCGCGAGAAGAAGACGGTGCGCGTCAACGAGTTCATCACCGTCAGCGAGCTCGCGCAAATCCTCAAGATTCCCGCCACTCAGATCGTGGGCTTCGCGTTCAAGAATCTGGGCCTGATGGTCACCATCAACCAGCGTCTCGATTTCGACCAGATCGAGCTGATCGCGGGCGAGTTCGGGTTCCAGGCCGTCAAGGAAGAGGAGTACGCCGCCGATCTGAAGACAGCGGCCGCATCCGAGGACACCGACGAGCAGCTCAAGCCGCGTCCCCCCGTCGTCACCATCATGGGCCACGTGGATCACGGCAAGACGTCGCTTCTCGACTACATCCGTAAGTCGAACGTCGTTGCGGGCGAATCCGGCGGAATCACGCAGCACATCGGTGCCTATCACGTGACTCTGTCGGCCGGGAAGGCCATCACCTTTCTCGACACGCCGGGCCACGAGGCGTTCACCGCGATGCGCGCGCGTGGTGCGCAGGTCACCGACATCGTGATTCTCGTCGTCGCGGCTGACGACCAGGTGATGCCGCAGACAGTCGAGGCCATCTCGCACGCGCGAAACGCCGGCGTGCCCATCATCGTCGCGATCAACAAGATCGACCTCGCCGGCGCGAACCCGACGAAGGTGAAGCAGGATCTCCTCCAGCACGGGGTCGTTCTGGAGGAGTTCGGAGGCACCGTTCTCTCGAGCGAGGTCTCGGCCAAGAAGGGCACCAACATCGAGACGCTGCTCGAGCAGATCCTGCTCCAGGCGGAGATCCTGGACCTCAGGGCGAACCCTGACCGGAGCGCGACGGGTGCGGTGATCGAAGCCCAGCTCGATCCGGGCAAGGGCGCCGTGGCGACGATCCTCGTCAACAACGGTACGCTTCGCGTCGGGGACAATTTCATCTGCGGCATGTACTCGGGTCGCGTGCGAGCGCTGCTCGATGAGCGCGGCCGAGCCATCAAGCAGGCCGGTCCGGCGATTCCCGCGCAGATCCTGGGCATCGGTGGTGTTCCGATGGCGGGCGATCAGTTCGTCGTAGTCGAGGACGCAATGGAATCGCGGGAGATCGCGCAGCGCCGTCAGCGTCTCGACCGCGAGGCGAAGAGCCGACGCACTGCCAAGGGTGTCGTGTCGCTCGAGGATTTCATGTCGCAGACCGCGCCCGGCCAGATGCGCACTCTCCGGATCGTCATCAAGGCGGATCAGGGCGGCCCGGCGGAGGCGCTGGCCGACGCGCTCGGGCAGCTGTCGCACGAGGAGGTCTCGGTGGAGGTGATCCACCGCGGCGTTGGCGCTATCACGGAGAGCGACATCCTGCTCGCCCGTGCATCGGGCGCCATCATCGTCGGCTTCCATGTGCGCCCGGACAACAACGCGCGCGCCGCCGCCGAGCGCGAGGGCGTCGACATCAAGCTGTACAAGATCATCTACGAGGCGGTGGAAGATGTGCGCGCCGCCCTCGAGGGGATGCTGCGCCCAGAAGAGCGCGAGGTCGTGCTCGGGGAGGCCGAAGTGCGTGAGCTGTTCAAGGTGCCGAAGATGGGCGTCATCGCGGGCTGCTCCGTCAGGAGCGGTGTCATCAACCGCCAGGGTCGCGTGCGCGTGATCCGCGATGGGGTCGAGGCGTACGACGGCAACATCGCGTCCCTCCGTCGCTTCAAGGACGATGTCAAGGAAGTGCGCGAAGGGTTCGAATGCGGCATCGGCGTAGAGAACTTCAACGATGTGAAGGTGGGCGACGTCCTCGAGTGCTACCGGAAGGAGCAGGTCGCGCGCACACTCGCCTCGGCGGCAGGCGCGTCTGCGTAACACACGCCGGGCTGACCGCGTCGCCGAAGCGATCCGCGTCGAGGTGGCGACCTTTCTCACCGAAGCGGCGAAGGATCCGCGAATCGTCGGGTTTGTCACCGTCACTGCTGCCGAAGTCACGCCGGACCTCCGCCACGCGCGCGTCTACGTGAGCGTGCTCGGCAGCGAGTCCGAGAAGCTCGCGACATTCGACGGACTGGCCAGCGTCGCATCGCACCTGCGCTCGCGCGTGGGGAGGCAGCTCCAGCTGCGCGTCGCTCCCGAGATCCAGTTCAAGGAGGACGACACGATCGCCCGCGCCGCGCGTATCGAATCGCTTCTGGCGGACGTGAAGAAGCAGGACGCTACCGTGGCGCGTGGAAGAGAAGACAACACCGACTGATCGCTCCCGCGGAGGCGGCGCAGGCAGTCAGGGATTGCTGCTCGTAGACAAGCCCGCGGGGATCACCTCGCACGACGTCGTCGAGCGGGTGAGACGCATATACGGCGAGCGCAGCATCGGTCATCTGGGAACCCTGGATCCATTCGCGACCGGACTGCTGGTACTGCTGCTGGGCCGCGCGACGCGACTCGCGACATTTCTGGATACGGAGCCCAAGGTCTATGACGCGACGATCGCGTTCGGCACCGAGACCGACACGGACGACGTGACCGGTGTCGTTACGCGGACGGCGAAGCTTCCTCGAAAGCCCGATGTTCTCGCGGCGATCAACTCCCTGACCGGCGCGATCTCCCAGGTACCGCCCGCATACTCTGCCAAGAGCGTGGACGGAATGCGGGCTTATGACGCCGCGCGCCGTGGCGAGCCGCTCGACCTGATGCCAGTCGACATAACCGTGCATCGATGGGACGTCCGCGCGATCCGCGATGATGCAATCGATGCGGAGATCACCTGCAGCGGAGGGACTTACATCAGGGCTCTCGCCCGCGACCTCGGGCGCGCCTCCTCGTCCGCCGCGCATCTGAGCGCGCTCCGGCGCACACGTGTTGGAGTCTTCGCCGTCCGCGATGCGGTGGACCTCGAGACTCTTGGCGCGAGCCCTCCCCCGATCATCCCCCTCCGGGTAGTGCCCGATGCGTGAGTGGAACGGAGATTCCAACGCATCCGGACTTCCTCCCAATGTTCTCGGGACGGTGATAACGGTTGGCACCTTCGACGGCGTCCACCGCGGACACCGCGATGTGATCGAGCGGCTCGCGGCCCGCGCCCGCTCGCTTGGATTTCCGAGTGTACTGGTGACGTTCGATCCCCATCCGCTCGAAGTCGTCAATCCGGCCGCGGCGCCTCTCTTGCTCACGACCCACGATGAAAAGCTGGAGGTGCTGGCCGAATCGGGGATCGACTATCTGGCGGTTCTGCCTTTCACGCCGGCCCTCGCCGCCTTTTCCGCCGAGGATTTTGTCGAGATCGTGCTGCGGCAGCGGTTTCGCCTGCGGGAGCTTCTCATTGGTTACGATCACGGATTCGGCCGCCAGAGGGCAGGGAACGTGGAAGTGCTTCGGACGCTGGGCGAGAGAGACGGGTTCCGGGTGGATGTCGTGGATGCTGTCGCGACGCCCGACGGTCATTCCGTATCGTCGACATCCATCCGCCGCGCCGTCGCGGGCGGGGATCTGGAGCGGGCCGCCGCGGGTTTGGGCAGACTCTATTCAGTGAGCGGTCAGGTGGTGGAAGGGAGCCAGCGCGGACGCGCGCTCGGATTTCCTACTCTGAATCTCGGGCCGCCGCCGCATCGCAAGCTCCTTCCGCCCGAGGGTGTATACGCCGTGCGCGTTCAGACGCCGCGCGGCGCCGCGGGCGGCATGATGAACCTGGGGCCGAAGCCGACTTTCGGAGACGCGACTACTTCGCTCGAGGCACATCTGTTCGACACGGCCGGCGACTTCTACGGCGCGCAGGTTCGTATCGACTTCGTCGCCAGGCTGCGCGAGACGCGCAGATTTGCCTCGCCGGAGCAGCTCTCCAAGCAGCTGCGGCAGGACGAGCGCGAGGCGAGGGCACTGGTACTACCAGTACCGACGCGAGGGTAGTGGGTCAAATTGCTTGGTCAGGCTTCGTCTCCGCTCCGTGGGCACTTGCGGGGGTGGACAGCCTAAATAAAAGAAGTCGACCAAGAACGACACGGATGCGAGAGGATAGAAGCAGAGTTGCGGGTTGCGAGAATATTAAAATCAGTCAAGCCTGAGTCGTCGCTTTTTGCGGAACTCCGCTTCTGTCCTCGGAACGAGAGGCCAGATGACGAAGAAGTCCGTA
>CAYMKQ010000041.1:0-18258 GCA_964391175.1 uncultured Gemmatimonadaceae bacterium | reverse complement strand
CAAATCACGATCGCAGCGGCGACGCCTGTGCGCAGAGAAAGTCTCTCTCCCGCGAACGCCCAGCCAAGCATTACGGCCACCACCGGATTGACGTAGGCGTAGGTGCCGAGGCGCGCCGGCGAAACCTTGTCGAGCAACCAGATGTACGATGTGAATCCGATGAGCGAGCCGAAGACGATCAAATAGATCCACCCGACGGTGGACGCCTTCGACACCGCGTGAATGTCGAATCCGGTGAGCTCGCCCGCGGCAACGCCGACGAGAAAAAGCAGCGCCCCTCCGGTGAGCATTTCCATTCCCGTTGTCAGCAAGCCCGACTCCGGCAGCTTCGCATCACGCGACCAGAACGAGCCGATTGCCCAGGAGAGCGACCCGAACATCAACACGAGTGCGCCGGCAAGCGGAACCTCACCCTCTCCGCTCAGGGCACCCGGCCCGACGAGGACGATGATTCCGATGAATCCGAGAACGATTCCGACGAGAACCGTAACGCTTGGCCGTCTCCTCGGCGGCCGGATCCATTCGATGATCACCAGCCAGAACGGAAGAATTGAGACGAGCAGCGCAGTGAGACCCGATGGCACCGATTGCTCCGCCCATACGACGGCGCCGTTGCCGCCGAGGAGGAGAAACGCGCCGGCGATGACTGCATTGCGCCAGTGAAGACGCGTCGGCCGTTCGGCTCCCCTCGACCGCGCCCAGACGTACAACATCACGCCCGAGATGAGGAAGCGGGTGCCACCCATCACGAACGGTGGAATCGTCTCGATCGCGTATCTGATCGCGAGATAGGTCGAGCCCCAGATGATGTACAGCGCGGCAAACGCAGCGATTATCTGCGCGCGCGACGCGCGTGCATAGGTCAGTCGAACGATTTCTTCCCCCGCTCCCGCTTCTTGCTCGACTGCCTCTTCTTGCTGTCGAGACGGGCTTCCTTCGACGCTAGTGAGGGCCTCGTAGCCTTTCGCTTCTTCGGAACGAGCAATGCTCGCCTCACGAGCTCCGCCAGACGCTCCTCAGCCAGATCACGGTTGCGGCTCTGGCTTCGCATGTCACTCGCCACGACGCGAACGCTTCCCTCAGTGGTCAGCCGCGAAGCGAGCTTCACGAGGATTCGCGTCTTCTGATCCTCCGAGAGGGCGCGCGATCCGGGAATGTTCCAGAATATCTCGACGCGCGAAGAGGTTTTGTTCACGTGCTGCCCGCCGGCGCCTGAAGATCGCGAGACCCGCACGTCGAGCTCACTGCGCGGGATCGACACCGATTCGTTGACCGTAAGGGAATTCGTCGGAGCGTCGGCGGCGGGCCCGGTCATGTCATCAGCGCCAGCGGAACAGCTTGAGCGCGGCGAAGAAAGTGACAATCCCCCAAACCGTGATGATCAACAGCTGAGGAGCCACTGCGGCGAGCGAAGCACCCTCGAGCATGTTCGCGCGAAGAGCGTCGTTCACCGCCGTGAGCGGCAACAGCCGGATGAACGGCTGTACCGTCTCCGGGAAGTTCGACGCCGAGAAGAAAACACCGGAAAAGATCCACATCGGAAGCATGATGAAGTTCATGATTCCGGACACCGCCTCGACCGTGCGTGCGCGCGAGGCGCTGAGAAGACCCAGGCCGCCAAAAGAGATTGCTCCGAGAACACTGATCAGCATCAGAGTGGCGAGAGAGCCGCGAAGTGGAACGCCAAATGCCCAATAGCCGAAGCCGACCAGCGTCACGACCTCCAGAAGGAGGAAGACGAGACGCGAGCACAGAAACGAAAGCAGATACTGCGTCCGCGACATCGGTGTGGCCATCAGTCTCTTCAGCAGCTTCTTGCTTCGCGCCGTGACGATGGCAAACCCCATCCCCCAAATGCTGCTCCCCATCAGGTTCATGCCAAGCAGTCCTGGAATCAGAAAGTCGATGTAGCGCGAGCCCGCCTCGGTGATATAGGTGTCGCTCGCCCGAACACGGTCGACTCTCCCCGCCCCTGTCTGGATCGCCCGATCGACGAGAAGCCGGGCATTGGCTGCTTCGCTTCGTCCCTGGTCGAAGACGTATCGAACGCTGTCAGGCCCCGATTCCGGAATTACGAGGAGAGCGATCTTTCCCGTCCGCAGTGCGAGCGCACCGGAGCTGTCGCCGAAGGGTTGCACTGCGAGGGACGAATCCCGCCTCAGGCTGCCGAGGATCTGCAGATCGCGAGCAGAAGCGCGAATGTCGCCGGTCTCACGAAACTTTCTTTCGTCCATAGCCTCGATCGGCGACCGCCACAGCACGACGCCGATCCGTGCCTGCTCGGGTCCACGCTGCCGGAACGCGATGCCGAGCCCCGCCGCGAGCAGGATCGGAAACACGAAAGTCCAGAACACCGCCTCCGGCTCACGGACGAACTCACGGAAGCGCACGAGGGTGAGCTGGACCATCGAGCTCCTATTCATCGCGCAGCGTCCTCCCCGTCAGGGACACGAATACATCCTCGAGCGTCGCATGCGTCTTCTTTGGCTCGGGTGGAGGAAGGTGCGAAAAATCGATCGAGTCGATGAGCTCCCGCGGCGAGCCTAGCGCGATCACCCGCCCGTGATCGACGATCGCGACGCGATCGCAAAGTCGCTCGGCTTCCTCCATGTAATGCGTCGTGAGCACGATCGTCTTGCCCCCGGCGCGGAACTGCGAGATGAGATCCCACAGTTGGCGTCGCGACTGGGGATCGAGGCCCGTCGTCGGCTCGTCGAGAAAGAGAAGCTCGGGATCGCCGACGAGCGCGCAGGCGACCGCGAGGCGCTGCTTCTGGCCGCCCGACAGCCTGCCCACGCGCGAGAAACGCTTCTCGCCGAGCTCGACGAGATCCACGACGTCACCCACATCCCTCGACTCTCTGTAAAAGCTCTGGAACAACGTGAGCGTTTCATCCACCGTGAGCTTCTCGGCAAGCTGGGTATCCTGAAGCTGGATGCCGAGCAGCTCGCGGAGATCGCGTGAATTGTTCTCCCACGTCCTGCCGAGCACGACGACGCTGCCCGAGTCGGCGGGAAGGAGGCCCTCGCATATCTCGATGGTTGTCGTCTTGCCGGCACCGTTAGGGCCAAGCAGTCCGAAGCATTCGCCCGTGCGCACCTCGAGGTCGAGGCCGTCGACGGCTACGACATCGCTATAGGATTTGCGAAGTCCCTCTACCTGCAGCGCGGGAGAATCTGTCACCATTAATGGACGGGGGGGGGGCTGTCACGAAAAGAGGGCAGGATTGGAACTCTCGCGCACTGAAACCCGCTATAAGCTCTTATCGTAGAATGATATAACGTTGGCGAAGGGCGGGCACCGTCCGTGCCAGCGTTGATACCAAGATCAATCGGAGAAACTATGCGGTCCGCGGCCGTGTCGGTACTAATCGCAGCATTCAGCGTCGCTTCGAGCTCCGGTGTCGAGGCGCAGGTGGTGTTCAGCTCGCCGTCGGGTCCGTCGCGCTTTCAGCTGGGTCTCGACGCCGTCCTCTCGCAGCCCAAGGGCGAATTCGCGAGCAACATCGGCAACGGTTACGGGCTCAACGCCACCGGGATGTTCAGGCTCGACCCGAAGGGATTCATCAGCATCCGCGGCGACGTGGGCGCGGTGCAGTACGGCCGGGAAACGCAAAGGGTTCCGTATCGCCCTATTACAGGCCGAATCAACCTCGACGTCGAGACGACGAACAACATCGCCTGGGGCTCGATTGGCGGACAGCTGCAGATTCCCGACGGCTGGTTCCGGCCGTACGCAAACGCATCGATCGCATACACCGATTTCTCGACACAATCGACATTGACGGGAAGCGATGATTCCTACGAGTACGCTTCCACGACGAACCAGCACGACGGATCACGCGCCTGGATTGTTGGCGGCGGCGTGGTGATTCCCTTCGGCAACAGATTCTCGCTCGGGGGCCTCAACCTCGGTGCGCGCTACTACTACGGCGGACGGGCGACCTACCTGAAAGAGGGCGACATCATCGACAACGCCGACGGCACCATCACGATCAATCCACGCAACAGCAAGACGGACCTCGTGCTCTGGCAGCTCGGCGTGTCGTTCGTACTGCCGCGCTCGTCGAGACTGTAACCGATGATCGCGCTGCTAGCGGTAGCACTGTTCGCGCAGACCACCGCAACGATTCAGATAGGGAGCGGGAAAGGGAAGGCGGATAGCGCAAAGACGGATAGTGCTGCCGAGCGGCGTGAAGTCAGACGCGATTCGCTTCGTGCGATACGCGTAGTGCGAGATTCGGCACGCCGCGCGGCCCGTATCGCCAGACGTCCTCAGCTCACACCGGCGCTACTCGCCTCCGCGTTCAAGGATGCCCGGGCACATGATCTTCTCACACGTGCCCGAGAGGCAAGATTGCGGCAGGACTCGACTCTCACCGGGTACGAGGCGAACGCGTACGAGCGCATGTCGGTGGGGATGGGATTCGCGCGCATCGGGCGTGACCGGCTGCTGATGCGGAGCGAGCGCGCCGCGAACGTCCGCTGGCAGCGGGAGAAGGGCGCGATGATCACCGTCAAGGGACAGCGAGCGGCATTCCCAATGCTCGACGGAGTAGGAGGCGGCAACATCGACATGGGAACGATGAGCGACATCCCGTACTACCCGGGGCGCGAGACTCTCTGGATCGGGTCGGGGCTCGCGAAGGCGGACGTCAGCGAGCACGAGATGATCCATCCGCTCGCCAGCGGCGCGGAAGCCTTCTACACCTATTCATCGGGCGATTCGGTCAGCTTCCAGCTGCCGGGCGGGCGGCGCATAGAGCTTCGCGAGCTCCACATCCGTCCGCGACAGCCGAAGTGGAACGTGGCCGTTGGCTCACTGTGGTTCGACGCGTCGACCGCGCAGCTCGTTCGCGCCGTTTACCGGATGGCGCAGGAGATGGACTTCCTCGCCGTCGCGAAAGAAGTCGACGGCGAGGACCCGGAGGATGAGATCCCGCGCTGGATCAAGCCGATGATCACTCCGATGAAGGGAAAGGTCAGCGCCATCACGGTGGAGTATGGCCTGCACGACGGACGCTTCTGGCTTCCTCGCTCGCAGACAGTCGAGGGAGATGCGCAGGTGAGCTTCATGCGCATTCCCTTCAAGCTCGAGCAGCGTTACACCTACGCGAGCGTGAATGGAACTGACCCGCTACCGGAATTCACTATCGCGGCGATGGATACGGCGAGAGATTCGGTTTCACGCGCCATGCGCCGGGAGCGCCGCCGCAACGAGTGCAAGCAGGGAACCGAGCGCGTCCGCACCGAGAGCCGGTCCGACGAAGGGCTCCGCATCATCGTGCGGGTGCCGTGCGACACCACCGCACTGGCCAGCTCTCCGGAGCTGCCCAAGTCCATCTACGAAGAAGGCGAGGCCCTGTTCGGAACGGCGGAGCGCGACGCCCTCGTCGAGCAGGCGCTGACTCTTGGTGCGCAGCCTGACTTTGCACCGCAGCGTCCGACACTCTCTTATGGTCTGGCGTACACGCGCTTCAACCGCATCGAAGGTTTGTCGACGGCTATCGCCGCGGACCAGGTGCTCGGGCGCGGCTACACCGCTCATGCGCTCTTCCGGCTGGGATTCGCTGATCTCTCGCCGAACGGAGAGCTCTCGCTCGAGCGAACCGACGGTCGACAAACTCTGAGCGCGGGACTCTACCGCCGTCTCTCCGCATCCAACGACTGGGGCGACCCACTCGGCTTCAGCAGCTCGCTCTCAGCGCTTCTGTTCGGACGCGACGAGGGTTTCTACTACCGGACGTGGGGCGCGGAGCTCAAGCGTGAAAAGGACCACGGGATACTCAACAGCTGGCGCCTGTTCGCCGAGCAGCACGGCGACGCGAAGGTGAACACGGAGTTCGCGGTCGCGCATCCGGGCGGGGTGAAGGGAGATCTCACCAACATCGATGCGGTGAACGGGTCGATCGTGGGACTCGCCGTCGGCCACCATTCGTCGTACGGGCTGGATCCGCACGGCTTCCGCGCGTTGACGGACATCAAGCTGGAGGGCGGCGCGGGGACATTCGACTACTCGCGCGGGTCGCTCCAGACGACATTGTCGCGTGGACTCGGCCGCGCTCTCGACGGAGCGCTGACCCTTGGCGCCGGCACGTCGGCGGGAGCGCTGCCGATTCAGAAGCACTACTTCCTGGGCGGCGTCCAGACGGTGCGGGGCCAGCGGGCGGGAGCCGCGGTCGGAGATGCGTTCTGGCTGACGAGCGCAGAGCTCGGGACAAGCGCGGTTGGAATTCGCAAGATCGTGTTCGGGGATCTCGGTTGGGCTGGCAGTCGGACGGATTTCTCTCGGCCGGGGCGACCGCTCAGCGGAGCAGGTGTGGGTATCTCCTTCATGGACGGACTTATCCGTCTCGATGTGGCGAAGGGGATTTATCCCGAGAAGTCCGTGCGGACGAACCTCTACATCGAGGCGCGGTTCTAGCCGCGCGTTCGTTTCCAATAGATCTCTATTGGGGTCGAGGTTGGGTGTCCCTCTTCGGCGGCAACGGTCGCTTGTCGGAGCCCAAAGCGCGACTTCGCGCTCCGCGCTCCGTCGCTGGTCTCCTCGGGCGCTCCCTTGGATGCCGCCTGCGAGAACACCCAGCCTCTCCCTATACAGATCCGCAAGAGCGCGGGAAGTAGGGGCGCGAGGCGTCATCACCGCCGCTCGTACTGCCTACCTGTACGGCCTCTCCGCCCAGCCAGCACGAGAGCAGTCCCCCTATGGTCAGACTTGGGCGGAGCCACTGGCGCACGTCTTCGCCGCAGGTGCGCACGACGATGCCGCGCTGTGCGCGGCTGCGTACCCGCGCGCATTGTGAGTGACTTGTGAAGTCGGGCAGGAAGTCTGGGGGGTGTCGGCGTAGGCGGCTTTTCAAAGCGAGCAACCAAGGAGACCAGCGACGGAGCGCGGAGCGCGAAGTCGCGCTTTGGGCTCCGCCAGAGCGAGCGTAGCCGCCGAAGTCGACACCCCTCAGACTGACCAGCGCCGAGATCAATAGGGCGCGCGAGATCCGCCTTACTCCGCGGCCATGAACGGATACCGATAGTCAAGTGGCGGAGAGAATGTCTCCTTGACGCTGCGCGGGCTGATCCAGCGCACGAGGTTGAGCTTTGACCCGGCCTTGTCGTTGGTTCCCGAGCCGCGGGCTCCGCCGAACGGCTGCTGTCCGACCACCGCGCCAGTGGGCTTGTCGTTGACGTAGAAGTTGCCAGCCGCGTTGCGGAGCACGAGCGCCGCCTCGCGGATCGCCTGGCGGTCCCTGCTGAACACCGCGCCGGTAAGCGCGTAGGGCGAAGTCTGGTCGACGATCCGGAGCGTCTCCTCCCACCTCGCATCCGGATAGACATGCGCGGTCACGACCGGGCCGAAGATCTCCTCGCAGAGTAGTCGATAGCCCGGATCCTTGGTCTCGATCAAGGTGGGCTCGATGAAGTATCCGTCGTCGCCGCGACTGACCCCTCCGGAAACGACCTTCGCATTCACGCGGCCGTGCTCGACATACTCTCCAATCCTTGTGAATGCCTTCCTGTCGATCACTGCTCCCATGAAGTTCCGGAAGTCGGTGACGTCGCCCATGCGGATGTCCTTCATGATTGCAACGGTGCGGTCCCGCACTTCCGGCCAGATGGACTCGGGGATGTAGACCCTGCTCACCGCCGAACACTTCTGTCCCTGGTACTCGAACCCTCCGCGCGCGATCGCGACTGAGAGCGCGACCGGATCAGCGGACTGGTGAGCGACGATGAAATCCTTTCCGCCTGTCTCGCCCACGATGCGCGGATAGGACTTGTAGCGCGACATGCTGGCGCCGATGGTCTTCCACATGTTGTTGAAGACAGCGGTGCTCCCGGTGAAATGCACGCCGGCGAGATCGCGGTGCGCCAGCAGCCTGTCGGAGATGACGCCGGCATCGCCTGCGATGAAGTTGATGACTCCGGGTGGAAGTCCCGCTTCCTCGAGGAGCTTCATGATGTAGTACGCGCTCAGCATCGCGCTCGACGCCGGCTTCCAGACCACCGTGTTCCCCATCAGGGCGGGCGCGGTCGGAAGATTTCCGGCGATCGAGGTGAAGTTGAACGGAGTGACCGCATAGACGAAGCCTTCGAGCGGCCGGTAATCCAGCTGGTTCCACATAGTGCGGTCGCTGAACGGCTGCTCGTCGTAGAGATCCTGCGCGTAGAACGGATTGAACCGCCAGAAATCGATGAGCTCGCACGCAGCGTCGATCTCCGCCTGGAACGCGGTCTTCGACTGGCCGAGCATCGTGGCGGCGTTCAGTGTGGCGCGCCAGGTGGTCGTGAGGAGCTCAGCTGCCTTGAGAAACACGGCGGCGCGATCCTCCCACGACCAGTGCGCCCAGTCCTTCGCGGCCTCGATGGACGCAGTGACCGCCTGGTCCACGTGCGATGCGCTGGCGCGGTGCCAGTCGGCGAGCACATGGCGGTGATTGTGAGGCATGACCGCCTGCGACAGATCGCCAGTCCGTATCTCCTGGCCGCCGATGATGAGGGGAATGTCGATCCGCTCCTTCGACATCGATGCCAGCCTCTCCTTGAGGGCGGCGCGCTCAGGAGAGCCAGGCGCGTAACTCTTAATCGGCTCGTTGACGGGAGCGGGTACACGTCGGTTTCCATTGAAGCCCGAGAGAGTGCGCGATTCCGCGACCAGGGGGGGGGAGTCAGAGGTGGGAACAGCGGCATCGCGGCGGGGCTCGTCTTTCTTCTGAGACGAACGGGCAGCGCCCGGGCGAACTGCGGAAGCGGACATGCGTGATTCCTCGTGAAGGCCTGCGCGGACCAGCGCACTCGAAAGATACGGCCCACCGTGCCAAAACGAACCCCTGCTGACCTGTCCAGCCAGGGCCCAATTCATTAGCGGATCGGGCTTCTCTCGTGCCGCGCTCCGGACTAATGTGCGCGAATGCTGCATCTCCGCAGAATTCTCCTTCACTCCGCCTTACTGGCACTGTCGGCGTGTGCCGATGACCCGGTGGACTGGGGGCCGGTTTCATACCGGCAGTCGCGCCTCGGCGATCCCGACGCGCGTAGCGCCATTCTCAGCGCGGGATTGCCGGCGGTACCGGAGACGGTGGCGCCGTGCATTCGCTCCATCCGCACAGCGCACGACAGCGCCGATCTGTTTCGCGTCTGGTGGAGCTCACGGACCGATAGCAGCGTCGTTCTTTCGATGCAGCGCTCCCACGACCAGGGGGCGAGCTGGATGCCTCCCGTTGTCGTCGAGTCACGCGATCGGGGACGGCGCGGATGCGACCGACCTGCGCCGGGCACACTCTTCGATCCGGTGAGCGGGTATCTGTACTTCGTTTATTTTGTCGAGCCGAGCGATGGAGCGGGGGTGTTCTTCGCTCATTCAATGGACAGAGGGGAGATGTTTCACTCTCCCGTCCCGGTGATCTATGGCAATCGTCCATCAGCGGCGAGCGTGGCGGGACATTCCGACAGCGTGGTGGTGGTGTTCGAGGATCCGAACGCGAGCCAGCCACGGATCGGGTATGCGCTCTCACACACGAGCGGTCACATCTTCGAGAAGCGCGGCCAGGTGACGCCGGACGAGGCGCGAGCGACGGCGCCCTGGGTCAGGCTCGACGATGCCGGGATCACGGTGTGGTGGAAGGAAAGCGATCCGAGCGCGGCGGGCAACGCAGAGAGGGTCGGATATCGCACGGGGGTGTGGAAATAGGGTTCATCCCGAACATTAACTGCAAACTGAACACTACACGCTGCCAGCGGTAAGCTGCGGGCTACCAGCTGCCAGCCCATGACGGCCAGACGGTTCGGTGGTCGCCGACTTCGTTCGTACTCATGAAGGAGAAGCTGGCAACCGGTAGCGGGTAGCGGTGAGCTGGCAGCCTGTATTGTTAAGTTTGCAGTTAACGCTCCCTGATTCCCTGCGGGATGAGGATCCACTGTTCGGGCCGCAACAATTTCTCCGCGGCCCGCACGGCCCTGTCCGAATTGCTCGACGCTTCCTGAAGCATCAAGGAGACGGTGCCCGCCATCTCCGTGGCGTCGCCGTTCTCTTTCAGCTTCGCGATCAATGTTCGTATGCCGAGGAAGAGCGCGGAGTTCTTTGCGTGCAGGGAATCCGCGAGGTCCGTCAAGCCCACGATCTGCACCGCGCTCAGGTGAAGCGAGTCCTTGAGGGCGAGAATATCCGCGACGGGGTTGGGAACGGTGGCTTCTCCCGGAGAGGGATTGGCCGGCTCCCGGCGGAGTGGGCGATCGGTATCACCCGTTACTTCCACCATCGAGAGCGCAACGGGTGAGCCGACGAACTGTATGTCGGCGATGAACAGCTCGTCTGCCGTCGAGCCGCGCTCGATCGTGCGCTGAACGGGAGAGAAGCCCATTCTCCTTGCCGTGACCTGGTAGCGAGGCGCGTGCTCGGGGAAGACGATTCTGTACCGGCCCGCGGAATCAGTCAGCCGCGTGCGAGTGAGATTCGATCCGAGGGAGGTGACCTCCACCTGCGCTTCCGCGACTGGGCGGCCGCCGAGATCGGTCACACGGCCGGTGAGCACGTCGGTCCGGGTCGCCGCCTGTGCATCGAGGGCGGCGGGTGCGAGCAGGACAGAAACGAGGAGAGCGGCGTAGTATCTCATCTGGCTACCGGGAACACTCCAGAATAATCAGCATGCGCGCGCGGCACGGCAACACCTTCGCATTCCGCTCTCAGTCACAACACCCGCTACGGTAGAGTACTTGCAACGACTCGCGGCATGACCCGATACCTCGGCGCGCACACTATCGACAACGGCGGCATCCACATGGCGGTGTTGCGGGCTGGAAATGCCGGGATGACCGCGCTCCAGGTCTTTACCGCCATCCCCCGCTTTTACGGGGACAAGTCGACAATCAAGCCGGAGCGGGTGGCCAGGTTCAAGACTGCGCTGGCGAAAACCCGGATCAAGCCGGCGAACGTCGTGGTGCATGCGGCGTACGTGCTGAGCGTCGCCACTCCCGATGACGAAAAGTGGGCGCGGGCAAGCGCGGGGCTGACGAAGGAGCTCGAGCGGTCCAGCGCGCTTGACGTCGGGGCGGTGTGCTTTCACCCCGGCTCGGCGGGCACGAGCGAACGGTCCACGTCGGCGAAGAGGATCGCAAAGGCGATAGTGCAGGCGCTCGAGAGCATCGACTCCGGCACGAGACTTCTCGTCGAGAATACCGCGGGTGCGGGAAAGACCATGGGGAAGACGGCCGAAGAGGTGGGAGAGATTCTCTCACACGTTCCGAAGCCGCTCCGGGCGAGAACCGGTTACGGTCTCGACACCTGTCATCTCTTCTCCTCGGGCTACGACATCAGGTCCAGGAAGACGTTCACCGGTGTGCTGGACGAATTCGAGGGCAAAACGGGCGAGCCACCGTCTTTCTTCCACCTGAACGACAGCGCAGGGGAGCTCGGCTCCAACCGGGACCGGCACGTTCTCATAGGGGACGGACAGATAGGGAAGGAGCCGTTCGAGTGGCTGATGCAGGACCGGCGCAGCGATGGGATCCCGCTCATCCTGGAGACGCCTCAGCAGAACCATGAGATCGCCGCCGACGACGACTCGCCCGACCCCTATGACATCAGAATGATGAAGCTTCTCCTCTAGGATTTCGTGTTTTCCATAGGGAGAATCTTCGCTTTCCCTATTGCATTCGCCTACGGGCACTATACTTTGCTCCGCTGACGGACAGCGTTCCACTCTCTAACAAATCGCATCCGATCACCAAACCAGGAGACAAGATGGCAAAGAAGAAGAGCGGAAAAAGGAAGTCCTCGTCCCGGAAGTCTTCGCGCAAATCGTCCTCCCGCAAGTCGGCGAGAAAGGGCTCTGCGAAGAAGGGTGGGCGCAAGAGCAGCCGCAGGAAATCATCAGGCAAGAAGCGCACGCCCAACGCCGCATTCATGAAGCCGATGCAGCCGAGCAGTGACCTCGCCAACATTGTCGGCTCAGGCCCGCTGCCGCGCACCGAAGTGACCAAGAAACTCTGGCAATACATTAAGCGGAAGGGTCTCCAGGATTCGAAGAACCGCCGCATGATCAACGCCGACGAGAACCTCCGTCCCATCTTCGGCAGCAGCAGGCAGGTCTCCATGTTCGAGATGACCCGGCTCGTCAACAAACACCTCCGCAACCCATAAGCTCCTTGGCAACTTCGTCTGACAGGGGGCGCGCTCAAAAGGCGCGCCCCTTTGCGCAGCGGTCACGCGCGCGCGGCCTGTGGGAGAACGCCAAGTCGATCGCCGGCGCGCTGGCGATCTTCCTCTTCCTGCGAACGTTCCTCATCGAGGCGTATCGCATCCCCTCAGGCAGCATGATCCCCTCGCTCCTCGTCGGCGACTGGCTCTTCGTCAACAAACTCATCTACGGTCCGCACGTCCCGTTCACGAACACGAATCTTCCCGGTTACGGTGAGCCGCAGCGGGGACACATGGTCGTATTCGTGTCGCCGCCCCAGATCGACCAGCCCTACGATCCCACTCCGACGCTGGTGAAGCGACTCGTAGGGGTGCCGGGCGACACGCTCCACATGCGGAAGGGAGTTCTCTACCTGAACGGGATCGCGCAGCGGCAGGGATATGGCACACCCGGTCCTCCCTTTCCCGACGCGGGAGATGAAGTGAGTCCACTTTACGACTGGCAGAAGCCACTCGGTCTAAAGGCATCGCGCTTCGGTGCCGCGCCCGCGCAGCCGACTCACGATGACTGGGGCCCGATCGTCGTCCCGCCCAACCGTCTCTTCATGATGGGCGACAGTCGCTACAACTCGAAGGACAGCCGCTACTGGGGATTCGTTCCGCGCGAGAATGTGCGCGGCAGGCCGCTGTTCGTGTACTACTCCTACAATGCGGACGACAGTGACCGGCCTCTCCCGATGCTGAGCGACATCCGCTGGGGCAGGATCGGGCACTGGATCAAGTAGGCCGCTGAGACTGTCTATGGACGGTTTTCATCTGTTCATTACATTGGGGCCAGATGACCACTCGTCCCGCTGAGCACAGGCGCCGCGTATTCAGGTCCAGCGAGTGGGATCTGGAGGAGCCGGCGGCCTTCACGAGGATCGCGCGATCGCCCGTCGAGCTCGCTTTGATCACGGGTGTGGTGATCCGGCTCTTCCGCGCCGTAGTCCTCACCCACGGCACATCCTCCAGCTCTTACCTCGGCGCGGCGCTCGTGCTGGGGACGCTCTTCCTCCTCGGGATGGCGACGCTCCATCTCGGAAGATTTCCGGTCCGGGAATGGCCATACCGCGCGCCGCTGTTCGCGATCTTCGAGACGACGGGCGAGATGGCGATGAGTCTCGTGCTCATAGCGCTTCACCGGGAGCCGTGGGGAACCGCGCGCGCGGAATTCTCCGACTGGCAGCCGATGGCGACGGGGGTTCTGTTCTGGCGATTGATCGCGGTCTGCGTCTGGGCGCTTCTCCTTGGGGCCACGGTCCAGTTCGTGCGCGGCCGTGTGTTGAAGGATTCCGTGAAGCAGGTGGAGCCCCAGACGCTGCCCGATGGTCAGCCATTCATCGAGCGCAGGCAGCGGAACGAGTTCTGAAGCGCTCCCGGGTTATACTTCGGGAGCAGCCAACACCAAATCAGAGGGATGAAGATGTACGATGAAAGATATGTGACGCCGATGCGCCAGGAGCTCACGCAGCTCGGCGTGTCCGAGATGCGGACAGCACAGGAAGTGGATGCGAAGCTGAAGGACGCGCAGGGCACGACCTTAGTGGTCGTGAACTCCGTGTGCGGCTGCGCGGCGCGCAACGCGCGGCCGGCAGTGGCCAAGGCGATTCAGCACGAGGTGAAGCCCGACACGCTCACGACGGTGTTCGCGGGGCAGGATGTCGAGGCGGTGCAGCGGGCGCGCAGCTATTTCACGGGGTATGGGCCGAGCTCGCCTCAGATCGCGCTGCTCAAGGACGGGCGACTCGTGTATATGCTGGAGCGCCATCAGATCGAGGGCCGCTCCGCCGACGAGATCGCGTCTGATCTCACGCGCGCGTTCGAGAAGTACTGCGAGGCCCGCACCGCCGCTTAGCTGGTCTGCGTTCTCCGCGCGCTTTTTCTAGATCGTAATCGATCTCGGCGTGCGGTCAGTCGGGAGGGCATTGGCTTAGGCGGCTACACTCGCTCCCGCGGAGCCATCCTGCCCACTTCGTGGGCGCCCGCGCGACTTCGCGCTCCGCGCTCCGTCGCTGGTCTCCTCTGGTCGCTCGCTTTGCAAGCCGCCTGCGCCAACACCCTCCCGACTTCCCTCTCGAATTCCGTACGTAGCTAGACACGCGCGCAGTTACGCCGCCGCGCCAAGAGCGGCTCCGTTTCGCACGTACTACTCGACCGGCGGCCTAGCTTGTCGCGGACCAACGGCGTAGCTCACTCGTCGGCCACCCCCGCCAACGACCTCGCGCATCCTTTTCGCTTGCACGCGCCAACTACATCGTGCTGCGACGCATCGTGGTGGCGTTTGGCTCGCTTGGACTTTGGGCGCCGCCGGCGGAAGTGCGGCGCCGGGTTCCTACGCGCGCGCTTGCACTTAGAGATCTATGTAGGGAGAGGTTGGGTGTCCGCGCAGGCGGCGTTGCGCGTAGCAAGAGACCCGCGCAGTTTGCGGGGCTCGCAGCGTGTAAGCGCATAGCCGCCGAAGAGGACACCCAGCCTCGACCCCTACATAGATCTGTACGAAGCGAAAAGCTATCGCGAGTATGAAACCCAGCGCGCCATTTCGCGCATCGTCGGCCGCTTGCCGTACATCAACAGACCGACGCGATAGATGCGCGACGCCAGCCAGAGAGCCGCGACGCAACCGATTACCAGGAAGCCGAGACTCGCGGTCATCTCGAGCGGCGGCACTCCCGTCACGGCCATGCGTATGGGCATGATGATCGGCGACGTGATCGGCACCAGTGACAGCACCTGTGCCGTCGTTCCCGTCGGATTCAGCAACACCGGCTGAATGAACACGCCCGCGCACACGATCATGATCATGAGCGGAGTCGCGGCCTGTCTGGCTTCCTGCTCGCTGTTCACGGAGGACCCGACGGCGGCATACAGCGACGCGTAGAAGATGAAGCCAAGCAGGAAGAAGAGGAGAAAGAGGATCGCCGCTCCGAGAGAGATCTCGGGCAACGAGAAGCTCATTACGGGCGCGCCGAGCTTCTCCATGATCGGCGCGCGCAGCTTGAGCAGGACATACGTCGTCGCCACCCAGAGGATCTGCTGCGTCAGGCCGACCGCTCCCACGCCAAGTACCTTGCCCGCCAGAAGGGTGTCGGTCGGCACGCTCGACATCACGACTTCAGCGACTCGGCTGGTTTTCTCCTCGATGACGCTGCTCATTATCGTCTGGCCGTAGATGATGATGGTCATGTACAAGAGAAAGCCGATGGCGAAGCCGAACATCACGCTCGCCATGCCGGAGCCGCCCCGTCCACGCTCGGTGATTCGCTCGGTGCTGAAGTTGAGGGGGATGAAGGTCAGCTCCTTCGTGCGCGAGTTGTCGATACCGATGCTCTCGAGGCGCGACGCGAGAATCGTCTGGCGTAGAGCGCTCCGTATCTGCGCCATGTCGGGGATGGAGCTCGCGTTGCGCCCAGCATACCGGGCGGCCTCGCCGGCGACCGTCTGCTGGTTCACGACCAGATATCCGACTTTCGCTTTTCGCATGACCTCGCGTGTTGCCAGGCTTTCCGCCTGGGTCAGCTCCGCCGGAGCGACGACGCGCACGACCGGGATCTTCGTCTTGTCCGTGGTGTCACCCGCGATCGCCAGGGCGAGATGCCGTCCGAAGCCAGTGCCGGTGGCATCGAGGATCGTGATGTTGTAGACCTGGCTCGTCGCCTTGCTCCGCGAGGAGAGCCACGCCGGCACGATGATGATCGTGGCGAAGAAGATCGGCCCGAGGAAAGTCGCGATGAGGAACCACTTCGATCTGACGCGCTCGAGATACTCGCGCTTGATGATCGCCCAGAGCTTAGCCATGCCCGCTCATTCCCTCTTCTACCTGTGCCCACGCGGCACGTTCGCCTGCCGGAGCGGTCCCGCTAACCTTCTCCAGGAAGATCTGGTGGAGTGATGGCTGGATCATCTCGAAGCGCTGAACGGCCGCGCCGGACTCGATCACGCGGCGAAGTAGTGCCTGCGGGTCGGCGCCGGGCGTCATCTCGATCTCGAAGAAGCGGTTCGAGTCGTCGGCCCGCTTCACCAGGGAGGTGTCGCGCAGAATGGAAGCAATGCCTTCCATTCCGCCCCCGTCGAGTGCCAGGGCGATATTTCGCCTACCGTGCTCTTTCTTCACGCCGGTGACGGTTCCATCGAGCACTTTCTCTCCGCGCGCGATGATGCACACCGAATCGCACAGCCGCTCCGCGTTGTCCATCAGGTGCGTGCTGAAGATTACCGTCTTGCCGCGCCGCTTGAGATCGACGACGGTATCTTTGAGAGCCTGAGCGTTGATCGGATCGAGTCCGCTGAAGGGCTCGTCCAGTATGACCAGGTCGGGGTCGTGCAGAAGGGTTCCGATGAATTGCACCTTCTGCTGCATCCCGCGCGAGAGCTCGTCGACCTTGGCGAGCCCCCAGTCCTTTTCCGGAGTCTTGAGCGACAGCCGCTCCATCCACTCGTCGATCCGCCGCTCGGCGTCGCGTCCCCCTACTCCCTTCAGCTCCGCCAGGAACTTGAGGACGTTTCTCACCTGCATCTTCCGATAGAGGCCGCGCTCTTCGGGGAGATAGCCGAGGCGTTCGGTGATCTTTGGATCATTGGACGGCCGTCCGAAGATACGAATCGTTCCCGAGTCGGGGGCGATGATGTTGAGGATCATGCGGATCGTGGTCGTCTTCCCGGCGCCGTTGGGCCCGAGCAGTCCGTACACGCTTCCCGCTGGAACGCGGAGCGTCAAATCGCGCACCGCCGTGTGCTCGGCGAAGCGCTTGGTGACGCCCTCTATGTCGATGGCGAAGTCGGTCATGTAGTTTCGTGGCGTGAGACGGACTGAATATAAGTCCATGAGCTCGTGACGAGCGCGGCGACTCTGGCAATGGGCGTGCTGTTCTTCGCCGCCGCCGCGCTCTACTCGTCGGTCGGCCACGCCGGCGCGTCCGCGTACCTGGCGGTAATGGCGCTCTTCGGGCTGGCACCGGACGTGATGAAGCCGACGGCTCTCGTCCTCAACATTCTGGTAGCAACGGTGGCGGCGGTGAAGTTCTACCGCGCCGGATTGTTTTCCTGGGATCTCTTCTGGCCGTTCGCGGCGACATCGATCCCCGCCGCATTTGTCGGCGGCGCGATGACGCTGCCGGCACGGGGGTACAAGATCGTCGTCGGCGTGGTCCTGTTATACGCCGCGGTGTGGATGTTCTACTCGGCGCGGCGAAGCGTACACGCCGTGGTCCGGAGCCCGCCTCTCGCCGCAGCGCTCATCTGGGGGCTGGCGATAGGGTTCCTCTCAGGCATGACCGGTGTGGGTGGCGGAATCTTTCTGAGCCCGCTGCTTCTCATCGTCGGCTGGGCGGAGACGCGGCGCACCTCGGCGGTTGCGGCAGTGTTCATTCTGGTGAACTCGATTGCCGGTCTGCTCGGACACCTGTCGAGCATCGCTGAAGTGCCGGACAGTATTCCGCTGTGGGGCCTGGCCGTGCTCGCCGGAGGATGGATCGGCTCACGCCACGGCAGTACGAGGCTTGCGACGCCGGTTTTGCGCCAGCTCCTGTCGGCGGTGCTGCTCGTGGCGGCGCTGAAACTCATCGCGTTCTGACATCGTTGGACTTTCAGTGGCGAGGGTGGTTGTTTTCAGCAGCCAACAGGAGAGTCGATCCATGATCAAAGCAGTGATTGCGATTCTGGCGGGAATGCTGCTGCTCGCTGATTTCTTCAATCAGGGCAGGGCATCGCGATTCGTTGCCTCGCTGCGGCCTTTCGACGTCGCCATCGGAATCGTGGCGATAATTCTGGGAGTGCTCAATCTCCTGAGCCTGGTGGGGATTTTCCTGATTCTGGGAGGGCTCGTGCTCGGGTCTCGCGCACTCGCATCGGTTCCCAACGTCGGCGACAACCTCGTCCGGGCGGGAGCCGCCGTCGGCGCATTCCGCGTGCTCGTTGGCTCCGTCCTCCTGGTTCTCGGGGTGCTGACGCTACTCGGCCGGATCTTGTAAAGCGAGCGTCCGGAAACGGGTCGAAGAAATCGAAGTCGGCATCGGCGCGCGTGTCAGCGGGTTCTGAGAGTCGAGCGTCCCCGCGCGCCAAGCTAGCCGAAAGAGCAGACAGCCAACCTAG
>CAYMKQ010000040.1:0-18970 GCA_964391175.1 uncultured Gemmatimonadaceae bacterium | reverse complement strand
TCAGCTCGAGCAGCGCAATGCGGCGCTCCTGCACCAGTCCCGATGAGATGCGGAATGGCTCCTTCAGTGTGAGCCGGATCTCGCGAAGCGTGATGCGATCGATGACGAGCATGGTTTCTTCGAAAGGGGCTAGCGGTAGAAAGTCATGGAGTCGCCGGCTCCAGCTCGAGCGTGTAAAAGGAACGGGACGTCACAGGGTCGCGATGCAGCCCGGTGACGGCGTAGCGGTTGCGGAGAGCCCACTGGAAGTGGCGGCGGATCGCCGAATGCCACACGGCGGCGGTCGCGGGTGAAGCCGCCAGCACCTGATTGAAATCCGTGGGAACCTCGATCCAGACCGCGCGCGGAAGCTGCGCTACACCGGGAAAAAGGACCTCCGGTGAAGGCGTCGTGTCCGCAAGTATCAGGGTGTTCGGACTTCCGTCCGGCGCCGATCGCCGTGGCTTGGCGGCGGTCGGGGTAGTGGAGCAGACTACCACGAACCGGTCGGTGGCGAGCCCATGATGGAGCGGACTCTTGGTCGTACCGTACATGTCGGGGACGTACTCGACGACGCTCGCGCCCAGGCGATTGAGATTGAAGTGCGCGTTTTTCGCGATCAGCGGATCGAACGTCCAATACATGCTGCGAATGCCGAGGCGCGCCAGCTCGGCGCGCTGATAGTCCTTCAACAGACGCCCGATCCCGAGGTTCCGCGCTCCTTCGCGCACACCTAGAGCATGCGACCAGTGCACGATCTCTTCGTTTTTCACTCCGGTGAGTCCGAAAACGAAGCCGAGCAATTCCCCATCGCCGCTGAAGGCTCCCAGGACGAGTCCACCGACGTACGTAACGACCTGCAGCAGGGAGGCCGGAACGGCCTCGTCGTATTCGGATCCCCACACCTCTCGCTGCAGTGCGACGCACGCGTCGTAATCCTCATGGGACGCCAGGGGCCTGATGCGTACACTGGCGCCATTGACCTCGTCGAGAACGCCGGCGGATTCGCTGCGTCTGGAATGAGAGCGGGTATCGTCTGCCACGCTGTCGGGGGAGAAAAGGATGACCCTGCCGCGCCGCTTGAGCTGAACAGGGCCCAACATAGGATGACATCTGGTATACCGCAATGGTAGACCAGAACTCGCAACACGCGCCAGCCGGCAGTCATATGGTTGCGCGACCAGCGGGGGTGCCGTATGGTTTACACATGGACCGACCCGCCCCGCCACGGAACCGGAAGCCGGCGCGGCATCGCGGCCATTCCGACAGGTCAGGCACTGACGCGGCAGAACGACTGGACAACGTTTCGCACGCGTATAGAAATCTTCGGGGAGCGATCGTCTGGGGTCAGCTATCTCCCGGGTCGCGAATCTCCGAGCGCGCGAGCGCGGAGAGGCTGGGACTAAGCAGAACTCCCGTGCGAAGCGCCTTGCACAGGCTGGAGCAGGAGGGATTCGTCTCCTCTTTCGGTCAGGGGAGAGAGAGACGCCTCGTGGCGGCGCCCCTCACGCTCGCCGACGGGCAGGAAGTCTATTTCATAGTAGGCCACCTTGAAGGACTGGCGGCGCGGACGGCAGCGGCGCTGCCCGCCGCCCGCAGGAAGAGGCTGGTTGCCCGTATGCGCGACCTCAATCGCGAGCTTGCCGCCGAATCGCGAAAGAAGGGTGACGCCGCGCGCATGTTCGACCTGGACCTCGAGTTTCATCGCACCTACGTCGAGGACGTGGTGGGTCCGCGCCTGCTCACACTGCATCGCGCGATCAAGCCACAGAGCGAGAGGTATTCACGGCTGTACATCAGCGTGCTGCTCGATGAGCTGTCCAACTCGGTCAAGGAGCACGAGGCGATAGCCCGGAGCATCGCCGAGGGCGATCCCGATGCTGCGCAGCGGGCAGTGGAGAGGAACTGGAACAATGCCGCCGCGCGGCTGGCGCGGATCATCGCGCAGCACGGCGAGCGCGGGAGCTGGCAGGCGTGGGGCGAATACGACCCGGGAGCGGGCCTCAGGAAGAGGCGGGACGGGCGGAAGCGGTAGCGCCGCCGGGCCACAAAACGCTGCTCTTGCCTCCGGCGGTATACCGGCCCAGTATACCGTCCGCGCGGCGGGCGTCCGCCAGCGTGAGCGAAGTTTTCCATCCCTAACCCCGAGCTCATCATGCGCGACCCCGTACGTGATCTCCGCAGCGCTCTTTCTCTCCGGGAGCCTCCTGCCCGCCCGGACTCTCGAAGCTCGCACCGAGCACGCGCTACGCCACGTACTCTCCGATGACGAGCCACGCGGTGGCGATGGTTTCGGAGCTGTAGTTCGGATTCTCGCAGGCCACGCACTCGCTCCACGCGCTCGACCCATCCGTATCGCGAAGTTGCAGCAGCATGATGCGTCGCTCGGTGCACACTCTGGACGAGATGCGAAACGGCGCCCTGAGAGGAAGACGAATCTCGCGAAGTGTGATCTCCTCGATTCGAATCAATGTCTGGTTCCCGCAAGCACCGGTGAAAGCCGGGAGGATGTCATGCCGCTGGAGCGGCAAGCGTATAGCAGCAGCGATCGTCCGACTTGTTGTGAAAGAACGCTGTGACCCGATAACCTCGATCGAGATACCATATCAGAGCGCGACGCGTGGTGGCGCGCCATTCGCGCGCCACGTCGGGGTCGGCATCGATCACCTGCTGAATATTGGTAGGGACTTCGATGCGGACCAAAGGGGCGTCCGGCAGGTCGATGATTCTGGGTACTCCCAGTGAGCCATTCTTCCGCTCCGGCTGATTCACTACCGGCAGCAGCGCACACATGGAGTCACCGGCATGCGGTGCCATGAGAGTGCCTGGTTCATTGTTCAAGTCCCATACGACGACGAACCGATCCGTGCCCAGTGCGCCGTGCAGCGCGCTCTGGGTATTCTGACCGTACATGTTTGCCACATACTCTATCGGCTTTGCACCGAGGCGCGTGATGTTGAGGTGGGCATTCTTGGCGACGAGTGGGTCGTACGTCCAGTACATCATCCTGACGCCGAGCGGGATGAGCAGCTCCCGCTGATAAAGCTTGAGTCTGCGGCCCAGTCCCTGATCTTTCGCTGCTGCGCGCACGGCGAGAAGGTCGGACCAGTGCACGGGGATCCCATCCTGCACGCCGGTCATTCCGAAGACGAAGCCAAGCAGTTGGCCGGAAGAATTGAATGCGCCGGCTGTCACGCCCCCGATGTTCTGCGAGACGCGAAGGATGGCGGCGGGGACGACCTCCGTGAATCCGGCGCCCCACGTCTCATACTGTATCTGCACGCAGTCGTCGTATTCCGCCTGCGTCGCCACGCGCCGGATGGTAACGCCTCTCAATCTTTCACTCTGTGCCGCCTCACACGTTCGGATTGTTGAACCGCTCGACGTCCGGAAGCGGCAGGCAGGTCGTGTTGCCGTACGTACCGCCTTTATCAGGGTACGGTACTCCGGCAGCAGGGCTCAGCGGTAAGTTGAAGCGCTGGATGTCGTAGTTGCGGAAGCCTTCGGCGAAGAGAGCCGTACGACGTTCGTCCGCGATGAGCTGCATGATCGAGGCGTCGTCGGTAGCACCGGTGTAATGCGGCAGGCTGTACGCGTCTCTCAGACCATTGATGATGTTTACCGCGGAAGCACCGCCAAGTACCTCGGCGAGGATGAGCTGCGCCTCCTCGTACCGCGCGATCGGAATTGGCGTGGCGTCGGACGTGTACTTGTCGGGCGCCCAGATCTGCGACTTCGCGTCAGCGGCGCGTGTGCTCATTCTGGTCGAGGCCGCACGTGGATCGGGCACGCCACCCGTGGTGAGCCCACGGGATTGCGCCTCGACGGTGTAGAACCCGAACTGTGTAGTGGCCGCGAAGACGCGGTTGTAACGGCGGTTGTCGCCCGCGCCCGCGCTCGCACTGAAGACAAATCCTTCCGGCACACGTTGCGCATCGGCGGCAGCCCCTGTTTTGTTACCCTGATACAACCGCACACGCGCCCGTCCAACCAGCCCTGCGTTGACGATTTCGGAAGCTCCCGCCTTCGTCCCCTCGTCGATGGCGACTGTGAATCGCTTCTCGGCCTCCGCGAACATCTGCTGTTGATCGATCGGCTTGCCGAGGTCGAAAGCCGCCTCACACATCGACATTCCCAGCAGAGAGTAGCCGAAGCCGGCGTAGAGGGCGGCCCTCGCAATCAGACCGTCGCGGCCGGGCACTTGTTGGTCAGTCCATCCCTGCAGCTTGGTCAGCGCGTTGTCCGCCGACCAGCGGGCAGTCGACAGCGGCTGGTAAATGCCGGGAGTCTGATTGCTGGTGCAGCTACTCGTGCCGTATGAGCCGCCCGGCTGGGTGTTTGCGTCGCGGCGGTCGTAGGGCCACGCGGCAGCACCGAGCTGCGCATCCCCAAGCTCGTCGGAGATGATTCCCTCGACCACCACATACGATCCGAACGCACACTCGAAGTCGCCGACGGTGCTGTTGACCATCAATGCCGCCTGCGCCGGGTTATCCAGCGTCGATGCGGGAACCCTGTCAGCCGCTTTGACATCGAGCAGATCCTGCGTGCTGCAGGCCAAGAGACTGGCGACCGCGACTGACGCAACGAGAAGCCAGCGGCCGTCCATCTGGGAAAAGCTCCTGCCAATATTTTTCCGATGCATGGTCGAGGTCCTCAATATGTCAGGTGTACGGTGAATACGATGGAGGTGAGCTGTGGAAGCTCGGCCTGATCGACGAAGATGGGTGTGCCGCCCAGAAAGAACGCTTCCGGGTCCAACCCCGTGTAATTGGTCCAGGTGTGCAGGTTGCGTCCGGCTATGCCGAGTGACGCCGATCGCGCCCCGACAAAGCGGGAGTAAGCGGCCGGTGCATCGTACGAGAGGGAAACCTCGCGCAGCTTGGCGAACTTTGCGTCGGTGATTACGAAGTCCACCAGGGTCCCATTGGTCTGCATCTGGGCGATTAGCTTCGGATCGTAGTTCTGCGGCTCGAGGTTCTCGAGGCAGGTGCGGAAGATCTGGCAACGGATCCGATAGTTATTGTCGAACTTCTTGAATCCGCTCTTGAAGTCGACCATGGTGTTGAGGCGGAAGCTGCCGAGAAAGCGGATGTTGGACCCGACCGACCCCTCGAGCGACGGGATGGTGCGACCAAGGTAGACGCGAGGCGCGACGATGAGGCCGTTCGGGTTAAAGCATGGGGTGGCCCCGCCCTTTGCATCGTCGCACATCACGTTTATCGCCCGCTTGGTAACGGGGTCGTATTGTGCGCTCACCACCCGCTCGCGGAACCAGGAAGTCGCTGCGTAGCCGATTCGCTGCTGTACGCTTCCCTGCACGATCGTGGTATCAGTACCGCTCAACTTCTGCACCTTGCCGCTGTTGGTCGCGAGGTTGAGGCTCATGTCCCACCCGTACTTTTCCGCTGCGATGAGCTGCGCCTTGAACAGCGCCTCGATTCCTTTGTTCAATATCTGCCCGGCATTCACGTACTGGCTGCTGCCACCGAATCCAGTGGAGGGGGCGACGCCGCGGAGCAGTATGGCGTCCTTTGTAACCTTGTGATAATAGGTGAAATCGAGACCAAGCCTGTCGTTGAGGAGGCCGGCATCGAAGCCAAGCTCCGTCTCGACACCGCGCTCAGGGCCCAGGTTGGGGTTGCCGAGGGTCCCCGGTGTAAGCGCTGGCGTGCCGTTCGGGCCCGCCACCGGGCTGTAGGTACGCAACGCCGTGAAAATGTCGGGCTGCTGACCTGACTGGCCGTACGCCGTTCGGACCTTGAAGGTGTTGATGAATGACGGCGAATGAGCCTTGAAGAACGGCTCCTCGTTCAACACCCACGAGAGGCTAGCTTTCGGGTATTTCACCCACTTCACGTCCTTGCCGAAGGAGCTGTTGTTATCGATGCGTACTGCCCCGGTAAGGAAGAGCCGATCCTGCCAACTGAACTGTTCCTGTCCGTAAAACCCGAGCGTGTTGTTGTCCAGAAAACCGTCGGATGTAACTGACTTGGTGGCGGCCGATGAAATCGTCTCCAGCCCCGGCGCGGGAAAGAAATCACCTTCAGCGGTGATCGACGAAAGGTGCTTCGTGTAGTACTGGACCCCGAACGACGTCGCCGAGTTGAGCCTCGATGTCAGGTCGAACTTTGCGGTGCCGGTGTAGTCGTATGTGTTGAAAACTATCTCCCGCCGATTCTGGTACTTGTAGCCGCTGGCGTACTGCCCCCAGAAATAGCGGAGAGTGTCGTTGGTGAGGTACGGGAGGAACTCCTCGTTCTTTTCCTGAGTGAAATCGGTTCCCGCGACCAGCCGGTGCTTCATCCATGAGAAGGGGGTGAAGTTCATCGTGGCGCTGCCGGTGAAGCGATTGAGTCCCTGAAAGTCTTGCATCGCGCGGTCGGACTCAGGCGGCGAGCTCTGGAACCCGCGTCCCCATCCACAGCCGATTTCCGCGTCCGGCGGGCAATTGATGGCCAGATTTGCGGGATTGGAGTAGAAGGAGCCCCAAGTAGCGCCACCGCACCCGGCCTCGCAGCTCAGTTGGGTCCGGCCCTGGATATACCCGAGGCTGGTGGCCAGGTCGAACTTCGTTCCCGGCGTGATCTGCAAGTTGGTGCGAGCGTTGAACTGGTGCCGGGCGTTGGTCGGATCGGCACCCTCGTCGCCGATTACGCCAGCGGATGCATAGTAGCGCACCACCCCGGCGCCGCCGCTTATGTCCGCCGAATAATTGCCGGTCTTGCCCATGCGATACACCGGCGTCCCACGCGCGTTCTCCGTTGCAATGACGTTCACGGATTGGATCTGCCCCGACGGGTCACGCCAGTAGTTCGTTGGAGTGCGCCCGAGCGCATTCTGGAAATAATTCGTTCCCTGTTTGAGGGTGAAGCTGTAGCGCGTGCCGGTTGCCGAGCCCTTTTTGGTGATGATATTGATCACCCCTCGCGCCGCCTCGGTTCCGTAGAGCGTTGCTGCTGCAGGACCCTTGAGGATCTCCACGCTCTCGATCTCGTCTGGATTGAAATCGTTGAGGCGGGAGATGACACCCGACCCAAACGCCTGGACGGACATGCCGCTGGCTGTCTCGTTGTTGACGCGAACGCCATCTACGTAGATGAGCGGGTCACCGCTGAGAGAGAAAGTAGACGTGCCGCGAATGCGGATCTTCGACCCGCTGCCGACCATTCCGGTCCCGGGCATCACGACCACTCCCGGTGCCCGACCATTGATGAGGGCCTGCACGTTCGGCACGGGTGCGGTCGCCAACACCTCCGAGGCATTGATCTTCGCGATGGAGTTGCCGAGAGCGCGCTGTTGCTGGCCTCCAACCGTGCCGGTGACGACTACCTGGTCCAGCTCGATGAGTCGCTCGCCGAGGGCAAACTTGACGTCAGTAGACCCAAGTCGTGCAGTCTGCGCACCCGCTCTGTAACCGATCATCCGGGCAGTGAGCGTCACCTCCGAGCCGGCCCCGCCGGTGAGGCCAACGATCCGGAAGCGACCGGACGCGTCGGTTACCGCAACCTTGCCCGGCTGGCCGGGGACAATGACCTGCGCACCCGCTAGTGGACGCTGAGACGCCTCTGACACAACCGTACCGGCCACGACACCCTCCTGGGCGCCGGCAAGCGAGACGCCCAGCACTGTGCTCACCAGGACGAGTGTGAGCGGGACGCGAGTCAGGCGCAGAAGCCTCCGCCTGTCGGCGGGAAGGGCACCCCCAGTACGCCAGTGACATGACGCTATGTCTCGCATTGCATACCCCCATTGGATACAAAAGTGTATGGTGTTTATGCCACAGCCTGTTTATAGTGTCAAGCTCTCGAGTCCGCAAGAGCGAGAAACAGGACGCCGTAACCCATGACTCGCAGTTATCTTGCGCTGCGTATCGGCCGCCCGCGGTTCATCGGCGACCTGACGCACTGGCACTACGACACGTTCCGCTCCACCTGGCGCAATCCATATATGGGATGGGGGATGGTCACATTCTATCTGAACCACCGGGGACAGCCCTCCCGAATGTGGACTGCGGGATTCGGAGATTTTCGGCGCGTCGACGATGCAGCCAACACCGGGCCGTCACGATGACCGGGGTTAGCGCGCGTCGTAGGCTGCGGCGGCAATCTCGCCAAGCGCCTGGCCAACCACGACGGTAATCGCGTTGGGCTCGAGCGACACCGACACGTTGTTGACATAGATGGCGAAAGCTAGGTGACGGCCGTCTACGGTGGTCATGTATCCGGCGAGGCCTTTACCTGTCACGAACAATCTGTGGTTGAGCGGATCGGATACGGCGTACGTTCCTGTTTTGGCATGCACGTGTCCGGCAGCCGGCGATGAGGGTTGGATATTCCAGAGTGTCCCATCGCGGCCGAGGATCGGAAGGGCGTTATGGAAATCGGCCGAATCCCTTTGCCGGCTCATGTACGCGAGATAGCTCACCACGAACTGGGGGGTGAAGTGTGCGTTGCCACCGGCTCCATCAGCCTGTTGCGCACCCGTGAGGTCGAGCCCCGCTCGTGCAAGAAAGTCGTGCTCGAGGTCGAATCCCGTCTTCGCCGTATCGTTTGGTGCCAGCACCGCGCGGAGCATCCGAGGAGTCATGCTCGCGTGCAAGTTCTGACTCACCTTGAGCGTGACTTTGACCTCTTCCCTGAATGGGGGAGAGACATGTTCAGCTACTACGCGGTCGGGAGTGTAGGAGGCTGCGAGAGACTTGAAGCTGGGAACGGCATCACGGCTCTGTTGCGGCGTCACCAGATCAACTCGCACTCCAGCATCTCGTAGCGCTTCGCTCAACACGACTTCTGCGTACCGCTGGGGATCCGGCACCGCATAGCTATAGAGAATAGCTGGCTTCCTCGCGGGCATGCTTCCAGTCAAGGTGACGATACGCGAGCCGTCCGGGCCGGCGGAATCGGATGCGACCTGAATGCGCGGCCTGGAATCGGGTGCTCGGGTCGTGGCACGGTTCACGAATCGCACGTACGACGTCGTGGGTGAAGCCGTGAGCACCGCCGGCGAGCCAACGGACGCGCCCGGACCGATCATCATGTCGACGAGATTGTCATTCACCATTATCGGCGAGATCACCACACCTGTCCCCAGCTCCCGGTCACCACTGGGGAAAAGCGTGGCATCGACCAGCACTCTGCCGCGCACTCGCTTTATTCCGCGCGCGGCGATCTGCCGCGCCAAATCTCGTATCACCTGAAGAGGATCACCGGGTACTGCCCGCGTACTCACGTCGCCACCGTACGCATGATCTTCGTTCTCGAAGGCGAGTGTCCCGTCAGGACGAACGCGCGCCGAAAGGTTGGGGTCGCCGCTCGCAAGAAGCACCAGATCGCCGTCGAGTGTTCCGTCCGCACCGACAGGTCCAGTACGGTAGACGCGAGTATGGAATCTGTAGTCAGCCCCGAGCAGCTCGAGCGCGGTCCCCTCGGTCAACAACTTGGTTGTCGAGCCAGGGACGAAGAGCTTGTCGGCGTTCAGTGTGTACACCGGCTTGCCCGAATCCAGCGAGTAGAACTCGATGCCGAAAATCGCGTGGCGGAACTCCGGACGGTCAACGATGCGCTGGATGCGATCGGCGAGCGACGCACCTGGTTGCGCGGCCGATACGCCGGCCAGTCCGATGACCATTGTTGCGGCGCAGCAGAAGGAGCGCATGATACTCTTCCGAATCACGGTTGGGCCCTCGTGTCGTGGATGTCTTTCCGTGTACCGATTTTGTCGAACGTGATGTTCATGATTGGATATTGCTGCCAATCCTTATAGTCGAAGTGCCACCACTCCTGCGGATTGGCGAGGAACCCCTCCGACTCCATCACCGACCTCAGCAGCGCTCTGTGCCAGCGCTGGAGCGATGTGCCGCCCGGATAATCCGCATACGCCCGGTCGGTGCTTTCGTCGTATGTGCTAACCATCTCGACCGGTTGCCCTGTCCCGAGATCGTAGAGCGTGAGATCTACTGCACAGCCGCGGTTGTGCTTTGATCCTTGGGCGGGATTCGCGACCAGCCACTTTTTCCCCGCCGGAGTTGCGTCCCAGAATATCTTCGTCACGTACCACGGACGATAAGCGTCGTGGATTAGCACGCCATAACCGAATTTATGAAGTTCACCGTTGGCGCGTACGAGTGCCTCGGCGGCGGGGCGTTGCATGAAAGCGCGCGCTTCGCTGTAGACTCGACTCCCGAGAAAGTTATTGGCGGTCGCGTAGCGAATCTCGAGCTTGATGGTGGGGTCGAGCCTCGTCAATTCCACAAGGTCGGGGGCGCGGCCAGTGGGTGGCTCGACGGGTGGTTGTGACGCGAGTGCTTCGCGGTGCAGCTCCTCGACCGGTCGCACCGGAGTAATGCGAAGCTGCGTGCCGGACTCGGGACCAACTTGCCGGCGTGGAAAAACGACGCCACCGATCGTGACTTGGGTGGCGCGACCACTCGTGTCACGGGTGAAACTCACCTGAGCGCCATCGTAAAGCCCCGCATACGGCCACACGAACATGTCCGGAGCGCTTTCAAGGAGCGCATACGGCGAGAGCCACTCCACGGTCGCGTAGAGCTTCCCGTCTCGCTCGGAAATCAGCAGATGGTCTTCCCCGCCGTAAACACCTATCAGCCTGGCCCAGCCGGCGGGTGGCGGAGCTGGCTTCGGTTCCGGAGTGAGCAGTGTCTGCGCGAAGGTGTTGCACGAGCAGAGCACGGCGAGCACGAGCGTCACGCGAATGGCCGCGCGCATCCCTGCGTGCCTGCGCGCTCCATTGCCGCTCCATTGTTGCCGGTGTGCAGTCATCTGCGGCCCAATGGTGTGAGAATCATGTGCACGCTTGGAAGTTTACGCGAAAGGACATCTTCCTTAACGGCAACAAAAGACATACTTTTAGTCGACAAGAGTGTATACAACGCCGGCCAATTTGCGCGGTGGGCGTTCCGCGCGCAAGACCGGGACATGCGGTTGCCGGCGCCTGCAGCGGTGATCATGTTTCTGGCCGGCTCCGAATCGCAGGTGCCTTCACTCGCGTTCTTCACGTTGATGAGCTGTCCCCTCTGCCGGGCCCAAATCAGCATGCCAGATTATCCGTGCCCCGTCGCAACGCGCTAAAGGGGGTGCCGGCCAGTCCGGCACGGCCGGCATCATCGATTGTCTCAATCGCGCGCGGAGAGAGGCCGCTCAGCGTCTACGAGCAGCTCCGCGACCGCATCGTGCGCGGTCGGCTCGCCCCTGGCACTCGACTCATCGAGAGCGAGATTGCGGCGTTTACCGGCGTAAGTCGAACACCTGTGCGCGCCGCGCTGGAGCGTCTTCGCCAGGAGGGATACATCGTCGGTACCTCCGGCGCGCGACTGGCGAGGGCGACGGTCGCACCCCTGACCAATGAAGACGCGAGAGAGATCTACCTGATCGTCGCACAGATCGAGGGGCTAGCGGCACGAGAGGCCGCCACGAAACCGAGGGAGCTGCGACGCGTAATGGCGCGCGATATGCGCCACACCAACGCCGAGTTCCGCTCGGCGGCCGCTGTCCGCCTCCCCGATTCCGATCGGCTGCACGACCTCGACGACGCGTTTCACCAGCGCTACGTCGAGGTGGGGGCCGGCCCGCGCCTCCTTTCTCTGCACAGTGCTGTCAAGCCGCAGGCCGAGCGATATGGGCGGATCTACACCAGCATGCTTGTGAGCGAGGTGGCCACATCTGCGGCCGAGCACGACGCCATCATCCACGAGCTCGAGGTGGGAAACCCCGAGGGCGCGCAACGCGCCGTGCAGACCAACTGGCGGAACGCAGCCGAACGCCTCGCCAGGGTCATCACGACGGTAGGCGAGCGGGGCACCTGGTAGGTTTTACAGACGCGGCATCCCACGGCTAAACAACACGACGGCCGAGCGGCCCCAAAACTTCATTTCCCCTCTAGCCCGTCAGGTCCCAGAACTCAACACGCCCACTCATCCGTAACAGATCCCTCGAGTTGCCGCGTACGGCGGTATGAGAGCTACAGCTTGCACAGGCCCCCGTACGTCTCCGGCCTCCGGTCCCGATAGAACTGCCACACGTTTCGCACCTCGCGAATCTTGTCGAGATCGAGCTCCGCCGTGATCAGCTGATCACGGTCGCGCGCAGCTTCGGCTACGACCTTCCCGCGCGGATCGCAGAAGTAGCTTTGGCCATAGAGCTCGCCGATGTTCCAGGGCGTGGGGCGAATACGACCCGGGAGCGGGCCTCAGGAAGAGGCGGGACGGGCGGAAGCGGTAGCGCGCCGCCGGTCTACAAACGCTGCTCTTGCCTCCCGCGGAATACCAGAGCAGTATACCGTCCGCGCGGCAGGCGTCCGCCAGCGTGAGCGAAGTTTTCCATCCCTGACCCCGAGCTCATCATGCGCCACCGGTACGTGATCTCCTCAGCGCTCTTTCTCTTCGCGAGCCTGCTGCCGGCCCAGACGCCCGGGCCTCCGCCAGACATCGATCAGTACGTCGCTCAGGTGATGACGGCGTTCGAGATTCCGGGGATCGCGGTGGCGATCGTCAAGGACGGAAAGGTCGTTCTGGCGAAGGGCTACGGCGTGAAAGAGCTCGGAAAGCCCGACCGGGTCGACGAGCGCACGAGATTCGCCATCGCTTCCAACAGCAAGGCATTCACGGCCACCGCGCTCGCGCTGTTGGTTGAGGACGGAAAACTCGAATGGGACGCGCCCGTCGTCAGCTACATGCCTGGCTTTGCGCTCTATGACCCATTCGTCACCCGAGAGCTCACGGTGCGCGATCTGCTTGTCCACCGTAGCGGGCTCGGCCTGGGCGCCGGCGATCTGCTGTGGTGGCCGCCTTCCACCTATGACCGGAAGGAGATCGTGCGGCGGCTTCGCTTCATCAAGCCCGCGACGTCGTTCCGGACGGCGTACGCCTACGACAACGTCCTGTATGTCGTCGCCGGCGAGCTGATCGAAGCGGTTTCCGGCCAGTCGTGGGAGGATTTCGTTCGCTCCAGAATTCTCGCCAGACTCGGAATGACGCACAGCGACGTTCGCCACTCCGACACTGGCGCGGGGGACAACGTCGCCCAGCCGCACTCCCGCGTGGAAGGAAGAGTGCGCCGGGTACCGGCGTTTACAAGCGACAATACGAACGCGGCGGGCGGAATCAACACGGGCGCGGAAGACATCACCAAGTGGCTGATCGTCCAGCTCGACTCGGGTCGCGTGGCCGATGGCTCGAGACTCTTCAGTCCGAGAACGACCCGTCAGTTGTGGAGCATTGTCACGCCGATCCCTATCAACGATCCTCCACCGGACCTCGCGGCGCTTCGCGCAAACTTCAACGGGTATGGTCTTGGATTCTTCATCAGCGACTATCGGGGAAAGAAGCTGGTGTGGCATACAGGGGGCGACGAGGGCTATGTGTCCAAGGTCGCGCTGATTCCCGATCTGCGGCTTGGTGTCGCGGTCCTCACCAATCAGGAAGTGGGCTCGGCGTACAACTCCATCACCAACCGAATCCTTGACTACTATCTCGGTGTGACCCCGCCGATCGACTACGTTCCGATTTACAGCAAGCTCAGACAGGCTGCACTTGCTTCAGTTGCTACGGCAGTGAAAACAGCGGCGGCGAAGCGCGACTCGACAGCAGGACCGTCGCTGCCACTGGCGAAGTACGCGGGAGTCTACACCGATCCCTGGTACGGAGACGTCAGTGTCAGTCTGGAGAATGGAAAACTGGTGATGCGCTTTTCGCACACGCCGGGGCTAACTGGCGATCTCTCGCACTGGCAATACGACACTTTTCTGGCGAAGTGGAGGGGGCGCGAGCAGAGTGGAGAGGCGTTGAGAGGAGATGCGTTCGTCACGTTTGCTCTGAATCCGGACGGGACGATCGACCAGATAAAGATGCAGGCGGCGTCACCGGCGACCGATTTCAGCTTCGACTTCCAGGATCTGCTGCTCAAGCCCAGGCGATGACGCTTGGCTGGCCGCTCAAGGCGGGCGGGAGCGCGTCTCCGATGCGCTGCTGAAGGATCTCATTGAGCACTTCTCGGCGCTTCCCCTCCGCATTTGCGTGTCCGAGGTCGCCGTTGATCCGCCGGACCGGGTGCGCTGACGGCCGGCAGCAGGGAGCCGCCAGCCGTCAGTCCCGTCGCGTACCGCGAGGCGACGATCAGTTGGCGGCCGTTCGCGGCACCGCCTTCCCGTTCTCCCTCGCCCACCTCCCGTACCAGCTCAGCATGTAGAGCTGCGTGCGCATCCAGTTCGTCGGGCGCGAGCTCGTCCCGTGGTACTCTCCCTCGAAGCGGAGCAGCTCCGTGGCGATGCCGCGCATCTTGAGGGCCGCGTAGTACTCCTCGCTCTGCGGCATCGGGGTGCGCAGGTCGAGCTCGCCGGTCATGACAAGCGTCGGGGTCGTGACCTTCCCCACGTGCATCAGCGACGACTGGCTCAGCCACGGGGCGGGATCTTCCCAGAACGGCTTGTCAAAGAAGTTGTAGGTGAAGAAGGGGACGTCGGTCTGTCCCGCGAAGCTCATCCAGTTGATCACCGGGCACCGCACGGCCGCCGCCGCGAATCGGTTCGTGTGACCGATCACCCAGCTCGAGAGCACCCCGCCGCCCGAGCATCCGCCGACATACATGCGCGTCGTGTCCACGATCCCCCTCGCGACGACTGCGTCCACGCCCGCCATCAAGTCGTCGTAGTCCACGCTCGGATAGGCGCGCTCGATCGCATTCCCGAAGGGCGACCCGTAGCCGGTGGACCCGCGCGGGTTTGTGTACAGCACGAGATAGCCGTTCGCCGCGAAGTGCTGGTACATCGGGCTGAACGACACCGTGTACATCGAGTGCGGTCCGCCGTGAATCTCCAGGATGAGGGGGTAGCGCTTCGACGGGTCGAACCCCGGCGGCTTGACCAGCCATCCCTGGATCCCGGTGTTGCCGCTGGAGGTGTAGCGCACCTCCTCCACCTCCCCCAGGGGAACACGCGACAGCAGATCCTCGTTCACGCGCGTGAGCTGGGTGATCGCTCCGGTGCGCAGGTCCACCCGCACCACGTCGTTCGGTTGGTGGAAGCTCGCCCTGGTTCCCGTGGCGACGCGGCCGCCGAAGCTCGTCGTGGTCAGCATATGCGTGCCGCGCGTCACCGCCCGAGGCTCTCCTCCCGACGCGCTCACGAACCAGAGGTTGGCCGTCCCCCGCTGCCCGACGGTGGCGTACACGCCGGAGCCGTCGGGCGCCCACTCGAGGTTCGCCGGATCATCGTCGAGTGAGCCGGAGATCTTCCGTGCCCCGCTCCCGTCGAGGTTCATCAGCCGGAGGGCGCGGGCCTGGTAGCTCGCGCGGCTGGCCGGGGAGCCGACGTAGGCGATGCGGCGGCCGTCGGGGGAGACGATCGGATTCCCCCAGACCCCGTTCTGCGCCGTGAGCCGCGCGATGGCGCCGTTCGCGACCCGCACGAGATAGATATGCGAGTTGCGGTAGTTCATGTCCGCCGTGGAGTCGAGCATCCCCTCCACCACGATCGCCCGGCCATCCGGGCTCCAGTCGTAGCCTACGCCCACCTCCTGCCCGTCGAATCGGAAGCCGACATGGCCGGGTCCGCGCGTGAGCTGCCGCGGCGTGCCTCCCTCCGCCGGCACCACGAACAGGTGCAGGCTTCCCGGACGGTTGAAGCCGCGTCGGTCCTGTCGATAGTGCAGCGTCGTGATGTGCTTGGGCGCCGCCATCCACGTAGCCCCCTCCGGCGCGGGTGGCATGTCGATCTTCCAGCTCTGCGTCTCGGGAACGAACATGCTGAAGGCGAGCGACCTCCCGTCGGGCGACCAGCGAATGTCGCCGATCGGCTCGAGCACCCGCGTCACCTGCGAGGTCGCACCCTCGGCGTCCATGTAGCGCACGAAGAGCTGGGTGCCGCGCGGTTCCCCTTCGGCCAGGTACGCGAGCCGCGTCCCGTCGGGGGACCACCGCGCGGCGCTCCCCTTGGTGAGAAACCGCTGCCGCAACCCGTCGGCGTTCATGATCCAGAGCGCGCTCTCCCACCGGTCGGTGAGACGGTTCACCTGGGAGCGCGCGTAGACGATGCGCGTGCCGTCCGGCGAGAGCTGCGGCGCCGAGACCTGCTCGTACTCGAGGTATTTGTCGACGGAGAAGAGCGAGTCGACACGGCGTTCCTGGGCGCGCAGCAGCCCGGGGGTCGCCGCGAGGAGCGAGAGAGCGGCGGCGAGCCGTGCAAGCCTCACCGGGACGGGAGAGCGAACCATGGAAGGCTCCGATGAAAGAGACCGAGCGCCGCAATGTGCGACGGACGCGACCGCTATCGTATCTTCCGGCCCGGAGACCGGCTAGCTCCTCAGGGGGCCGTCCCCGGTCAGCTCAGGAGCACCGCCCCGCACTTCGAGCAGAAATCCGCATCACGCTCCGGCCTCGGCCCGCACCGCTCGCACACCCGGACGACCCCCTCTCCGTGGCCCTCTCCCGCGCGCATCACTGCCAGCGCCTGGTCCGTATATCGCGCCTTGAGCGGCTCGTAATCGGGGGAGGATATGGCGCGAATCCCTACCGGTCGTTTTTGTTGAGTTCGAGCCGTATAATTGGCGTAGTCCCGATAGCTGCGTATCCAGTCGCTTCGTACACCGCCAAAACTCACGGAGATAGAATGACACGGCGACTTCTCGTCCCGACGCTGATGCTGCTGGTTACGGCAGGCACGCTCGCCGCGCACGACCTCTTCCTCCGCGCCGAGAGCTACTTCGTTCCTCCCGATGGCACGGTTCGCCTCCAGGTCCTCAACGGGACGTTCAGCAAGAGCGAGAACGCCGTCACGAAGGACCGGCTGCGAGAACTTTCGATAGTCACCGCAGCTGGCGTGACGACGCCGCTGGATGTCGCCGGCTGGGCCGAGACAGGTGATACGAGCATCGTCACTGTGCGCGTGGGCGAGAGCGGCACCTATCTCATCGGCGCTTCCCTTCGCCCGCGCGAGATCGCGCTGGAGGCGAAGGACTTCAACACGTACCTGGCGAGTGACGGTATTCCCGACGTCCTCGCGGCGCGCAGGAAGAGCGGGGAGCTCGACCGTCCCGCGCGGGAGCGCTACTCGAAGCACGTGAAGGCGCTCGTGCAGGTCGGCTCCACGCGAACACGTGGATACGGCGCGGAGCTCGGCTATCCGGCCGAGCTTGTCCCGCTGGATAATCCCTATGCTCTGAAGCCGGGCGGCACGCTGCGGGTTCGGGCCGTGGTCGAAGGCTCGCCGGTAGCCAACCAGGTGGTTCTCTCGGGCGGACGCACGTCGGGTGGCGGGCGCATCGCGCAGCGGTCGGTCCGCACGAACAGCGATGGGGTGGCTCGCATCCGGATCGCCTCGCGCGGCGTCTGGTACGTCAAATTCATCCACATGGAACGGGCTGCCGCGGACACGACGATCGACTACGAGTCCAAATGGGCGACGCTCACTTTCGGAGTGCGATAGGGAGCGGCCCTGGATGTCATACATGTAAAATCCTTGCCGCATGATTGGTGGCAGGGCGTACGCGTACACATTCAACATGAGGGTGGGTCTATGCATCGCTTCTTGGTTGGGCTCGTACTCGCCGCCGGGATCGTCGGTTGCCGGGCGGAGAGTCGCACGGACACTGCAGCCGTGCGGCGCACGATCGAGTCTAACAATGCCAAAGCCGAGGCGTGGTACGCCGCGGGACAGATCGACTCGCTGGCGACGATCTTCGCCGAAGACGCGCAGCAGATGCCGCCCAACATGGCTCCGCTCGTAGGCCGGGATTCGATCAGAGCCTTCTGGACGAACGCGGTAAAGTGGGGCAAGTGGGAGTTCGACTTCAACTCGGCGGACGTGGTTGCGGCCGATTCACTCGCGGTCGAGCGCGGAACCTACACGCTCAAGTTCACGGCGGGCACGGGGTCACCGATGCCGTCGTTCGAGGACCGGGGCAACTTCGTCGTCCTCTGGCGGAGGGAGAGCGACGGAGTGTGGCGTGCCGTCTGGGACGCGCCGGTGAGTACAGTGGCTCCGGCGGGGGCGCCCGCACCGGGGCCCGCGAGTGCGCGCAGATGATTGGGTGAGACGGTCAGGATAAAAGGAGTCATGATCAGCGGGCTGGCGCCTGGCAAGCTCCATGCAAGCTGCTTCGCGTACTCAGAGGAGGAATAATGCAGGTACGAGAAATCATGAGCCGGGATCCCCAGTGCTGCACGCCCGACGATACGCTTCAACGCGCGGCGCGGCTGATGGCGGACTGCGACTGCGGGTGCATCCCCGTCGTCGAGGGCGGAGACCGGAAGCGAGTGGTGGGCGTGATAACTGACCGCGACATAGCGGTTCGCGGAGTGGCCAAGGGGAAGACTCCCGACTCGAAGGTGAACGACGTCATGTCGCCGTCACCGAGCTGCTGCAAGGCGGATGACGATGTCGAGGAAGTTGAGCGGATAATGACCGAGAAGCAGGTCAGGCGCGTTCCGGTCATTGACGGCGAGGGGTGCTGCGTGGGGATCGTCGCGCAGGCCGACCTGGCGCGCAACAACCTGGCGGCGAGCGACCGCGAGGTCGGTCGCATAGTGGAGAAGATCTCAGAGCCTACGGTGCCGTGGCGAAACGCGCGCCGCGACATAGAGCCGGAGCAGCGGCTCTAGAGAAACGCTGCCCGGAGAAAACCTCCAGGAGCCTGACGCCGTGGCTAGCGCTTACACGGCGTCAGACAGCGACGTGAAGTTGAAATCCCTGGCCCGGATGCTCGGCATTACCTGACCGGCGGCGGTTCTTTCCGCGCGCCCGATCTCGTCGATTTTGCTGAGCAGGAAGAGCGGGCTCTCGTTCCAGCGGAAGTTCTTGTTCGAACCGCAGACCAGTGCGCGTCGCTGTCGCAAGCATTCATCGCCGAGTTACAGTTGCCGGTGCCCGGACGAGCGTTAGAACTGTCCCGACGTCGTGAGGCTAGCAGCTGACCGCTGAACGCTGCCAGCTCCCAGCTTGTCGTTCTTCAGTGGTAGTTACAGTTCGTCGCCCGTCTACT
>CAYMKQ010000039.1:0-18985 GCA_964391175.1 uncultured Gemmatimonadaceae bacterium | reverse complement strand
GGCCGAGAGTTGCGAGAGTGACACTTGTGTCCAACGTTGGCGTGGGATTCGGAACCTCCGCGCGACAAAATGGTCAGTTGTGAGATAGGCCTCCGCACGATCGTGCAGCGTGACGGATTTCATGGCTTGACTGGTTTTATTGTTCTCGCAACTCGAAGCTCTGCTTCTGTCGTCTCGCATCCGTGTCGTTCTTGGTTGACTTCTTCTATTTAGGCTGTCCACCTCCGCAAGAGCCCTTGGAGCGGAGACGAAGCCTGACCAAGCAAATTGACCCGCTACCGAGTGCGTCGAACGCTTGAGTCACTCTCGCGGACCGCGTAGCTTTCGACTGTCGCGGCAGTTCTCTCCCGAATCAACATGCCCACATACGAGTTTCGTTGCCCGAAGGGCCACGACTTCGAAAAATTCTATCGCTCCATCGGCGCGGCGGCTGCCGAGGTTCGCTGTCCGGCGTGTGGCGAGACGGGCGAGCGACAGATGTCAGCTGGAGGGGGACTCGTATTCAAGGGCTCGGGCTTCTACATCACCGACTACGGGAAAGACGGAAAGAAGGCACAGGCACCGGTCGCGGGCTCCGAAGCCGCGACCTCCGAGAGCGCGACGAGCAAGGATTCGGGCGAGCGTTCGGGTACCGGCAAAGAGTCCGGTGATGCGGCGGCCAGCGGGACAGATGCGTCGCGGGCGGCCGACTCCAAGTCGGGCGGCGAAGTCAAGCCCGCGCCCGTGACCAAGGCAGCTCGCGAGAGCAAGTCAGGAACCGACGCAACACCGGCGAAGAAGCCAAAGAACGACGCATGAGTACGGCAGACAGGATCCGCGCCGAACTTGTTCGCGCGGCGCGCGGTCTTGGCGCGCCTGACGATGTGGAGGCGGAGCTCGAGCGCCCACGTGACTCGTCGCACGGAGACTGGGCGACGAACATCGCGATGGTTCTGGCGCGCCCGCTCAAAAAAAGACCCAGCGACCTGGCAACGATGCTTCGAAGCGCCATGGACCTGGGCAGGGCCGGCGTGTCGCGAATAGAAATCGCCGGCCCCGGCTTCATGAACTTCTGGCTCGATACCGGTGTGATCGCGTCCGGCCTCCGCGACATCATCGTCGCCAACGAGAGTTACGGAAAGAGCAACGTCGGCGGCGGACGCGTGGTCAACGTCGAATTCGTCTCCGCGAATCCAACGGGGCCCCTGCATGTCGGTCACGGACGGCAGGCAGCGCTGGGCGACGCGATCTCCACACTGCTCGAGGCGACCGGATGGGAGGTTACCCGCGAGTTCTATTACAACGACCGCGGTGTACAGATCGACAACCTGGCCGCGAGCGTGGAGGCGCGCCTCGACGAGCTGCGCGGAAAGCCGGCGCGTATTCCGGAAGGCGGATACCATGGCGAGTACATCCGCGAGCTCGCGCAGCGCTACCAGGCGAACGGCGAGAAACTCTCAGTCCGTGAATTCGCGATTCGCGAGCTGAGAAACGAACAGGATCTCGATCTCCAGGCGTTCGGAGTTCGCTTCGACCACTATTTTCTCGAATCCTCGCTCTACACCGATGGCATGGTGGAGGAAACGGTCGGAAAGCTCGTCGGGTCGGGGAGGACTTACGAGCACGAGGGAGCCCTGTGGCTTCGCACGACGGAGTTTGGCGACGACAAGGACCGCGTGATGCGAAAGGGCGACGGGACCTACACCTATTTCGTGCCGGATGTCGCCTACCATGTCACCAAGTGGAAGCGCGGGTTCCGCCGCGCCATCGACGTTCAGGGCGCCGATCACCACAGCACCGTGACGCGCGTCCGCGCCGGACTCCAGGCGCTCGAGATGGGTAGTCCGGGAGACTACCCCGAATATGTGCTTCACCAGATGGTGACCGTGATGAAGGGCGGTGAAGAGGTGAAGATCTCCAAGCGCGCCGGCAGCTACGTCACCGTGCGCGACCTCGTCAACGAGGTCGGCCGCGATGCGGTGCGCTACTTCTTCCTCATGAGGAAGAGCGATTCCCAGCTGATCTTCAACGTTGACCTGGCAGCGTCGCAGTCCGAGGAGAATCCGGTCTACTACATTCAGATGGCACACGCGCGAATGTGTGGGATCTTTCGCGTCGGCGGGATCGACCGCGAATCATTTCCAGTCGACGGTGTCCCGTTCGACGTTCTTCGCGAGCCCGAAGAGCAGGAGCTCATCAAGGCACTCCTCGACTTTCCAGCGCTCGTGGAGTCGGCCGCTGAGACGCTCGAGCCCCACCGGATAGCCACCTACCTGCTGGAGACAGCCCGTCTCGCCCATCTCTGGTATCATAAGCACCATGTGCTCGAGCAAGCCGAAGACATCACGCGGGCGAGGCTTGCTCTCGCGCGTGGCGCACAGATTGTGTTGCGCAACGGACTGCGGATTCTCGGCATCACGACGCCGGAAAGAATGTAGTTGCCGGAGGCGCCGGTTCGGTTACCATTAGCGGCCTGATCATTTCTCAAGCGGAAAAAGCATACGAATGTCGGTTCTGGTTGTTGGCTCCGTCGCTCTGGACTCCGTCGAGACACCCTTCGGCAAGGCCGAGGACGTTCTCGGCGGCTCGGCGACCTTTTTCGCGGCATCGGCGCGGCACCTGACGAAGGTCAGCGTAGTCGGTGTGGTCGGATCAGACTATCCGATGGAGAAGCTGGAGCCGCTCAGAAAACGCGGCGTGGACCTCAGCGGGCTCGAGCGGGCGGAAGGCACGTCCTTTCGCTGGCGCGGGCGTTATCGCCACGATCTCAACTCGGCCGAGACGCTCGAGACTCATCTCGGGGTGTTCTCGCACTTCAGTCCAAAGATCCCCGACAAGCTTCGCTCGTGCCCGTACCTCTTTCTGGCGAACATCGACCCGCGTCTGCAGCTGGACGTGCTCCAGCAGGTCAAGAAGCCGAAGCTGATCGCATGCGATACGATGAACTTCTGGATCCAGAGCAGGCGCCCGGACATCATCGAGCTGCTCAAGCATGTCGATCTCATGACGCTAAACGACTCCGAGGCTCGCCAGCTCACCGAAAAGGCGAACCTGGTACAGGCGGCGCAGTGGATCATGGCGCGCGGCCCGCGCCACGTCATCATCAAAAAGGGCGAGCACGGCGCATTCATGTTCACGGAGAGCTCGATCTTTTTCGCGCCCGCGTTTCCTCTCGAGAACGTGTTCGATCCAACCGGGGCGGGGGATGCGTTCGCGGGCGGATTTATCGGCTACCTCGCTGCAACCGGAGATATGAGCGACGCGAACATGCGCCGCGCGGTGATCTACGGCTCCGTGATGGGCTCGTTCGCGGTGGAGCAGTTCTCGATCGATCGACTGATGACCGTCACGCGCGCCGAAATCGATCAGCGCATGCGGGAGATGCGTCGCCTCGTCACGTTCGAGGAGGAGATTCCCGGGTGAAGGACGACGCGCTTCGCTACGGAAGCGCCGGAGTCGATCTCGAAGCTTCGAACGCGGCGAAGAATCGAATCAGGAAGCTGGTGGAATCCACACTGACCGCCGGAGCTGTCGGCCCGTTCGGCGGATTTGGCGGAATGTTTCGCGTGCCCGGGGGCCTCCGGAAACCCGTGATGGTCGCCAGCGCCGACGGTGTCGGCACCAAGATCAAAGTCGCGATCGAAGCGGACCGGCACGACACCATTGGACGAGACCTGGTCAATCACTGCGTGAACGACATCCTCGTCCAGGGGGCGCTGCCCCTCTTCTTCCTGGACTATGTGGCGTTCGGAAAGCTCGACCCGGCGGTCGTGGAAGCGGTGGTGGCGGGGGTCGCCGCGGGGTGCCGCGAAAACGGTTGCTCGCTTATCGGGGGGGAAACAGCTGAAATGCCGGGTCTATACTCTCCTCCCGATTACGATTTGGCCGGCTTCATCGTCGGATATGTGGAGGAAGATCGCATTCTTGGGCCACACCGCGTGCGGCGTGAGGATGTGCTCGTTGGTCTTCCAAGCTCGGGTCTGCATACGAATGGCTATTCGCTGGCAAGGAAAATCGTCGCGGAGCGACTTCGCTTACGGCTCGATGACCCGTTTCCCGGTATCAAGGGTACGGTCGCCGAAGTTCTCCTCGCGGAGCACCGGTCGTATCTGGCGGCGCTCAAGCCGGTGCTCGAAAGCGTTCATGCGATGGCGCACATCACGGGCGGGGGATTGCCCGGAAACGTCGACCGCGCGCTTCCGCCGTCGCTCGACGCTGTCGTGGATACAGCGAGCTGGGAAGTGCCCACCGTATTCCGGGCACTGAAGGATGCGGGGGGAGTGGACCCCCGGGAGATGTACCGAACGTTCAACATGGGTGTAGGAATGGTCGTCATCTGCGCGCAGTCGGACGTCGAAAGCGTTCTGGCGGCGGCCTCCCTGGCGGAGGTTCCCGGATGGGTCATGGGCTCGCTCAAACCCGGCACGGGCACAGTCATACTTTCTTGAGGAATAACCGATGAAAGCTCGCTTGTTCGTTTTGTTCGCAGCGATCGCGTTGGTTGCTCGGAACGGCTCCGCACAGGATGTAGCAACGTGCCCAGCAGGCAACATCCAGGACGCGTGTCAGAAGGCGGTTGACTTGTTCAACTATATGGCGCCGCAGCTAGGTGTTTCGGTCACAGGAGGAAACGCAATCTTGGGACAGGGTGGGACTCTCGGAGGTCTGGGACACTTCTCGGTTGGACTTCGCGGCAATATTGTGCAAGGGAGCCTTCCGCAGGTTAATAGTGCTCCGATTACCGTAGGTGCCGCCCAACGCGGTGCTTACGATACAAAGACTCAGATAATCGGACTCCCAACCGCGGATCTGGCCCTGGGGCTCTTTAAGGGGTTGCCTCTTGGTATCAGCAATGTCGGCGGGGTAGACCTGCTCGTTAGCGCTTCGTATCTACCAGAGTTCAACGGCAGCGGTGTGCAAGTCCGGGTTCCAAACGGTTCCCTTAAGCTGGGGTTCGGCGCGCGCGTTGGAATCTTGCAGGAGTCCCTGCTCGTTCCGGGTATATCGGTAACCTACCTGCGGCGCGATCTGCCGACGGTCAACATCACTGCCACAGCGCCTGGTCCTCTCGCGGAAACCGACAGTCTGCTGATCAGCGACCTAAAGGTCCAGACGAATGCATGGCGCGTCGTCGCCAGCAAAAGTCTGCTGTTTTTTGGCGTCGCCGTTGGCGCCGGGCAAGACCGCTACGAGTCTGGCGCGGATATTAAGGCGGATCTTGCGTCGCGTAACCCGCTCAACAACACTCGGACTACCGCCGCGGCAGCCAGACGCATTGGACAAACGTTGACCCGCACTAATGTCTTTGCCGATTTGTCCATGAACCTTCTGCTTTTCAAGCTTACCGGCGAAATTGGACAGGTTTCCGGTGGCGAGATCAACACCTTCAATACTTTCAGTGGCAAGCAAGCAGCCGATTCCAGAATCTACGGATCGGTCGGAGCTCGATTCGGGTTCTGACGACGTGCGCGACGCGGAGCACATGCGTCGCGCGCTCGCCCTCGCCCGGCAGGGGTGGGGTCAGACAGCGCCGAACCCAATGGTCGGCGCTGTTGTCGTTCGCGACGGTGTCGTAGTCGGAGAAGGGTTTCATCCCCGCTTAGGCGAGCCCCACGCGGAAGTAGCGGCGCTGCGCGCGGCCGGCGAGCGGGCGCGCGGCTCGACACTCTATGTGACGCTCGAGCCCTGCAATCACTTCGGCAAGACCCCTCCGTGCGCAGAGGCAATTCTCGAGGCGCGAGTGAAACGCGTTGTCATCGCGACGCCCGAGCCCACGACGCTCGCCGGCGGGGGAGCGCGACACCTCGCCGATCACGGTGTGGAGGTGGATTTCGGGGTCGAGGCAGCCGCGGCGCGCGAGCTCAACGCAGCCTTCCTGTTCGCCTCAGGGTCGAGTCGGCCATGGGTTACCCTCAAGCTGGCGCTGTCGGCTGACGGGCGGATGAACGACCCCACTGGCAAGCGGCGCTGGATCACGGGGGCGACCGCTCGCGCGGAGGTCCACCGCCTCCGCGCCAACGTGGATGCGATCGCGGTCGGGCTCGGCACCGTGCGCGCCGATGACCCCCAGCTCACGGCTCGGGGGGCGGTCCGGCCCCGGGTAGCGCCAATGCGCGTCATCTTCGACAGGAACGCCGAAACGCCCCTTGAAAGCGTTCTCGTGCGCACCGCGAAAGAGACCGGGACGGTGATTTTCGCCCACCACCCGCCCGTCAACCGCCTGGCTGCCCTTCACAACGCTGGAGCAGATGTTTTCGAGGCGGAGGATCTCGCGGCGGCGCTCGAGGCGCTGCGGGGGTTCGACGTGCACCATCTAATGGTCGAGGGAGGGGCACGCATCGCCCGGGAATTCCTCCGGAGTGACCTCGTCGACCGAATGATTATCTTTCAGTCACCCGTCGAGCTTGGCTCCGAGGCGCTGAGCCCATTTGAGGGGCTGCCGGGAGATTTCGGCGGTAACCTGAAAAGCTTCCCCGTTGTACAGCGCGCGGAATTTGGCGAAGACGTGATGACGGTGTACGCGCTCCACGAGGTATGAATGTTCACCGGTTTGATCGAGCAGGTCGGAGAAATCGAAAGTGTGCGGCTGACTGAGGCCGGACGCGAGCTTCGCATCCGTGCTTCTTTCACCGACGTCGAGACTGGTGAGAGCATCTCCGTCAACGGTGTCTGCCTCACCGTCCGTGACTTCGGTCAGGGCTGGTTCGACACGGCCGCCGTACTCACGACCCTCGAGCGCACCGCGATCGGCGACTGGAAAACGGGCGTGCGCGTGAATCTCGAGCGCGCTCTTCGCGCCACCGACAGACTCGGCGGTCACATCGTCCAGGGTCACGTCGACTGCGTGGGGATCGTTACCGAGCGCGCGCAGAAAGGGGATGCGGTGCTCGTCGATGTGGAAGTTCCGGCTTCCGTCGAGCCGCTCTTCGTCCATCACGGCTCGGTGGCCATCGACGGCGTGAGTCTGACGGTGAACGAGCTCAGGCCGGGCGGATTGCAACTTTCGCTCATCGACTACACTTTGCGTAACACTACTCTTGGCGGACTGCGCGCGGGCAGCCGCGTTCACGTCGAGGCGGACGTCATCGCGAAGCATGTGCGTCGCCTGCTGGAACCCTATCTGCGCGAGAGCGCGGTACTGGGCTCCGGGGCCGACTTCTCGCTGGAGCACTAGAGATCATGCAGTTCGGAACCGTCGAGCAGGCGATAGCCGACATCAGGGCGGGCAAATTGATCATCGTCGCGGACGACGAGGATCGCGAGAACGAAGGCGATCTCATCTGCGCGGCGGAGCTCGCCACCCCCGAGCTGATCAACTTCATGATTCGGAACGCCGGCGGCTGGATCTGTCTCGCGCTCACGGGAGAGCGCGCCGATCAGCTCGAGCTGCCGCAGCAGAGCGAGGACAACACCGAAGAGTATCGGACCGCGTTCACCATCAGCATCGATGCGGATGAGAGGTTCGGAATCACCACCGGTGTGAGCGCGCAGGATCGCGCGAGGACAATCCGCGTGGCTGTCGACCCCGCGACCGTTCCATCCGATCTGCGCCGGCCCGGCCACGTGCCTCCGGTGAGAGCCCGTGAAGGCGGAGTACTCCAGCGTGTGGGCCACACCGAGGCCGCTGTCGATCTTGCGCGTCTGGCGGGGCTTGGGCCCGCCGGTGTTGTCTGCGAGATACTGAGCAGCGACGGGACGAGCGCGCGGAGGCCGGAGCTGGAGCGGTTCGCGACGGAGCATGGACTCACATTCATCACCGTCGCGCAGCTCGTCGCCCACCGGCTGCAGACCGAGCGGCTGGTGCACCGTGTCGCGGAAGCCCGGCTGCCGACGGAAGACGGCGTGTGGCGCGTGATCGGGTACCGCAACGACGTCGACAATCACGAGCACATCGCCCTCGTATTGGGCATCGTCGACGAATCCGCGAGCGCTCTCGTCCGGATGCACTCGAAGTGTGTCACTGGCGACGTCTTTCACTCGCTGCGCTGTGACTGCGGCTGGCAGCTCGAGACCGCAATGAAGATGATCGCCAGGGAAGGAAAGGGCGTCGTCGTCTATCTCGATCAGGAGGGCCGGGGCATCGGACTTCTGAACAAGCTGAAAGCCTACGAGCTCCAGGACCAGGGCGTCGATACGGTTGAGGCGAACGAGCGGCTCGGATTCAAGCCCGATCTCCGCAACTACGGAATCGGCGCGCAAATCCTCCTCGACCTTGGATTGCGTATCATCCGCCCGATCACGAACAATCCGCGCAAGCTGGTTGGGCTCGAAGGATACGGGCTCACCATCGACGAGCGCGTGCCGATCATCTCGATCGTGCACGACGAGAACTCAAGCTACCTCGAAGCCAAACGGGCCAAGCTCGGTCACCTGTTCGCGTCGTAGATGGCCGAGTTCGCGGGGTTGCCGAGCGGCGCCGGGCGACGCATTGTCGTACTCGCCAGCCGCTTCAACGAGCCGATCGTGAAGAAGCTGGTTGATGGCGCGCTCGAAGCTCTCCTCGAACAAGGTGTCAGCTTCGAGGACATCGACGTGGTCTGGGTTCCCGGCGCCTGGGAGCTTCCTCTCGCGGCTCGCTGGCTTCTCGCGAGCGAGCGTTATGATGGTCTGGTCGCGGTCGGCGCCGTAATCCGTGGCGAGACCGCGCATTTCGATTACATCGCGGCCGAAACTTCTCGAGGGCTCGCGGACGCGAGCGCGGAATCGGAGACTCCGATCGGCTTCGGCGTGCTCACGTGCGACACCGACGAGCAGGCCGAAGCCCGCGCGGGTGGCGAGCACGGCAACAAGGGCAGGGACGCGGCGCTTGCGGCGCTCGAGATGGTCGATCTTCTCAGTCGACTCGATCCCCACGATGAGAATTGAATCCAGAGCACGGGCGCGCGCCCTTCAGGCGCTCTACGCCTGCGAGATGCGTGGCGGCAAGAACCTCGACAGCGTCGCGACGCAGGTATGGGACGACCTCGCCGTGGCTCCCGAGGAGCGGCGCCTCGCAGGTCTGCTCGTGCGCGCCGTCGCGAGCGGCGGCGACAAGCTGGACTCGCAGCTCGCGGACATAACGACTAACTGGCGTCTCGAGAGACTGGGGGCGATCGAGCGCTCGGTCCTCCGTCTTGGCGCCGCGGAGCTGATGAAAGGGGAGACACCGCCACGGGTCGCGATCCAGGAAGCGGTGCGCCTCGCCGAGCGGTTCGGGACGTCCGCCAGCGCCAAGTTCGTCAACGGCGTGCTCGACGCCCTCGCCAGGCAGGCTGGTATGATCTAGAGTATTGATGGGAATCAGGAGCTTCTCTGGGGCAGAAAGAAACGCGTTGTGCGTTTCCCGTTCGACCGTTGACCGTTGATGCGTGTCGCCAAGGTCTTACTGCTTGTCCTAGAAAGACGGAACTGCAACCGCAACAGATAGGCTGCCAACGACCAGCCAGGCGCTGCCAGCCGAGGGCTGCAAACTTCGGGACGCCGGTCCTCGGCGGGAGGCTAACTGCCGTTGCCTGTGCCCCGATCCTGCGGCTGTGACGTCCCGACGTAGTGAGGCCCGTAGCTGGCCGCTTTAAGCGGGCAGCTGGTAGCCCATCAGTTGCACTTGCAGTTCCAAACATGAAATTCACTCCTGCGACCCCAACCTAGTGCGGATACTCGTTCTCAACTGGCAGGACCACGAAAACCCCCAGGCCGGTGGGGCCGAGCTGCATCTCAGAGAAATCTTCAGCCGCATCGTCGCGAGCGGCCACAGCGTCGACCTTCTCTGTAGCTCCTGGGCGGATGCAGCTCAGCGCGCCACGCTGGAGGGGATCGAGGTGCACCGCGTCGGCACACGCCACACCTATCCGTTTCTGGCGCGGCGGTATTACGCGCGGCACCTCGCCCGTGAGAGCTACGACGTCCTGATCGAAGACCTCAACAAGATTCCTCTCTACACGCCATTGTGGGGAGCGTCGAGACTGGTCGCGCTGGTGCACCATCTCTTTGGCGCTACCGCTTTTCGAGAAGCCGCCGCGCCGCTGGCCGCCGCCGTCTGGCTGTCGGAGAAGCCGCTGGCTTCCCTGTATCGCGGCGTTCCGTTCGAGGCCGTCAGCGTCAGCACGGCAATCGATCTGGCCGCGCGTGGAATTCCGCGCGGTTCGATCCGCGTCATCTACAACGGCGTGGATTCCGCGCGCCTCACACCGGACCCCACCGAGCGCTCGGGCGAGCCTCTGTTCGTCTACGTCGGAAGGCTCAAGAAGTACAAGCGCGTGGACGTCGTGATCCGCGCGCTCGCGGAGCTCAACGTCCCGAACGCCACGCTCGAGATCGCGGGGACGGGCGACTATCGCGTTCCGCTCGAACGACTGGTAGAATCCCTCGGGCTCGGCGGTAGAGTGAAGTTTCTCGGATTCATTCCGGAGGCGGAGAAGATTCATCTCTTGCGGCGCGCCTGGGCATCGGCTCTTGCATCTCCAAAGGAAGGGTGGGGCATCAGCAATCTCGAAGCTGCCGCGTGCGGGACTCCCGTGATCGCGGCGAACTCGGCGGGCATTCGCGAATCCGTCATCGACGGCGAGACGGGATTCCTGGTGCCGCAGGATGACCCCGTCGCAATGGCGGCCGCAATGCGGGGAATCGTCGAGTCGCCGGATCTCGTGAGCGTACTCGGGAAAGCGGGGCGGAGATTCGCTGAAACATTCACCTGGGAGCGCGCGGCGACCGACACTCTTAAGCACCTCGAAGAAGTCATTGGAGAGCCACCAGGATGACGTCCCCGCCGGCGGAGCGATAATGCCAACTCCGAAAGTCACGGTAGCGCAGCTTATCGAGCGTCTGGGCGGAACGCTCCAGCTCGAGGAGATGGAGCCCGGCACCGGACTCGAGCGCGTCGTCGGAAACGCCGAGGTATCGAGTCCCGGCCTGGTCCTGTCCGGCTACGTCGAGAGATTCGTCGCGGAAAGACTTCAGGTCCTCGGCGAGACCGAGATCACCTACCTGACGTCGCTCAAAGCCTCCAAGCGGAAGAAGATACTGGAGCTGTTTTTCTCCTTCCCCATTCCGGCGGTGTTCGTCACCAAGGGCCAGCGTCTTCCGTCCGGGCTCAGGGAGGCGGCGAGCGCAGCCGGCATTCCGCTGATTCGAACTAAGCTCAAGACGGCGGAGTTCTACCGGCGGATAAAGCCGGTGCTGGAGATGGAGTTCGCACCGACGGTGACGCTCCACGGCTCGCTCGCCGACGTCTTCGGAGTCGGCCTGTTCTTCACCGGAAAGAGCGGCATCGGAAAGTCGGAGTGCGTGCTCGATCTGGTGGAGCGCGGGCACAGGCTGGTCGCCGACGATCTCGTGATCACCAGCAAGCGCGGGAACGATGTGCTCATCGGGTGCGGCCACGAGATGCAGCGTCACTACATGGAGATCAGGGGCGTGGGGCTCATCGACATACCCGCCATCTTCGGCATCCGCGCGGTGCGGCAGCAGAAACGCATCGAGGTCGTGGTACAGCTCGAGGAGTGGGACCAGCACGCCGTCGTGGACCGCACCGGCCTCGACGTCGAGACGACGAAGATTCTCGGGGTGGAGCTCCCGAGGATCACCGTCTTTCTCAATCCCGGAAAGAACATCACGGTGATCGCCGAGGTGATCGCGCTGAACCATCTGCTGCGGTACTCGGGGATTCACGCTCCCGAGGTCTTCAATACGAGATTGCTCGTCCGCATGAAGGCCGCCGCGGCCGAAAACGTGCGCGAATACCTCCAGGAAGACCATGAGTGAAGCGGCGGCGACCGCGAAGCCCCGCGCGATCGTGATCGGTCACGGCGATTTCTCGGCGGGCCTCATATCGGCCGTCGGGCAGATCACCGGCCTGGCCGACAGGCTGGTGGGCCTGTCGAATACGGGGATGACCCCGGAGGACATCGAGTCGACTCTGCGGGTACACATTGGCGACGGCGGAATCCGGGTCATCTTCACCGATCTTCCCGCCGGCAGCCCGACGCTGGCGGCGAGGCGCGTGGCGAGAGACTACCCCGACCTGATGCTGGTGAGCGGTGCCAATCTGGCTACGCTCCTGGATTTCGTCTGCAGCTCCGCGGCGACACCGGAGGAAGCTGCACGCGCCTGCGCGGAGCGGGGGCGCGCATCGCTCATCGTTCTCGGACGCACCTGATGGGCATCGTGCTTTACCGTATCGACGACCGGTTGATTCACGGACAGGTAGTCGTCGGCTGGGGGCAACCCCTCGACATCCGCTTTCTCGTTCTGGTCGACGGCCTCGTCGCCTCCAGCGACTGGGAAAAGGAGCTTTACCGCATGGCCGTCCCGCCGGAGATGGACATCTACTTTGCGGACGTCGAGACGGCGATACTGGATCACGCGCGCTACGCCGACGATCCGCGGCCCGGCATTCTGATTGTCGGCGACATCGACACGATGCACCGGCTGGTGAGGGGAGTGAAGGCCATCGGCAGCGTCAATGTCGGAGGAATTCACCACCGCGCCGGTCGCGCGGAGAAGCTTCGCTACGTCTTCCTCACTCCGGATGAAGAGCATGCTCTCTCAGCGATCGAGGCGTCTGGCGTCGAGGTGACCGCGCAGGATGTGCCGGCGGCGCCGGCGATTCCTCTCTCCGAAGTCCTTGCCGGGGAATCGAAGTGAGCGTGTTCCAGGCTCTCCCAATCGCGCTCCTCGGCGCCGTTCTGGGCCTCGACGTCGTCAGCTTTCCCCAGGCGATGATCTCACGCCCGATCGTCTCTTCGACAGTCGCCGGCGCATTCATCGGCTACCCCGCCAGAGGCCTTCTGATCGGTGTGGTTCTGGAGCTCATCGCCCTCGACACGCTTCCTTTCGGCGCGTCGCGCTATCCCGAGTGGGGATCAGCCGGCGTCGTCGGTGGCGCTCTCTACGCCGCGCAACCCGCCGGGATGTACGGAGCACTTCCCGCGGCGCTGCTCGCCGCGCTGCTCACCGCCAGCATCAGCGGCTGGAGCATGGTCGTTCTGCGCCGCTCCATCGCCGACAAGCTGGCCCGGTCGCGCGATCGGATCGAGGATGGGTCGAGAAGTGCGCTCCTCTCGCTGCACCTCACGGGAATGGCGCTCGACCTGGTTCGGGGCGCCATGGTGACGCTGGCCGCGATGCTGGTGTTCAGCCCGCTCGTCCGCGCGATCGTCGCGATCTGGGGAACCGAGCCCGCCGTTTCGCGCGCGGTGGTCGTCGTTGCCGCCGCGATCGTCGCCGGCGGAGCGCTCTGGAAGGTGTTTCACTCCGTTCGCCACGTTCTCTGGTTCTTTTTGGCCGGGCTGCTCGCATCAGCCGCGATCGTGGCGGGTCGATGACAGCCGTGACGCCGCTCGGTGTGCCGCTCCCGCTTCGCGTCAAGCTCGCCATGTACCTGCGGCTTCTCGCCGTGCAGGGCTCCTGGAACTATGAGACGCTCATGGGAACAGGAATCGGCTTCGTGATGGAACCGGCTCTCAGATATTTGCCGGGCGGCCTGCGCGGCCCACAGTACCGCGCCGCACTGGCGCGCGAGTCCCGCTACTTCAACGCGCATCCGTATCTCGCCGGCATCGCTGTGGGCGCGCTCACGCGGGTCGAGCTGGACGGGGTCGATCCGGCGCGGATCGAGCGCTTCAGGACCGCGCTCGCGGGCCCGCTCGGTAGCGTCGGTGACCGTCTCGTCTGGGCGAGCTGGCTGCCGTTCTGCTCGCTCGTCGCGCTGTGCATGTATGGAGCGGGGCGGTCACCACTTGCGGTAGTCGGTACATTTCTCCTGCTGTACAACGTCGGCCACTTCGCGCTGCGTGCGTGGGGGCTCGGGCTCGGGCTTTCACGTGGCCTCAACGTGGCGTCCGGTCTCGGAAATCCGGTGTTGAGGCAGGGGCCGCAGTACATCGGAAGCGCCGCCGCGCTCGTCGCCGGATTGACGCTTCCGCTCGCGCTTCATCGTGTCGCTGGTCCCGGCAGGGTGATGGCCGGCGGGATCATCGTCGCGGCGTTGATCGGGATCCTCCTGCTCGCGCGGTTGCGCGAGAGGGTGGAAGGCTGGCGCATCGCCCTGGGAGTTCTCGTGGTGTTCGTTCTCTACTCGGTGCTGACCTGATGCCTGAGCGCGAAATCAAGATCGTCAACAAGCTCGGCATCCACGCGCGCCCGGCCGCCGAGATCGTGAAGGCCGCGGGAAAGTTCAAGAGCGGCATCACGATCGTGCGCGACGATCTCGAGGTGAACGCGAAGAGCATCATGGGCGTAATGATGCTCGCGGCCGAATGCGGCGCCACTGTGTTGCTTCGGGCCCAGGGCGAGGACGCCGAGGCGGCACTGGACGCGTTGGCAGCCGTGATCGCCGCCAAGTTCGGAGAGAGCTGATGCCGAACGGGATCGCGGGGATCCCCGCATCGCCCGGGATCGTGGACGGCTTCGTGCACCTCCTCCGGTGGGAAGTGCCGGACGTGAAGCACCGCATCATCCCCGACGAGATCGTGCCCGCGGAGGTGAAGCGGTTTAATGCCGCTATTGAACAGGCGAGGGAGCGACTGCACCAGGTTCGCGCCCGCGCCGAGAAGCACGCGGGGCCCGAGGAAGCGGCCATCTTCGATGTGCAGCTGTCGATTCTCGATGACAGCGAGCTGCTTCGACAGGTGGAAGAGCTCGTTCACCAGAACATCGGTGCCGAAAAGGCCTTCGATCTCGTGCTGTTCGAATGGCGCCGGCAGTTCGCGGGACACGCGCGCCCCCTCGTCCGCGAGCGGGTGGGTGACCTGATCGACGTCCACATCCGCGTGCTCTCGATACTGCTCGGCCTTCCCGACCACGATCCGGTTGACTTGCCCAAGGGCTCGAACAAGATCCTCGTCACGCACGATCTCACTCCGAGTCTTACCGTGCAGCTCGATCGCGAGGCGATCATAGGGATCGCGACAGATGCGGGAACGCGAACGTCGCACGTCGCGATCCTCGCCCGCTCGCTCGGCCTCCCCGCGGTCGTCGGGCTCCGCGAGGCGACGGAGCGTCTCAACGGCAACGAGCACGTCATCCTCGACGGTACTTCGGGTGTTCTCATCATTAACCCGACACCGGCGCAAATCACGGATTACCGGCAGCGACGCGACCGCGAGGCGACCGATGCCGCCGAGCTTCAGCTTCTCTCCACGGCCGAGTCGGTGACTCTCGACGGACACTGGGTCACCCTGCGCGCCAACGTCGACCTGCCCGAGGAAGCCGACTACGCCGCGCACAGCGGCGCCGAAGGCGTGGGTCTCATGCGCACCGAGTTTCTCGTCGTGGGCAGGGCGACCATGCCGGACGAGGAAGAGCAGTACCGCGCGTATCGGCACGTCGTCGAGGTCTTCAACGGCCGACCGGTTGTCATCCGCACGTTCGACATCGGTGGAGACAAGCTGCCGGTGGGCGGCTATCCAACCGACCCCAACCCGTTCCTGGGCTGGCGGGCGATCAGGATGTGTCTCGACGAGCCGGAGCTGTTCAAGACACAGCTGCGCGCGCTCCTGCGCGCGGCGATGCACGGCGACGTGAGAATCATGTTCCCCCTCATCATCACGCTCGACGAGGTGAAGCAGGCGCGGCACCTGCTGGACGAAGCGGCGAGGGAGCTGGACGCGCGCGGCGTCGAGTACAGGCACGACCTCCCGCTCGGCGTGATGGTGGAGACACCCGCCGCGGCGCTGTGCGTCGATACGCTCGTGGACGACGTCAGCTTCTTCAGCATCGGGACGAACGACCTCGTCCAGTACACTCTGGCGGTGGATCGCGGGAGCGCCGCGCTGGCGGCGCGGTTCACGCCGCTGCATCCCGCGGTGCTCAAGCTGATCAAGAGAATCGTGGATGTCGGGGTCGAGCACCGGCTCGAGGTCGCCGTGTGCGGCGAGATGGCTTCCCAGCCCCTCATGGCTTTCGCGCTGATCGGGCTCGGGGTCAGGTCCCTCAGCGTGGCGGGCCGGTCGGTGCCGCTGGTGAAGCGCATCATCCGAGGCGTAAGCGTCGCCGTCGCGGCCGATGCGGCAAACGCGGCGCTCGGCGCGCGCACCGCGAGGGAAGCCGAGGGCGAGCTGCGCAGACGTCTGCTCGCCGCCTTTGGAGATGCGCCATTTTTGCGAGACGGGTTGCCTGGCTTCCTCGACGGAAATATCTTCGAAGGCTAAGGTGGATCGTTACCGTCCTCGGCGCACGAATAGTACGGCGTGCGACCGCTGCCACCGCTCATCCTCAATTCCCTCAGAGGAATTTCGTGCTCGATCGACATCTGTTCACATCCGAATCCGTCACCGAAGGTCATCCTGACAAGGTCGCGGACGCGATCTCGGACGCAATCCTCGATGCCATTCTCAAAGACGATCCCCAGGCGCGCGTCGCCTGTGAGACACTGGTCACAACCGGTCTCGCCTGCGTGGCCGGCGAGATCACCACCGAGACATACGTCAACGTTCCCGAGATCGTGCGCTCCACGATCGACAGGATCGGCTACAACGACGCCGGTTTCGGCTTCGATTCGAAGACCTGCGCGGTCATCAGCACCATCGACAAGCAGTCACCCGACATCGCTCGGGGAGTGGATCGTGGTGGCGCCGGCGATCAGGGCATGATGTTCGGCTACGCCACGGATGAGACCGAAGAGCTGATGCCGATGCCCATCCAGATCGCGCACCGCCTCACCGAGCGCCTCGCGGCGTTCCGTCGCTCGAAGGACGGGGAGTGGGTCCGCCCGGACGGCAAGGCGCAGGTCACCGTCCTGTACGAGGACTCGCTGCCGATCGGCGTGGAGACGGTGGTGGTGTCCACGCAGCACTCCGAAGACATCTCCACCAAGAAGCTCCGCGAGGCGATCATCTCCGAAGTGATCGAGCCCGTGATCGCGAAAGAGCTGCGCGCCAACGGCGTCAAGTTCCACATCAATCCGACGGGACGCTTCGTCATCGGCGGCCCGCAGGGCGACGCCGGGCTCACCGGCCGCAAGATCATCGTCGACACTTACGGTGGAATGGGTCGCCACGGCGGCGGCGCATTCAGCGGGAAGGATCCGTCCAAGGTCGATCGCTCCGCGTGCTACGCGGCGCGCTGGGTGGCGAAGAACATCGTCGCCGCGAAGCTCGCGCGGCGCTGCGAGGTCCAGCTGGCGTACGCGATCGGTGTCGCGAAGCCCGTTTCGGTGAACGTCGATACCTTCGGGACCAACACCGTTCCAGAGACTGCGATTATGAAGGCGATAGGCAAGGTCTTCGATCTGACCCCGAAGGGCATCATTGAAGCCCTCGACTTGCGCAGGCCCATTTACAGCAGGACCTCGTCCTACGGGCACTTCGGGCGGGCGCCGGAAAAGAATCCGAACGGGAAGGGCACGCTCTTCACCTGGGAGCGGCTCGACAGAGTCGCCGAGCTCAGGAAAGCGGCAAAGGGCGCCTAGCCCTCTGGCGGATTCAGGTGTAACAAGGCTGGCTGCCTCGGCGGCCAGCTTTTCTACTTTCCACCCAGACCGTAACTTGATCTGATGCAACTCGTCGAAGTCGAAGTCATGCGGTTGGGCCTCGACCGCTCCACCAACTCCTATGTGGTGATCCTTCAGGAGAAGGGCGGGGCGCGATTGCTCCCCATCTGGATCGGGCAGCCGGAGGCGGAGTCGATCGTGATCGAGATGAACAAGCTCAAGCGCGAGCGCCCGCTCACTCACGATTTGTGCAAGAACCTCATCATCGGCATGGGCGGCACGCTGCGCCGCGTCAACATCACCAGGGTCGAGAACCGCACCTTCTTCGCGGAGCTCCACATCGCGCGCAACTCGGGCCCGGTGCACGTCGATGCCCGCCCATCGGACAGCATCGCGATCGCGCTCAGATTCGAGGCCCCCATCTTCGCGCAGGAGAGTCTCCTCACCGCGCTTCTCCTCGAAGAGGGCCAGTCTGCGCCGGAGATTGTCGCCGAGCCTTCTGACGAGATGTCGGCCGAGCAGCTGAAGCGGTATCTCGAGAACCTGCGGCCCGAAGATTTTGGGAAGTTCAATATGTAAACTGGCGGTCCTGCTCCTGCTGCAGGCCGCCGCCGTACCGACCGGGCGTGAGCAGGTTTCCGGGCAGGTAGTCCGTCCCGGCGTCAGACGGATGGATCCCGTGAGCGGGGCATGGGTCGTCCTGCACCGTGTCGGCCCCGACCACGCGGGTCCACTCGACTCGCTTCGATCCGATTCTCGCGGACGCTACAGCTTCCGATACACCCGCTCCGGCAGCGAAGACGCCATCTACTTCGTCTCCGCCATGTACGGTGGCATCGCGTACTTCACTCCACCCCTTGCCGAGGGAAGAGTAAGCGGCGATGCGGGAGAGATCGCGGTCTTCGACACGACGTCCCGCCACGTGCCGATCAGCGTGCGTGGGCACCACGTCGTCGTGTCGGGGGTCGATGCCAATGCGCTCCGCTCGGTGGTCGAGGTCTACGATCTCTCGAACGACAGCTCGGTGACGCGCATTGCGGCGAACGACAGACCGGAGGGAGCGACGTGGCGCGCGCGTGTCGTGCCCGGGGCGACGAACTTCCGCGTCACCCAGAGCGACATTCCCGCCGCGGCGGTTTCCTACGCAAACGGCCTCGTCACCGTCTTCGCTCCGCTCGCCCCGGGCGTCAAGCAGGTCTCGTTCTCGTACTCGCTCCCCGCGAAAGCCTTTCCCCTCAGCCTTCCCCTCGAGGCGCGAACGAGCATCTACGAAATTCTGATCGAGGAGAAGGGGGGGAAGGTCAGCGGCCCGAACATCAGGGAGGTCGAGCCGGTCAGCGTCGAGGCGCGGAGCTTCCGCCGCTTCCTTGCCTCCGACATGCCGGAGAGCTCCGTTGCCGTGATCGATCTGCCGTCCCCGCCCCCCCCTCTGGCACGCGCCGTCAATTCGTTGTATCTGGTCGCGCTCACGCTCGTGCTTGGCGGCGCGATGATCTTCGCGCTTGCGCGGGCGCTCCGGCGCAGATAGCTTCGCCAGACAATCGATCGCGGACGGGAGCCACGGAAACCGGTGTGATGCCGGTGCGGCCCCGCCACTGT
>CAYMKQ010000038.1:0-19021 GCA_964391175.1 uncultured Gemmatimonadaceae bacterium | reverse complement strand
TCGGTGAGAAGCTCGGCGTCTCGACAGTGGTCGAAGGAAGCGTGCGCAAGATTGGAAACCGCATCCGGATCACCGCCGAGCTGATCAACGTCGAGAACGGCTATCATCTCTGGTCGGAAACCTACGACCGCCAGCTCGAGGATGTGTTCGCCATCCAGGACGAGATCGCACGAGCGATTGTCGAAGCTCTCAAGGTGCGGCTGTCTGGCGATAACGAAAGACTTGTCGTGCCGGCCAAGAATCTCGAGGCGTACAATCTCGATCTGAAGGCGCGCTACCTCTACCACCGGGGCAGCGAGACAAGTCTCAAGAAGAGTCTCGATTTCTGCCAGCAAGTACTCCTGCTCGAGCCTGGCTACGCTCGTGCCTATGCAACAATGGCCGACTGCTGGTGTCGGCTGGCGGACGATTTCATGGCACCGGACGATGCGTATCCTCGCGCCAAGGCTGCAGCGACCAGAGCACTGCAGCTAGAGCCCGATTTGCCAGAGGCCTTGACCGCACTTGGCAAGATACTCGGCTGGTACGAGTGGGATTTCGCCGGTGCCGAACGGACGCTTCGTCGCGCCGTCGCTCTCAGCCCAAACGATGCAGACGCACACCACGGCCTGGCCAGCGTGCTGCCCGCCATCGGTCAGCTCGGCGAGGCGATCACGGTTATGCGACGAGCGCTGGTACTGGACCCGCTGGATCCCGCTTACAGCCGTTGGGTCGCCCGCCTGCTCCTCTATGCAGGAGACTACTCGGGGGCGATCGCACAGGGTGAGAAGATCGTGGAACTTGGCGAGGAGTATTTTCTTGCGTACCTCGATATCGGTTCGGCGCATCTCGCTCAGGGTCATCCCGAGTTAGCGTTGGAGTGGTATCGCAAGGGGCAGATGATGGCATCGAGCGTGCGCTCCTACGATGCCTACATCGTTCGAGCCCTGGCCGAGCTAGATCGTCGTGATGAGGCCGAGGAGATTCTCGTGCGGCTGGAGCGCGAGTCGAAGGAGCACTACGTGCGGCCTGAGTTCATGGCGATGGGTTATGCATGGCTCGGCGACTTCGATCGCGCGTTTGGATTTCTCGAGCGCGCATTTCAAACACGGTCAGCGGGGCTCATTTTCCTGCACGTGGATCCGGGCTACAAACCGCTGCGGGGCGATCCACGGTTCGATCAGTTGGTAAAACGGATCGGCCTCAAGTAAGGCCGCCGAGCCAGCCCGCGGCCCCCAGCCGCCCCGCTCACAGCCCCTGGCAGGCAGTCTTCAGTTAGAGCTTTTCTCCCTGACGGAAGTGTACTCTCACAAGGTCGCGATAAAGATTCTGCACGCTGAGCTCAAGCCGAGCTGGTGAAATGAACGCGCTCGCCTGCTCATGGATCACGGTTGGTGTCCAGTGTGGTGTCCAGTGTGGTGTCCAGTGGCGCGCGCAGGGCTGCAGTTGCCTGTCAACCGCGAATCTTTGTATTGATCTTGTATCCCAAATGAGCTACATTCCAATAGTCACGATTGGGAGATCGAAATGACAAAGAGCGCTATGGTCCGGGCCCGCGTCGAGCCGCACCTGAAGGAGCGTGCGGAAGCCATGTTGGACGAGATGGGGTTGTCGACCACGACCGCCATCACGCTTTTCTATCGTCAAATCATCCAAAGCCGAGGGCTTCCGTTTGAGGTTCGGCTGCCGAACGCGGCTAGCCGACGGGCAATGCAGGCAGCCCGTGCCGGTAGCGGGGTTGTTGCCGCTGACTCGATGGATGAGTTGCTCGCCAAGCTTGACGATGACAAGGCGGCGCGACCTCGAAAGCGCAAGGCTCGGAGCGCGCGTTAAACGATGCTTCGCCCACGCTTCACTGGGGCATTCAAAAAGGATCGCAAGCGCGCAGGCCTGGTCTAGAGAACGCTCCAGAAATCTCGTCCGACGTCCACCGAAAACGTCCACCTGCCGCCCCGCAGGCCGCGCGCGACATCGAATCTCAGCACGTCGAACAGTGTGAGCACGCCAACACCCACGGCGGGGTACCAGCCCTGCCGCGGCGGCTTGAACGCGGGTGACCGATCGATCCACACCACAGTGGCGAATGGCGCGAGAGTGATCGTGGCGGGCGCTCTGCCATAGCGCCCGAGCCGAATGGGGAAGAAAGGCGCGAGCGTCCGCCATTCCACCCGCTGACTCACCCCCGCTCGGCCCACGAACTCGTGGAACTCGTAGCCGGGCCCGGTTGTGGGGCCACCCAGAAAGACGTTGTGCTGGACGGGGATGGAATCGCCGCTCACCACCGCGGCGACGACGGTGTGAAATAGCAGCCTCCGGGATCCGAATGGCCGCTCGAGATCGACGACGAGGGATGGCCGCAGATAATCTCCGCGCGATGACGTGGCTGGTCCGACCCGCCGAATCCCACTCACGGCGACGTGTGTACCCAGCTCGAAGCCGGCGAACGTGAGACTCGTGGGTCGGTCGAGACCGAGAGTGAGCCGCTGCTCCCGCAGCGATTGCGCGGGTATCGTCGGCTCGAATCGCCCGTTCGCGGGCCGCGCATGCACGGAGAGCGGCTCGTGACGCTCGTACGCGAGCTCCAGCGACGGACGCCAGCCGCTCCTCGCCAGCGCACCGGCGAGTGAGACACGTCTCACATCGTAGGGATCCGTGTAATCACTGCCGAATTCCTGAGCGGCGATCGTGTTTCGAATCCGCGAGGTCTCGGTCTCCTCGCTCGCGTCGCGGTACAGGCGCTCCGCCGACAGAGTGAGCGCCGATCCGGCGCCGGTCCTGTACTCGAGCGCGGTCCGGCCCTTGGGCTCCCGGTCGCTGAATCCGTAGCGGGCGGACGCGGCGATGGCAAAGCCACCGCCGAGACGCTTAAGCAAGCCGCCTCCGAGAGCGAGACCTTCGACGCGGTTGAAGCGCGCGATATCGGAGATGTGCCGCGCCGACAGCGCCAGCGTGCGTCCCCTCGCCAGCGCCTGCGAGCGCACCAGCGCGCGCGCCTCCTCCTGGACCCTCTTCACGTCTTCGTCGGTGACTGCCCTCACATCCGGCGGCAGAGAATCCAGGATACGACCGGCGAAGGGAAACGGATTCTGCGCCCGCTCCGCTGGGGGCGCCATCACGATTTCGGGTCCCGTGAAGTAGCTCGCCGGGTATCCCTTGTTTATTTCATAGCAGCAGATCTCCCACCGGCCACGGATAATCCCGCGAGCCGGATAGTCGAGCCATGACCCGGTGCGCCGTATCTCGATCTCCTGGCGTCGCGGAAGCCAGAACCGCCCCTCGATGAGGCCGTTCTCCAGCACCACCGAGACGTCCTCGAGATCCTTGTCCTTGAGCGCGGCGCGAGTGAAGCTGAACGCCATGCGCACCACTTCCCCGCTCTCCCGGTCGATGTACACCGCGCCCACCGCTCGCGGCTGCCGGTCGTCCCTGGGGCGCACTCGCACCTCGTAGACATCCAGCACCCGTGGTCCGAGCCGGATCTGCAGGGAATCGCGGATCGCGTAGTCGTACTGCACCAGTCCATCGGCCGACAGCGGATGGGGAACATCCTGAACCTCGTCGCCTTCGCCGAGCCTGATGATGTTTCTGAAGTTGTTCTGGACTATCCCGAGGTGATCGCGATGATAGTTGATGTCCGTGGGCAGCAGCAGCGTATCGCGTCGGCCCATGATGCGCTGCTTGCTCAGGTCCGGCGCGTGCCAGTACACTTCCAGCCCCAGCTCGTCCGCCCTCACGATTTTTGGCGGCTCGGTGAATCCTTCCCCAAATTGTGCGAGGAATGTCAGGTAGCCGTGCGCCGTCGCTTTGTAGTCGACGAGGGCCGTGTCGGCGAGCTGGCTGGAGCGCCGGTCGGTGGCGCGCTCCACGAGGGCGCGGGTTCGCGCATCGTTCCACGTCTGCTGCGCCTCGATGTCTCTCGCCGCGAATAGTGCCGCGATAGCCACAACGAGCCGCGCGAGCGCGAGAATGTACGGAGAGGGCGTATGATAGGGCGGCGTCATGACCGAGGTAAGTTAAGTGCACGATGAGCGGGAGCAATCGCGCAGGCGGAGGCCGCCGGTGCGCGAGCGGCGATGAGTCTGGAGGAATTCAAGCGTCGCGCTGCGAGCGCGGGGCTCGTTCCCGTCTGGCGGGATTGTCTGCTCGATACCGACACGCCCGTATCCGCCTTCGCCAAGCTCAGACGCGGCGCCTTCGCGTTTCTACTCGAGTCCGCGCCGGCCGGGGGAGAGACGTGGTCGCGCTACACCTTCATGGGCTCCGAGCCACGCTGCGCCTGGCGGCTGGCGGCGGGCATCGTGGAGGACTGGACTCAGGATCGCGGCTGGCACAACCCCAGGACGCCTGCCGATCCACTCGCCGACCTCGCCATCCTCGTCGACGCGGCGAAGCCGGCCGATGTTCCTGACCTCGGCCAGTTCTGGGGCGGTATCGTCGGCTTCTTCAGTTATGACATCGTGCGCGTGATCGAGAAGCTTCCGGCCCGGCCGAAACCTGCGCTCGCGACTCCAGATGCGCTGTTCGTCTTCACTCGCTCGCTCGTGATACTCGACAACCTCCACGGTCGCGCGCGCGTCGTCATCTCGGTCCCGATCCCGCAAGGAGTTGGCGAGCGTGAGCTCGAATCGCTGTACGCCCAGGCGAGCAGCGAGCTGGACGAGATACTCGCGCGCCTGCAGTCGCCGATGTCACTGCCGTCCATAGCGCCCAGCTCCGATTCACCGCCGGTCGAGGAGCGCTCCAGCTACGGGCGCGCGGAATTCATGGAGCACGTCGAGCGTATCCGTGAATACATTCGAGCCGGCGACTGCTTCCAGGCGCTCCTGTCCCGGAGAATCGATGTTCCACTCGACTTCGACCCAGCCGACCTCTATCGGGCGCTGCGCGCGATCAACCCGTCGCCGTACATGTACCATCTGGTGCTCGACGGCATGGAGATCGTCGGAAGCTCGCCCGAGCTCCTCGTTCGCGTCTCCGACTCGCGCATCACGCTGCGCCCAATCGCGGGCACGCGCCGGCGCGGCGACACCGCCCCCGAGGACGCCCGGCTTGCGGACGAGCTCCTCGCCGACGGCAAGGAGCGGGCGGAGCACGTGATGCTGGTCGATCTCGGGAGAAACGACGTCGGCCGCGTGGCCGAATTCGGGACCGTGCGGGTGACGGAGTTCATGAAGGTCGAGAAGTTCTCCCATGTGCTCCACATCGTGAGCCAGGTGGAAGGCCAGCTGAGACCGGGACTCTCCGGGCTCGACGTCTTCCGCGCCACGTTTCCAGCGGGCACCATGACCGGCGCGCCCAAGATCCGCGCAATGGAGATCATCGACGAGCTCGAGCCAGTCGCGCGAGGGCCGTATGCGGGCGCAGTCGGATACATCGCGGCCGGCGGCAAGCGAATGGATCTCGCGATAACGATCCGCACGTGCATCATCGCGAACGGGAGAGCGTCGGTGCAGACCGGCGCGGGAATCGTCGCCGATTCCGTCGCCGAGCGGGAGTGGGAAGAGACGCGCGGCAAGGCAGAGGCGCTGTTGAGCGCGATCGCCTCGGTGAGACGCTCCACCGCGTCGCAGGCGCGATGATCGGAATCACCATTCCATCGTACGAGCGCTTCGAGGTCGGGGGCGCGCGCGTGCTAGCCGCCAGGACCTGTGCCGCCAGCATACGGACGGTGCTGGAGCAGCAGCCGCTGTACGAGTACGCGCAGGCGCAGCCCGATGCCAAGCCACTCATCGGACGCGCACCCGTGTTCGCCGTGAACCTTCCGGACGGATGCGGGCGGATCGTGATACGTCACAACATGCGGGGCGGATGGATGGCGAAGATCAGCAAGGATCTCTTCTTCCTCCCCACCCGCGGGCTGCGTGAGCTCGTCAGCTCGCTCCGTCTCCGAGCCATGGGCGTGAGAACGCCGGAAGTGCTGGCCTACGTGTCTTATCCAACCGCCTGGGTGTTGCGCCGCTCGGATGTCGCCACGCGGGAGATACCGAACGGCCACGACCTCTCGGTGGTTCTGGCGGAGGTCACCGATCACGCTCACCGGGTGATGGTTCTCGACGCCATCGCGAAGCTTCTGCGCTCGCTCACGCAGGCGGGCGCGCACCATCAGGATCTCAACCTCAAGAACGTCCTGATGACCGCGGGGGAAGGTGAGGGACTCGATGCCCACGTCCTTGACGTTGACCGTGTGCGCTTTCACTCGCCGGGCTCACCGCTCGTGGCCAAGGCGAATCTCGACCGGCTGATCAGGTCGCTCAGAAAGTGGCGCGACATTCACGGGCTTCCGTTCACCGCCGAGGACGAGGAATATCTGCGCCTTCACGGCGGGAGCATCGAATGAGCGCGGCGCTCGCGCCTTACGCGAACGTGCCGGATAACATCTGCATCGTGATGATGAGCGCTGTTGGCGACGCGGTGCACGTGCTGCCGGTGATCAACGCTCTGAAGCGCGCCAATCCCGCGACGAGGATCACCTGGGTGCTGCAGCCCGGCGCCGCCGCGCTCGTGAGGGGTCACCGCTCCGTCGACGAGATCATCCTCTTCGATCGCGCGCGAGGGTGGAGAGCTTTCGCGGATGTCCGTGAGGAGCTATCGAGGCGGTCGTTCGACCTTGTCATCAATCTCCAGGTGTACTTCAAGGCGGGCATCGTCACCGCATTCACGCAGTCACCCGCAAAACTCGGCTTCGATCGCGCGCGCGCGCGCGACTTCAACTGGCTCTTCACCAACCGGAAGATTCCAGCGCGACCGGTTCAGCACGTGCAGGATCAGTACTTCGAGTTTCTCGCCGCGCTTGGCGTCGCGCCCGAGCCTGTCGTATGGGACCTGGGCCCGTGGAAAGGGGAGCGCGAATGGCAGCGCGCCTTTGTGTCCTCGATTGACAAACCGATTGCCTCGATCGTGGTCGGTACGAGCAAGCCGGATAAGGACTGGATACCGGAGCGGTGGGCCCAGGTTGTCGACGAGCTTCACCACGCGTTCGGAATGCAGGTGGTGCTGGTAGGCGGAACGTCGGAGCGCGAGCTGGCCGCCGAGCGAACGGTCATGGAGCGGGCGAGAACGAAGCCTCGCACGGAGCTTGGCAGCGGACTCCGCAAGCTGGTGTCGATTCTGGATGCATCTTCGCTCGTACTCTCGCCCGACACGGGCCCGCTTCACATGAGCGTCGCCCTCGACCGCCCGGTGATCAGCCTCATGGGCTACACGAATCCGAAGCGCACCGGACCTTACCGGCGCTTTCACGATCTAATCGTGGACGCGTACGGCGAGCCCGGCGAAGATTATCCTATCTCGATGGAAAATCGCCCTGGCAGGATGCAGGGCATAGAAACGAAGGACGTCCTGGAGAAGGTGGCGCTCTGGCGCGAGCGGTACTCCGCGGGAAGTAAATCTTGACGCCCGCCGGAAAGTCGGGAAAACCGGGAGCCAGGACGTCTCCGGTAGTGAAGATCCCCGTCAGGGATCTGATCTCCGCTGGGGGAGTCGTGTTCCGCGTTGAAGAGAACCGCGCGGAGATAGCGATCATCTCGGTCGGCCCGCAGCGACGCTGGCAGCTCCCCAAAGGCCTCGTCGAGGGCGGGGAAAAGCCGGAAGCGACCGCTGTGCGCGAAGCCCGCGAGGAGGCGGGCGTCGACACCAGAGTGCATAGCCACATCGAAACCATCGAGTACTGGTACGCCGGCCTCGAGGGGGGCATCAGAGTCCGCTTTCACAAGCGCGTGTACTTCTACCTGCTGGAGTACATCTCCGGCGACACCCGGGATCACGACTCGGAAGTCAACGAGGCGCGGTGGGTCCCGATCGAAGAGGCTGCAAGCCAGCTCTCGTTCGAGGGCGAGCGGCACGTTGTCGAGCGCGCGGTCGAGATGGTCCGCGGACTCAACGGTCCGTGAGGTTCGATCCATTCGAGATTCCGCAAGCTCGCAGGGGTCGGAGGCGACTACGGGGGATGCAAGTGTTGAGTGGACAGTATTGAGTAGTCAGTGGGTCAGTGGTTGTCAGTTTGTCGGTAGGTTGACTGACAACCACTGTCAACTGACAGACTAACAAACTGAACACTCATAACTTGAATCCCCTCTCCCGACCTCGTACGTTGTGCGCCCTGCGCCTCCGCGTCGAGAGCTCTCCGAACCGGTACTCCACCCCTACGTCCCTGAGAAGCGCGACCAGCCTCACAAGCGAAAGCCCCATCACCGCGAAGTAGTCCCCCTCGATCCTCTCCACGATCGTCGCTCCGTATCCCTGAATGCCATAGGCGCCAGCCTTGTCCATCGGCTCTCCGGTCGCGATGTAGTCGTCGATCTCCTCATCGGTCAGCTCCCGGAAAGTGACCGAGACTTCTTCCACCGCGGACTTCACCTTGTTCCCCCGCGCCACCGCCACGGCGGTCACGACGGTATGCTCGCGTCCGCTGAGAAGCCTCAGCATCGATCCCGCGTCGACGGCGTTCGCGGGCTTGCCCAGGATCTTCCTGTCGACGAGCACGATCGTATCGGCAGCGATGGTGATCAGTCTCGCATCGCCGCTAGCCACGGCTGCCGCCTTCTCCCGCGCCAGGCGCTCGGCGTGCTTCCGCGGAGACTCGCGACCCCGCAGGCTCTCGTCGATGTCGGCCGGCAACACATCGTGCGGAATTCCGATCAGATCGAGCAGGTCGCGCCGTCGCGGCGACGCGGACGCGAGAATCACGCGAAGCTCGCTCACCGCTCGAGCCAGAGCGTAACCGGTCCGTCGTTTACGAGCTCGACATCCATCATCGCGCCGAATTCGCCGGTCTCGACCCGCAATCCGCGCTCGCGCAGCGCAGCGACGAACCGCTCGTACAGGGGAATCGCCGTCTCAGGGCGAGCGGCTTCGATGAAGCTCGGCCTCTTTCCCTTCTCCGCGCTTCCGTAGAGCGTGAACTGGGAGACGACCAGCACCGCCCCGCCGACTTCGGCCAGGCCCAAGTTCATCTTGCCGTCGGCGTCACCGAACAGGCGCAGCCCGGATGTCTTCTCCGCCATCCAGTCGGCTTGTTCGGGCGTATCGGAATTGGTGAATCCGACGAGCAGCAAGAACCCGCGCCCGATGCTCCCCGTCTTTCGCCCGTCAATGCGGACTTCCGCCCGCGAGACCCGCTGGAGTAGAACTCGCAGTCCTACTCCACCGTCACCGACTTGGCGAGGTTGCGCGGCTGATCCACGTTCGCGCCACGCTTCACGGCGATGTAGTACGCCAGCAGCTGGAGAGGAACCGACGCGAGGACAGGAGTGAGCATGTCGGAGGTCTCCGGAATGCGAATTTCGTAGTCGAGCTTTCCGTCCAGCACCTCCTCGTCGCGACTCGTGATCGCGATCACGCGCCCGCCCCGTGCCTTCACCTCATGGACGTTCGACACGACTTTGTCGAATACGGAATCGTGCGGCGCGACGAACACCACCGGCATCCGCTCATCGATGAGCGCGATGGGGCCATGCTTCATTTCCGCCGCCGGGTACCCCTCGGCGTGGATGTAGCTGATCTCCTTGAGCTTGAGCGCGCCCTCGAGCGCCGTGGGGAAGCTGTAGCCGCGTCCCAGATAGAGGAAATTCGAGACATCCTTGAACTCGTCGGCGATGGCCTCGATCTCGTGCGCGCGGTCGAGGACATTCTCGATCTTGCGGGGCAGCTCCTGCATGGACTGGATGATCTCCCGTCCCTGCACCACCGAAAGGTTGCGGAGACGCGCGAGCTTGAGCGTGAAGAGAAGCAGAGCGATCACCTGGCTGGTAAACGCCTTGGTGGATGCGACTCCGATCTCCGGGCCCGCGTGCACATAGATGCCGCCATCGCTCTCGCGCGCGATCGTCGATCCGACCACGTTGACGATTCCATAAGTGAAGGCTCCGCGCGCCTTGGCTTCGCGCATCGCGGCCAGCGTGTCGGCCGTCTCACCCGATTGCGAGATGACGATGCACAACGTCTTGTCGGTGATGATGGGATTCCGATACCGCAGCTCGGATGCGTACTCCACCTCGACCGGGATCCGCGCGAGGTCTTCCAGCATGTGCTCGCCGATCAGAGCCGAGTGCCAGCTCGTGCCGCAGGCGGTGATGAGGATGTTGTCGAACTTGAGGAGCTGCTCGTCGGTCAGGTTGATGCCACCTAGCTTGGAGGTCCCCTCGTCCGGGAGCAGACGTCCGCGCATGCAGTTTTCGACGGTTGCCGGCTGCTCGAAGATCTCCTTGAGCATGAAGTGGTCGAATCCGCCGCGCTCGATCTGGTCCAGATCCCAGTCGATCTTGCTGACCCCGCGCTCGAGCTGCTGCGCGCGCTGATTGAGCACCGTGTAGCCATCGCGCGTCAGGACGGCGACGTCGCCGTCGTCGAGGTAGACCACCTCGCGCGTCTGGGCGAGAATCGCCGAGACATCGCTGGCGACATAGTACTCGCCATCGCCGAGGCCGATGAGGAGCGGGCTGCCCTTTCGCGCCGCGACGATCTTGTTCCTGTCCTTGCTGGAGACGACGGCAATTCCGTAAGTGCCCTCGATCTGCCAGAGGGCTTCGATGACCGCGTCCTCGAGATTCCCGTCAAAAGCTTCCTCGATGAGGTGCGCGATCACCTCCGTGTCGGTGTCGGAGGTGAACGTGTGACCGCGAGCCACCAGTCCCGTCTTCAGCGTTCCGGAATTCTCGATGATGCCGTTGTGGACGACCGCGATGTCGCCCTTGCAGTCGATATGCGGGTGCGCGTTGCACTCGTTGGGAACGCCGTGAGTCGCCCAGCGCGTGTGTCCGATCCCCATGTCACCGGCGATGGGGCTCGCGCCCAGTGCGGCCTCGAGCTCGGAGATCTTGCCCGCCGCCTTGCGCGTCTCCACTCCGCTTCCATTCATGACGGCCACGCCGGCGGAGTCGTAGCCGCGGTACTCCATCCTCTTCAGACCCTCGAGGAGAAGAGGGGTGGCGCCGCGCGATCCGATGTAGCCGATTATTCCGCACATATCGAGTTCGTTGTTGACTGTGTGACTACCTGCTGATCCCTCGCCGCGCCCCTACCTGCATCGCTTCGACCGGCTTCCGGCAGTCGGCGACCAGCCTTTCCGCCTCTGGCATCGTCGGAGCCTCCGCTATCACCCGCACGATTGGTTCCGTTCCGGATGGGCGAATGTGGACCCAGCGATCGGGCCACGAAAGCCGCAGACCATCCTGCATGTCCGCCTCGGCGTCGGGAAACGCCCGCTTCAGGGCATTGTACACCGTGTCGAGGGGCGCGTTCGGACGCTCGAGCCTGTCCTTGACGATAATGTAGCGAGGGTAGGCGGCCACGATCTTGGAGAGCGGCTGGTCCTCTCCGGCCTCGAACAACAGCTGGAGCATGAGCGCCGCCCCCACCGGCGCGTCGCGCCCGAGGTGAAGCTCCGAGAGAATCACGCCGCCGTTTCCCTCCCCACCTATCGGCGCCTTCTCGGCGCGCATGCGCGTAGCGACGTTCACCTCGCCTACCGGCGCGCGGATCACCCGGCTTCCCGCTTCGTGCGCGATGTCGTCCACGATCCTGCTCGTCGAGAGATTGGTGACGACCACGCCCTTGCGGTGCCGGAGAACGACCTTGGCCGCGAGCGCGAGCGTGTAATCCTCGCCGATGGCGACCCCTTCGTCGGAGACGAGCGCGAGCCGGTCGACGTCAGGATCCACCGCCATCCCGATCTCCGACCCGGAGTCGCGCACGAGCGCCTGCAGCTCTCCCAGATTCTCGGCGACGGGCTCAGGGGAACGGGGAAATATTCCATCGGTCTCCATGTTGATCGTCGAGAGCTTGCAGCCGAGGAACTCGAGAAGAATCGGCATGAAGGCTCCGCCGGCTCCGCGAACGCAGTCCAGCGCGACGCGGAACTTCCGCTTCCGGATTCCCTCGACGTCGAGAAACGGGAGCGCGAGAATCTTCTCTATGTGCTGTGCGGCGGCATCCTTGTCGGAAGAGACCGAACCCAGCGCATCCCACGTGGCACGGGGGATGTCGCCGTCGACGATCTTCAGCATCGCCGCGGCCTCAGCGCCGTCCAGAAACAATCCCGACGGTCCGATGAACTTGAGAGCGTTCCACTCGATCGGATTGTGGCTGGCGGTGATAGCGAGCCCGCCGGCGGCATGATGGTGCTCGACGGCCATCTGCACCGTTGGTGTCGGAACCATCCCGACGTCGATCACGTTGCATCCCACCGACTGCAGCGCGGAGTGGACGACAGGCTGGAACATCGGTCCCGAGACGCGGCTGTCGCGGCCGACCACGATGGTGGCGTGTCCGGACCCCGAGCGCGCGAGCGCCCACGCTCCAAAGCCGGCGGCGAACTTCGCGACGACCTCCGGCGTGAGCGCCTCACCAACACGCCCGCGCACACCCGATACGCTGACCATCAGACCTTCGTAAGCCATTAGTGCGGTACCTGTGTTCGTCTGAAGATGCTGAGAGGACGTAATCTACGGTTCTTCGAGGAAAATCGAGAACTGAAAAGGGCAAGGCTGCCAGCTACTCGCTGCCAGCTGCCCGCTGCCGGCTCCAAACAGCCGGACGACGGATGTCGCTCGCCTCGATTGATTAACTTCTCCTCCAGAACTCAAGCGTCCCACCTCGTCGTTCCCATCTTTCCCACGTGACCCCCCCCCGCATGACACGCGTCTTCGACGAAGATCTCAAATCCCAGTTCGGCACCCGCGCGATACACGCGGGACAGCGCCCCGACATGCTCTCCGGCGCGATCATGACGCCGATCTACACGACCTCGACCTACGTTCAGGAAGGACTCGGCAAGAACAAGGGCTACGAGTACGCGCGGGGCAAGAATCCCACTCGCGAGGCTCTGGAGCGGAACGTCGCTGCCCTCGAGGGCGGGACGCACGGATTCGCGTTCAGCAGCGGGATGGGCTGCACCGACTCGATCATGAAGCTGTTCAAGTCGGGCGACCACATTGTGTGCGGCGAGAGCATGTACGGCGGGACGTTCAGGCTCTTCGACAAGATCCTCACGAACTTCGGTCTCACCTTCTCCTACGTCGACAGCCGTGATCCCCAGCGCGTCGAGGACGCCTGCACCAAGTCGACGGTGGCGATAATAATGGAGACGCCGACCAATCCGCTAATGCGGCTCACGGACCTCTCCGCGGTTGGCCAGATCGCCAAGCGAAAGAAGACGCTGTTCATCGTGGACAACACTTTCGCGTCGCCCTTCTTCCAGCGCCCGTTCGAGCACGGCGCGGACATCGTCTATCACTCGACCACGAAGTACCTGAACGGACACAGCGACATGATCGGAGGCATTGCGGTGGTGCGCGACGACGCGCTCGCGGAGCGCATGCAGTTCATCCTGAACTCTTCCGGCGCTGTCCCGGGTGCGTTCGACGCCTGGCTCGTTCTCCGCGGGACCAAGACGCTGCATCTGAGGATGCCGCGGCACGACGAGAACGGGCGAAAAATCGCGGCCTGGCTCGCCGAAAAGGTTGGACACGAGAACGTGATTTATCCCGGTTTGCCATCACACCCGCAGCACGAGCTCGCGAAGCGGCAGATGACGGGGTTCGGGGGAATGATCTCCGTGTTGGCCGGGACCAAGGACAAGGCGGCCAGGATTCTGAGCCGCGTCCGCGTCTTCTCGCTCGCCGAATCGCTCGGCGGGGTCGAGAGCCTCATCAGCCATCCCGCTTCGATGACGCATGCGTCCGTCCCCGCGGAGAGGCGGAATGAGCTGGGAATCGGGGACGATCTCATCCGCCTCTCCTGCGGCGTCGAGGACGTGGGCGACCTGATCGCCGACCTCGAGCACGCTTTCGGATGAAGATCCTGATCGTCGGCGGAGGCGGGCGGGAGCACGCGCTCGCCTGGAAGCTTCGCCGCGACGATCCTGACGCAGAGATCATTGCCGCACCAGGAAACCCGGGGATCGCATCGATAGCCCGCTGCGCTCCCATCGACGCTGACAAACTGAAGGAGTTGGCGGCGCTCGCGGAGCAAGAGCATGTCGACTTTACGCTTGTGGGCCCTGAAGTGCCGCTGGAGGCGGGGATCGTGAATCTCTTCCAGGCGCGCGCGCTGCCCATCTTCGGCCCCACGCGAGAGGCAGCGCGGCTCGAGACCTCGAAGCGCTTCGCGAAAGATCTCATGCTGCGGGCAGGTATTCCGACGGCGAGGGCTACACATCACAGCGACCCGAAAGAGGCGAAGGCCGCTCTCGCCGATTTCACCGCGCCAGTCGTGATCAAGGCCTCGGGCCTGGCGGCGGGAAAGGGGGTGATCGTGGCGCAGAGCGCGACGGAGGCCGAGCGGGCGATCGATGCGATGCTGAGCGACCGGGCCTTCGGCGCGGCGGGACGCGAGATACTGATCGAGGAATTCATGGAAGGAGAGGAGCTGTCGCTCTTCACCATCACGGATGGTGAGCGAGCGCTTCCACTTCTCGCCGCGCAGGATCACAAGAGGCTGCTCGATGGCGACTTCGGGCCCAACACCGGCGGAATGGGCGCCTACGCTCCCGCGTCACTGGCGACGCCGTCGCTGGTCGAGCGCGTGATGAGCGAGATCATTCAGCCCACGCTTCTTGCAATGCGAGAGGACGGCTTTCCCTTCAGAGGACTTCTGTACGCGGGTCTCATGATCACCTCCGCTGGCCCGCGAGTGGTGGAGTTCAATTGCCGGTTCGGGGATCCGGAGACTCAGACGTTGATGCCGCTCATGGCGTCGTCCCTCCTCGAGCTCATCGCTTCCGTCGCGGGCGGCGGGTCGCTCGATGATTCGCGTCCGTCCGAGTGGAAGCCGCTCGCAGCGGTGACGACCGTGCTCGCCGCGCACGGCTATCCTGAGAGGCCGCGGTGTGGTGACGTGATCCGCCTCCCCGCCCCCGAGGGCAACGTTCAGGTATTTCACGCCGGCACCACACTCGATTCGTCCACGAGCGAGCTCCTCACCGCCGGGGGACGCGTCCTGGGGATAACGGCGGTGGCGCCAACTCTAATGGAGGCGGCGGAAAGATCCCTGGCGTACGGAGAGCAGGTCTCATTCAAGGGGAAGCAGCTGCGGCGGGACATCGGCTGGCGTGAGCTGACTCGCGGTGCCCGAGCTTCCTGAGACGGAGACGATCGCCCGTGACCTCGACGGAGCGATTAGCGGACGGAGAATAGTAAAGGTCGCGGTGCGCAAACCCGATGTGCTGCGTGAAGTCTCTCCGCGCAAATTCGGGTCGAGGCTGCGCGGCGCTTCGATACTTCGCAGCTGGCGGCGCGCGAAGCTGGTGGTGATCGACCTCGACACCGGCGACCGGATCGTGGTGCAGCCTCGCTTTACCGGCGCGCTCCTGATCGACGACGGAAAATTCGAGCCTTCCGAGCTCGAGTACTCGACGATCCGGCTCGACCTCGACGACGGGAGAGCGCTACACTACGCGGACGTTCGGAGGCTTGGCACTGTGGCACTGATGAGCCCGAAGCGCTTCAGCCAATACTCTGATGGGCTCGGAATAGAGCCTCTTGACCCTGCCTTTACCGCCGAGCATCTATCGGCGGTTCTTCGGGCCACGAGGCAGCCGGTCAAGAAGGTTCTGATGGAGCAGCGCAAGATCGCGGGCATCGGCAACATCTACGCGAACGAAGCACTCTGGCGCGCGGGGATCGATCCCTCGCGCTCCGCGATGCGCGTGTCGCCCGAGGAAGCTATGATCCTTCGGGATTCCATCGTCGGCGTGCTGGAGGAGGCGATCGAGGCACGGGGCACCAGCTTCCGTGACTACAGGGACGCCAGCGGCAAGCGTGGTTCCTTCGTCGAGAAGCTCGCCGCCTACGGCAGAGCCGGGCTCCCATGTCACCGCTGCGGTGCCCGGCTCGTCTCCACCCATGCAATCGATGGTCGCGCTACCACGCTCTGCGTAAGGTGTCAGGTCTGAGATGATTCGTGGAGTTCCGCGTCTGGAGCCGCAACCCACCAGCGACGCACAGCTCGCGCTGATGCGATCGAACGTGTGCGACGGCGCCGCCGACCGCCCCGGCATCTACCGGATACTTTCCGGCGGGGGCGAAGTGCTCTACGTCGGGAAGTCCAAGCGCCTGCGCTCGAGGCTGCTCAGCTACTTCCGCTGCGCGTATCCCGCCGACAAGGGCGCGCGCATCCTGCGCTCCGCCGAATCGATAGAGTGGGAGTACACTCCCAGCGAGTTCGCCGCGCTGCTGACGGAGCTGAGACTGATCAAGCGCTTCCGCCCGCGCTACAACGTGGCGATGAAGCGCGACGCGAGACACTACTCCTTCATCAAGCTCACCAGGGGCCCCGCGCCCAAGCTGCTCGTAGTTCGTGGCGCTACGGGCGACGACGCCGCGATGTACTACGGTCCTTTCGTGGGCGCGGAGCGCGTCGGCGACGCGGTGCGCGAGCTCAACGACGTGGTGATGCTCCGCGACTGCCGAACGGATCTCAAAATGTTCTTCAGCGATCAGGCGGAGCTGTTCCAGCTTTCGCCGCGCACGCCTGGCTGCATCCGCCACGAGATCGCCAAATGCCTCGGCCCTTGCGTCGGGGGATGCTCAGCGGCGCAGTATGATGAGCGCGTGGCGCTGGCGCGGGCATTCCTCGACGGGTCGGACGACGGTCCGCTCGACGTTCTTCGCGCGCAGATGGAGCGCCTGAGCGCGGAGATGGAGTTCGAGCGGGCGGCGGTCTATCGCGACAAGCTCCAGCGACTCGAGGCGCTGCGCGCTCAGTTCGGGCGGCTGCGCTTCGCTGTCGAGAACCTCTCCTTCGTGTACACGGTTCCCGGACACGAGGGCGAAGACCGCGTCTATCTCATTCGGCGTGGCGTGGTGCGCGCAGAGCTCGGGAAGCCGCGCTCTTCGAAGGATCGGCGCAGCATGAAGCAGCTCGTCGAGGACATCTTTTCACCGAACGACGGGCCGACTGCCCAGGTGCCGACGCACGAGATCGACGAGCTGCTCTTGTTGTCGTCGTGGTTCCGGAGATTCCCGGCCGAAATGCGGAGGACGAAGCAGGTCTGCTAGGCGGCCGGGGCACGGCAACCACAACCACAACCGAACGAGTTGTCAGCTCCCAGCTCTTGAGCTGACCGCCGTGAGCTGCCTAGTCGGGACGCCACCGTCGGCGTGACGGCGTCCGCCTGGAAAAGTGAGCGCGTGCAGTGGATCCGAATGCGACGGAGGAATGTCAATGCCGTAGGCAGCTCGCAGCGACCAGCTTCTTTGCGGTAGCTGTTAGCTGACAACTCGTTCAGTTCTTGTATCTGCTCGTTCAGTTCTTGTATCTATCCGACATCTCGACTAACTCTCCCCCTCCCACCGCTTCACCAGCGTCTGTTCTATGCCGAGCTGGTCGAGCATTCTCGCCACCACGAAGTCGACCAGATCCGAGATCTGCTTCGGTCGGTGATAGAACCCGGGCGAGGCCGGCATCACAACCGCTCCCGCGCGCGTCAGCCGCAGCATGTTGCCGAGATGAATGGCGCTGAGCGGAGTTTCACGCGGAACCAGAACGAGCTTCCGCTTTTCCTTGAGCGTCACGTCGGCCGCGCGTTCGATGAGCGATCGGGATGCCCCGACGGCGATCGCGGACAGCGTGCCCATCGAGCAGGGGCAGACGATCATCCCCGACGTGAGCGCCGACCCCGACGCGGGCGGCGCGCCACGATCGTCGTTCGAGTAGGTCGTCACGCACGAATCCCATCCGGCCTTTCCCACTGCGGCTCGCAGCGCGTCGGTCGACTCGATCCCCATCTCCGTGTCGAGCAGCCGCATCCCGTACTTCGACACGATGAGCGACACCGGCCGGTGCGCCGCCGTGAGCTGCTGGAGCAGTCTCACCGCGTATGGAGCGCCGGACGCCCCGGTAATCCCGACGACGAGTGGGGGAAAATCGCTCATCGGAGCAGCCGCTCCGTGAAGACGAAGCCCAGGAAGACGATGCTGATCACGCCGTTCATGGTGAAGAATGCGGCGTCGAGGCGCGAAAAGTCATCGGGCTTCACGAGGGAGTGCTCGTACAGCAGCAGCGCTCCCGCAGCGACGGCTCCGGCGAAATAGAGGAGCCCCGCTCCAGCACCGAGTCCGGCGACAGCCAACGCCGCCACAGTAGTGACGTGCAACACCCGCGCGATTCCGAGCGCATGCTTTTCGCCGAATGCGGCCGGCACCGAATGGAGCCCATTGTCGCGGTCGAATTCCACATCCTGCAACGCATACAGGATGTCGAAGCCCCCGACCCAGGTCGTCACGGCGACGGCGAGCGCGATCAGCATCCACCAGGGTAAGCTCCAGTGTCCGGTGATGGCGAGATACCCTCCGACCGGCGCGATGGAAAGCCCCACGCCGAGCACGAGATGCGACCACCGCGTGAATCGCTTGGTGTAGCTGTAGAAGAACACCCACCCGAGCGCGACGGGCGCCAGCACGAGGCAGAGAACATTCAGCTGCGAGGCGGCGACGACGAAGAGGGCCGAGGCAATCGCGACGGCAGCGGCAGCTTCGCGGACGCTCATGGATCCCGCCGGGATCTCTCTCGATTTCGTGCGCGGGTTGAGCGCGTCGATCTCGCGATCCACGATACGGTTGAACCCCATCGCCGCGAACCTCGCCGCCGTGAGAGCGATCACCACCCATACCACATCCGCGACAGTGATCGGTGCCTCGTAGCTGGCGAGCACGACACCAACCAGCGCGAAGGGAAGCGCGAACACCGTGTGCGGCAGCTTCACGAGATTGACGTGCCGGAGAAACGGCCCGGCGCGCCCTGGGTGCGAGCCGAACGTCTGACCTTCGCGGCTAGCCGTCATTTGCCTGCCCCCCCCACTGCTCCGATCGGGCGCCAGGTCCGAGGCCGAGCTTCGACCACATCGCATCGACCCGCCGCTTGGTGGCCTCATCCATCTCGATCAGCTTCGGCCAGTTGCGCGTGAATCCCTCCTCCGGCCACTTCCGCGTGGCGTCGATGCCCATCTTCGATCCGTAGGTGAAAGCCCGGCTCGAGTGGTCGAGCACATCGATCGGGCCCATCGAGAACCGCACGTCGCGCTCCGGATCGATGTGATTCAGGGCGA
>CAYMKQ010000037.1:0-19734 GCA_964391175.1 uncultured Gemmatimonadaceae bacterium | reverse complement strand
ATCAGAACCTGAAGATCTTTCCCAATGCCTTACCGATTTTTTTGCCGAATTCGTTGCCCCACTCGCGCTGATCCGGCCAGTCCGGGTTCTGCTCGTCGTAGTACCGATCCGGCCCGTGCTCGGGGCACTCCGCGTGCGGCTCCGTTCCGGGCTTGAAGTACTCCTGCTGTCTCACCGGACACCACTCCGTCGCGAGATAGCCCGTCGTCGGATCGATGACGCGCGTCGACATCCCGGGTGGCGGAGCCCACGCGTTTGACGGCGCCGTCTCTCGCCAGCCGTTCATGTAGAATTCCGCCCACGCCGGAGCGGCGAGTCTCCCGCCTGATGCATCCCAGCTGATCGATGCCGGGGTGTCGAAACCGAACCAGAAGCCCGCGACGATCGTCGGCGTGTAGCCGATGAACCACACATCGGTGCCGCTGTTCGTGGTGCCGGTTTTCCCGGCGATCAGGCCGCGCGCGCCGTACTCGCGAATGACTCTGCCGGTCCCGTAATTCACCACGGACTGCAGCATCGATGTCAATTGGTATGCGTCGCGCGGATCCATCACCTGAACGGGACTTGCCGTCTCACTGCTCCAGAGCACGGTCCCATCGGAGGTCTCGATGCGCCGCACCAGTCGCGGCTTCACCCGATAACCCCCGTTCGCGAATGGCGCATAGGCGTTCACCAGCTCGAGCGGTGTCACATCACCGGCGCCGAGCGCTGTCGCCGGGACGTTGGGGATATCGCTGACAATGCCGCTCCGGTGCGCGACGTCGATGACGCGCGGGATTCCAACTGCCTGGCTCACGCGCACCGTCGCCGCGTTGGCCGATTTTATCAGCGCCCTCCGAAACGTGATCCGGCCTGAATAGTCGTTGTTGTAGTTGGACGGCGACCACACTTTGCTTCCCTGAATGACATCGATCGGGTCGTCGTCGACCTCGGATGCTGGCGTGTAGCCGGAGGCGAGCGCCGCCGCGTACACGAAAGGCTTGAACGCGGAGCCGGACTGACGGTGCGCGGAAAGCGCGCGGTTGAACGTCCCGCGCTCGAACTGCCGGCCGCCGCTCAGGGCGCGGATGTCACCGGTTCTCGGATCGATGGCCACCATCGCGCCCTGAACGAGCGTGCGGCGACCGGTCTCCGCTTGTATCGCCGATGCCCGCCGGCGGAGAGCGCGATCCGCGGCGATCTGCGCGTTCCGGTCGAGCGTCGTGAAGACGGTGATGTCGATGATGTCGGACGTTCCTTCCTGGAGCACCGAATCGACGATTGCGCGCACGGCGTCGAGCGCGTAAGAGTCGTTCTGGTCACGTGGCCGCCATTGATCGCGCGCTATCCGGAGACGTTCGCCCTTGAGTACCGGAAGCCTGTCGGCGGAGAGATATCCCTCGTCGACCATGAGGCTCAGCACGAGATTGCGCCGCGCGATCGCGCGTTGCGGATGCCGCCGCGGTGTGTACGCCGACGGGCCCTTGGGCAAGGCAGCGAGCATCGCGGCCTGCGTGATGTTGAGCTGATTCACACTGCGGCCGAACAGATCCCTGCTCGCCGCTTCCACCCCGTACACGCCATTGCCCATGTAGATGACATTGAAGTAAAGCTCGAGGATCTGATCCTTGGTGAGGGATCTCTCCAGCAGTCTCGCGAGCCTGAGCTCGATCAGCTTCTGTCGGAGGGAGCGTGGCGGATATCGGCGCACGGCGAAGGTGTTCCGCGCCACCTGCATCGTGACGGTGCTGAATCCCTGCCTTGTCTGACCGGCGCTGATGTTCACCTTGAGCGCGCGCGCGAAGCCGCGCCAATCGACGCCATTGTGCTTGCGGAACCGCCTGTCCTCGGTCGCGATGAATGCCTGTTGGACAAAGACCGGGACTTGTGTGAGAGAAACATTGAGGCGGCGAACGGTCTCGAGCCGTCCCATCAATAATCCGTTCCGGTCCCTTATCAGTCCGCCCTGGTCGGGCGTGAATCTCTGGATGTCGCGCGGAGTCGGACACCGCTCGAATCCGCAGGTCGCCAACCACACATCAGTCACGCCGACCGCTAGAATGCTTATTGCGAGTAGGCCATACAGGATTTTCTCACGCCTGCTCTTTGTCTTCCACATAGTCTGGAGAAAATGTACCGTTCGCTTGCCGTCCCAGTCATCCTCGTCGCCATCACGTGCACGAACGATCAGCCATCTAACACCACAGGTGGCACCGCGGGTCCCGTTACCACTCGCATTACCACTACGAGTGGCGAGGTCACCAGGTTTGCCCCGGCGACTGCGTCGAGCCCCACTACGTCAGGCACCGGAAACCCGAATCGGGTTCCCAACGAGCTGGGACGCACCATGGTGCTCGAATACCACCTGATCACCGATCGCGACGCCACGTACGCGCGGGAGAGGAATCACTTCCGGCAGGACCTGGAGCTTCTGTACAAGCGCGGTTACCGGCCGGTGAGCATGGCGCAGGTTCTGGACCGGAAGCTCGACCTGCCGCGCGGATTGTCTCCGGTCGTATTCACTTTCGATGACGCATCTCCGGAGCAATTCAGCTACATCGAGAACAAGGGAAAGCTTGAGATCGATCCGAAAAGCGGACTCGGCATCTGGCTCGACTTTCGAAGATCACATCCCGACTGGGACAACAAGGCGGTGTTCTGCCTGCTCTCGGGAGCAGAGGCTGGACACAACTTTTTCGGCGACAAGGGAATCCGGGGCCAGAAGACGGAGTGGCGATTCCCGAAGGTGAAGTATCTCGCCGACAACGGATTCGAGCTGTGCAACCACACGCTGTGGCACGCGCAGCTGAGCAAGTACCCCGATGCGTTCGTGCAGGAGCAGATCGCGCGGCTGGCGTTCTCGGTCGATTCAGCCGTTCCGGGATACAGGATTCGGTCGATGTCGCTGCCTCAGGGTCTCTGGCCGAAGAACCGCGCTCTGGCGAGCAAGGGATCGTGGAAAGATCCCAGGAGTGGAAGAACGATCGCGTACGATCACGAAGTCGTCTTCGAGGTCGGGGGTGGTCCATCGCGCAGCCCGTACGACCCTGCATTCAATCCGCTGAGCACGACGCGGATTCAGGTGATCGGGAACGCGATAGAGAGAACGATCGCGCGACTCGAAAAGAGTGGCAACGCGTACATCTCCGACGGAAACCCCGCGACAATCGCGCGTCCTGCCGCTGCTCCTGCGTCCGCGGCATCAATCACCGGTGGCGCCATAGAGCGATAGCGTTTGAATTTGAGTTCTTCCCCGGGGGAGTCGGGGTGGAATCCTGCTCTGCGGCGACGCTCGCTCGGGCGGAGCCGAACTACGCGAGCGCCAGCTCCGCTGGCACTCGCCCGTCTCCTGGTCGCTCGCTGAACGCCGCTGACGCAGGAACCCACCCCGACTCCCCCACAAGGATCTCGAACCGCACGTTGCGCTCTCGGAGCCACGAAGTAGTTGGCGCGCGGGAGCAGTAACCGCAGACTCGCGCGCGGACAGGAAACGGGGCCGTCTAAGGCGCGAAGGACTATGAGGATCACCCGCGGCGCTCACCGCAGCACCGGGCTTAGCCGCGCGGAGTTGCGATGTAGTCGGATCAAGGGTGGCGCGCGATGCTTTGGGTGCGCGCGTCGTTAAGGACCGTATAGGGAGGTGAGGGTGTCCTCGCAGGAGGCGTTCAGCGAGCGACCGAGGAGACCAGCGACCTCCCCGCGGAGCGGGCGGTCGCGCGGGCGCCCACGGAGTGGGCAGGATGGCTCCGACAGGAGTCGAGCGTCGCCGACGAAGAGGACACCCTCACCGACCCAGTACAGAGATCCAGTCGAAGCGCACCCAAAAGCGTCAGAACTTCCAGCCTTTGAGCGTGCCAATGGCCTTCTCGAGCGCGGCTCGTTGATCGGGCTCGTGTGCGGTCGCGAGCAGATCCTCATACGTCACTATTGCAAGATCGACAGCGTCGTAATCCTGCTCCGCACCGGCGAGACTGGCGGCGTTATCTGCGAGATTGGCTTTGGCGAGCTGGTCGTCGGGGAACCGCTTCGACACCTGCTGCCAGCGAGTCACCCGCTCCCTCGGATTCGATTCCGCGAGGGCCCACAGGTGCCAGCCCGCCCTGTTCTCCGGCTCGGCCGCGATCGCGCGCGATGCAAGATCGCCCACCGTCTCAGGTCCCGCGCCGATCAGCCAGTAATGATTCGCCAACGCGACGAGCGCCCTGGAATCCTCGGGCCGCTCGCCCACCGCGCGCTCGAGCTCGGGAAGCGGATCGACCGCTGGCTCGCTCGCCGGGGAGCCCTCCGAAGACGGATCAGTCAAATGCTCGGTCATTGGCGAAAGGTATCGGCGTATGGTCGCTGGACAATACGTGCGCGAGCGCCTACCATTCAATCAGTTGCTGGACATTTCCGGCGGCCAATAGTACCATTCTTGCAAGAGCGCAGCGCCTGTAGGCGCGCCTTTCGAACAGAATCGGGTTGCGGTATTCGCGTGAGTCTTCCCCGCGGTCCCCGAAAACCATTCAAGCAGCACTTTTCTTCTCCAGCCACACCACAACTGCATGAGCGAACGCCGACGTCCATTTCGTCGCGGCCGGGGGCCCCGTCCCCCCGGCAATCAACCTTCCTCTCCCGAATCGTACGGCGATGTAGATCCGTATCTGGAGCCAATGGATCCCTCAATACCTTCGCCTGACGCGGCACAGATTCCCGACGCGCGCGACAACGTGACCTCACCCGCGCTTCCTTCGCCCGCTCCCTCTCCTGCGCCGTCACCCGCCGCTTCAGAGACACCTCCACCTGCCGCAACGGACGCAGCGAATCCGCAGGCGCAGCCGCAGTACAATCCCCAGTCGATGGGTCAGCCGCGCGAGGGGAATCAGCAGCGACAGACCGGCGGTCCCGGCGAGCGCGAGCACCGACACAGCAACAACGGCCGCCGCTCGCGCAATCAGCGCGGACGTGGCAGACCGCAGCGGCCGAACGCGCCACGGTCCGATCAGGGTCCGCGCGCGCCGGTGGCGCCCGTCGTTCCCGACGGAGAGACCACCGGCTGGTTCGACCCGCAGCGCGAAGGCGGCTTCATTCGCAGAGCGGCAAACAGCTATCTGGCGGAAGCCGGCGACGCCTACGTTCCCACCCAGGTCGCGCGGCAGTTCATGTTACGTCGCGGAGACATGGTTCTCGCCACCACCGGACACGATCACCGCAACCGCGTCGTCCTGGTGGACATCCAGCAGATCAACGGCGATGATCCGGCTGCCGCCGCGCGTCGCCCCGATTTCGGATCGCTCACCGCGACCTACCCGGAGCGGAAGCTCAAGCTCGAGACGGGCAGACCAGCGAAGGGGGGACCCGAGCTCACCCGCCGCGCGATCGATCTCATCGCGCCGATCGGATACGGGCAACGCGCTCTCATCGTCGCTCCGTCGCGCGCCGGAAAGACGATGCTCCTCCAGGCGATCGTCGAGGGCGTGGCGATCAACCATCCGCAGGCGACGCTCCTCGTTCTGCTCGTCGACGAGCGGCCCGAAGAAGTCAGCGAGATGATCACCTGGGGCTACGGCGAGGTCGTCGCCTCCAGCTTCGACATGCCCGCCGTCCGCCACACCGATGTCACCGAGATGGTGCTCGAGAGAGCGCGCAGACTCGTCGAGCTCGGGAAGGATGTCGTGATCGTTCTCGACTCGATCACGCGCATGGCCCGCGCCTACAACACCGTCGAGCGCGGCACCGGCCGGACCCTGAGCGGGGGGCTCGATTCCTCCGCCATGGCGAAACCCAAGGCGTTCTTCGGCTCCGCGCGATCCGTCGCCCCGGAACACGGTGGCGGCTCTCTGACGATCATCGCCACCGCGCTCGTAGAGACGGGCTCACGCATGGACGACGTGATCTTCGAGGAGTTCAAGGGCACCGGAAACTCCGAGATCAAGCTCGATCGCTCCCTCTCCGAGAAGCGCATCTTCCCCGCCATCGATGTCGCGACCAGCGGCACCCGGCGCGAGGACAAGCTGTTCCGCCCCGACCAGCTCGAGCACGTCTACACGCTCCGCCGCGGGTTGCAGCAGATGCCCTCGAGCTCGGCGATGGAGTGGCTCATCAAGCGGATCGCGGCGACGCCGAACAACGACGCGCTGCTGGAAGGATTGTAAGCTCCTCACGCCGGTGACGCGTCTCTTCTCCGTCCTCGCTGGCGCGCTCCTCTTCGCGCCGGAAGTCATTGCTTCGCAGGAGAAGAAGGAGCCGGACAATCCGGAGGTCGTCAATCTCACGCTGAAGGGCGTGAAGGTCGTGAAGAAGGACGAGCTCCTTCAGAGCGTCTCGACCACGGCCTCCCACTGCAACAGCTTCATCCTCAAGCCGTTCTGCTGGATCAGCAAGGCAAAATACTTCTACACGAAGAAGTACCTGGATCGCGAAGAGTTCCAGCGCGACGTGCTGCGGATCCAGGTGTTCTACTGGAAGCGCGGCTACCGCGAGGCGACGGTCGACACGGCGGTCGTAGATCGTGGACGCAACAAGGTGGGAGTTACGTTCCGCATCGACGAGGGACCTCCCACCATCGTCTCCAACGTCATCGTCAACCAGCCTACGGAGCTCCTCAAACAGAAGGAGATCGAGAAGCGTATCGTGCTGGCGAAGAACAGCCCGCTCAATCTGATCAGAATCGATTCATCGCGTATTTTTCTCAGCCAGAGTCTCTGGGAAAAGGGATACGCGGACGCCGAGGTCGACACCGCGATCGTGGTCGACACCGCCGCGCGCATTGCGGTCGTGAGCTTCAGCCTCAATCCGCGCTACAGGACCACGATCGAGGACATCGTCATCGACGGCAACGAGGGAGTCGACGACCGCACCATCCTGAAATCCCTCACGCTGAAAATCGGCGACATCTTCCGCCGCTCGGACATGCTCCGCAGCCAGCGCGCGCTGTACGAATCGAATCTGTTCCGCCGCGCGGCGATCGAGCCGCGGCCGCCGATCGACATCGCCACGCCTGATTCAGCGAAGGTGATCGTCGTGACCGTCCAGGAGGCGCCGCCCCGCGAAGCGAGGCTGAGCGCGGGCTTCAACACCATTGATTTCATCCAGCTCGGAAGCAGCTTCACGCACTACAACTTCATGGGCGGCGGGCGGCGCGTGGCCATCCAGGGCGCGGTGGGGAATCTGCTGGCCAGCTACCTCAACGGGCGCGGCATCTTCCGCAATGTGTTCGAGGTCCCGACCACCGATCGCGATCCCTATTTCGCTCCGACGTACAACGCCAGCGTGGACCTCCGCCAGCCCTGGTTCGGCTCGCCGCACAACGAGCTCGCGCTGAGCTTCTTCACCCACCGCCGGAGCGCGCCCGGTATCTACGTCGATCGCGGCTACGGCACGAGCTTCACGTTCACGCGGAAGTTGACGGAGAGGGCGCCCGCCAGCGCGAACTACCGCTTCGAGATCAGCAAGGTCGACGCTGGCGACGTGTACTTCTGCATCAACTACGGAGTGTGCGATCGCCCCACGCTCATCGCGCTGCGGGACAATCAGAGACTCTCGCCATTCGTCCTGACGTCGGTCATTGACCGCACGAATGATCCCTTCTCGCCTAACAAAGGATATCGCGGCGACGTGAGCGCGGAGCACGCGTCGGCTGTCACCTTCTCCGACTTCCGCTATAACCGCGCGACGGCGGATGCGGCCGGCTTCTACCCGATCAGGAAGCGGGGCGCGCTAGGCGTGCACGTGCGAGCAGGCTGGATCAACGCGCTCGGCAGCACGAAACAGGCGTTGGGAGTGGACGCCACGATCAGCGGAGGAATCCTCCACCCGAGGAAGCGCTTCTACGCCGGCGGATCGCATTCCGTGCGGGGATTCGGCGAGAACCAGCTCGGACCCCGGGTCATCACGATCCCCGTCGCCGTGCTCCAGAAGCACGACAGCTCGAACCTTGCCTGTCTCAACGGTACGGACGTCACCCTATGCGATCCCAACGCTGGCACGTTGGCGGACAGGGATTTCTACCCCCGTCCCCTCGGCGGAAACTTCGTGCTGGAGGGGAGCATCGAGGCCCGCTTCCCGGTGTGGCGGGAGCTGATCGGGGCGGTCTTCGTGGACGCCGGATTGGTCCGCCAGAGCACCAACCCCCAGCTCCCGAAGCAGAGGGCGGCCATAACCCCCGGATTCGGGGGCCGGTACCGCTCACCTGTGGGACCAATTCGTGCCGATATAGGGTTCAACCCGGGATCCACCGAGTCCCTGCCGGTTGTAACCGAGAATATCGTGAATGGCCAGAAGACGCTCGTCACACTCCAGCAGCGCCGTATCTACTCGCCCGCCAAGGGCGGGTTCGCTGGCATCCTCAGCCGGATGGTCCTTCACCTGTCCATCGGCGAAGCGTTCTAATGCGTAGATGGTGGGTGCGCCTGCTGGCGGTGGTCGCGGTTATGGCCTTGCTGCTGGTCGGCGCCGCCTACCTCCTCACCAACAGCGACTGGGGACGCGAGCAGATCCGCCGCCGCCTCGTCGCGCTCCTCCAGAAGAACAGTCACGGCATCATCCACGTCGGCAAAGTCACGGGGAATCTCCTCAACGGCTTTACCGCGCACGACGTCGTGATCACCGACAGCGCGCGGGCACCGTTCGTCAAAGCCGACGAGATCTGGGCCCGGTACAGCCTCGGCACGCTGCGCGGGAGGAAGATCGAGTTCTACGAGGTTCGGCTCGTTCGGCCGATATTCGTCATCGACAAGCAGCCGGGCGGAAAGTGGAACTACGACCGCATCTTCCCGCGCGATACGGTCACCCGCGCGGGACCGCGGAAGACGGGCTGGGGAACGTGGATCCGGTTCAGCGATGTCACGATCCTCGACGGCGATCTCACCGTGCGCTCTCCCTGGGAGGCGGACGTGAACATCACCGGAGCTGAGCGTGAAGATGCGGTGAGACGCGCCCTTGGCCCCGAGGGACGCCTGAAGATCATCAGGGTCGCGAATGGATATCAGCGGGAATCGAGCTTCCACCGCATCAATGCGTTCCTGCCCCTGGTACGTCTCGAGGATCCCGGGTACAGGAACCACCTCATCGATGTGACCGCGTTGAAGATGATCGCCGAGCCATTCCGTCCACCCGTGGCGGACGTGCGCGGTCTTACCGGAACGTTCGAGTTCACGGGTGACTCCGTGTGGTGGCACGGAGCCAGAGCCGCGCTGCCCGGCACACGCATGAGCGGTGACGGGCGCTATTACGTGAACAGCGGTGACTTGCACCTCCAGCTCCACGGCGATCCGGTGCAGCCCGGTGATCTGCGGTGGGCGGTGCCGAAGCTGCCCGAGCGTGGCTCGGGAAAGCTCGATTTCGCGATGCACTGGACGGGCGCGCAGAGCGTGTATGAAGCCCGCAGCATGGATGTCAACCTCGCCGGCTCGAAGGTGCAGGGTCAGATCGAAGTGACAGTGACCGATACGCTCGCCTACCGCGATGCGAGCCTTCGCTTCACTTCGCTCGATACGCGGCTTCTGGAGAGACTCTTCCCAATCGGACGTCTTCCGCGCCACGGACTTCTGTCGGGCCGCGCGGCGTTCAACGGAGGACAGCATTCACTGCGCGTCGATGCGGATGTGACCTTCGACGAGCAGCGGTCCGGACGCAGTCGCGTCGCCGCGGTTGGAGTGATGGGTCTGGACGACGGCGTGTTCAATGCGCGCGACCTGCGAGTGCGGCTGCTGCCGCTCCAGATGGGACTGGCGAAGGCTGGGTCCCCGTCGCTTCCCCTCGCCGGCACTCTCAGCGGAACGGCGACATTGAACGGCTCGACCGCGGCGCAGATGACGGCCGTGGGCGACATCACGCACGTCGACCGCGGCGCCGTCTCGCGCGCGACGGGGCGCGCCGCGTTCCGCACGAGGGGAGTCGGCTGGGTGGACATCGACGCGCGCATGCACCCGCTGTCACTGGCGACGGTCGGCCGCTTCGTCCCGCAGATCGGTCTTCGCGGAAGCGCGAACGGGCCGGTGCGACTGCGGGGCTCTCTCAACGACCTCGCGATAAATTCGGCGCTCACTTTCCCCGACGGCGGATTCCTCGACCTCCGCGGCACCGTGGATCTCGCCAGCAGGGTGAAGGGCTACGCTCTGGACATCCGAACGCGGCTGGTCAACGCCAATGCGATCATCGCCAAAGCTCCGAAGACGTCGATCACCGCCGTGGCGAGCGCGCGCGGGCGCGGCTTCGATCCCGCGACGATGCAGGCACAGCTCGTCGCAGACGTGAGCGCCTCCTCATACGACACCGTGGCGATCGACCGGGCGAATGTGAGAGTCGCGATCGCCAGCGGGCTGGCGCGCTTCGACACGCTCGCCGTGGAGCTTCCGGAGGGGATTATCGAGGCGAAGGGCAGCTTCGGACTCGCCCCCGGGCGAAGCGGCACGCTCGCCTATCACATCGCGATTGACTCGCTCTCCCGGCTCGCCGGACTCATCTCGCGGGACACGACGGTCGTTCCTCCGCGGCCGGGAATTCTGGCGCGCCGCGTCGCGCGCGCCCGCGCGGACTCGATCAGAATCGCGCGCGAGACCGAGGTCGAGCGCGCGGTGACGGGGCGCACAATGCCGCGCACGGTAGTCGACACGCCGGGTGTAATCCGCATGAACCAGCTGTCCGGATCCGCGCGCGCCGATGGTGTCGCGACCGGCAACATTCGAAACTTCAATGTCCAGGGGACTGCATCCGGCTCGAACATCGTCGCGCGTGGCAATACAGTCGGCGCGTTCGTGGCTGATTATACCTGGATCAACGCCCGCACTCCGCAGTCGCAGGTCAGTGTCAATACCACCGCGAGAGAAGTGCGCGCGCTCGGCTTCGATCTCGACAGCGTGGGCGCAAAGCTCACCTATCGCAAGCCGAACGGGACAGCCGAGATCGTCGTGAACCAGGACGACTCCCGAACGTACAGCGCGAACGCGCAGTTCACGCTCGACAGGCTCCGGAACGAGCTCCGGCTCAACACCCTGCGGTTACAGTTCGATACGAGCGTGTGGGCGAGCACCCGGGTGGCGTCGCTCCACTGGGGCCGGGCCGGCGTGGAGGTCGAGAATCTCGAGCTGCGCAACGGCTCGAACGGCCGCATCTACGTCAACGGCCTCGTGCCCAAAGAGGGCATCGCGAATCTCGACGTCGCAGTCGACAACCTGAACGTCGAGGACGTGATCGCGCTCACTCAGAGCGGCATCGACGCGAAGGGGTTGATCTCTCTCAATGTTCACGCGACGGGGACCCTTTCCGATCCCCGGTTCAAGGGTTCGTTCGGAGCCACGGATCTCGTCTACAATGGCACCAGGACGCCCGAGGTTCACGGCACGGTAGAATACGCCAACCAGACGCTCACAGGCCGCGCAGAGGCCATGCGTGAAGGCATGCAGCCGTTCCTGATCGCCGAGGGAACTGTTCCGATCAACCTCGCGATCACCGGCGTCACGGGCTCGCGTTTCCCGACCAACAGGCAGATCGCGCTCAACATCAACGCGGACAGCCTTCCGCTCGACATGATCCCGCAGTTCAACGACTACCTCACCAACATGCGTGGCCGGGCCGCTGGATCGTTCCGCATGGCAGGCACTCTCAACCGGCCGCAGCTTTCGGGACATTTCACGCTCCACGACGGCTACGCGAGAATCGTCCCTGTCGGCGTCAACGTGAATCGGATCGAGGCATCGATCAGGATGCTGCGCGACACGATCGTAATCGATTCGATCGTCGGCAACAGCAAGGGCCGCATCGCGCTGACCGGCGGGATCGGGATCGGATCACTGCGCGCTCCCTCCTTCGATCTGCGTCTCAACGCCAACAACGCGCAGGTGCTCGACAACCACAGGGGCCAGTTGCGGGTGACCGCGCAGCTCGCGATGGTCGGGCCGTTCACGGATCCGCACGTCACCGGTAACGTGCGCGTGCGAGAAGGAGTCGTGTACATACCTCCCTCCGACAACAAGAATCTCATCGGGGCGGACGATCCCGCGCTCTTCAGCGTGATGGACACGGCGGTGCTCGCAGACCGCGAGCTGTTCCCGAGCCAGTCGCCCCGCTTTGCCAATCTGCGCATGGACGTGAATCTGCGCGTCGACCGGGACGTGTTCGTCCGGTCGCGCGAAGCGAACGTCGAGGTGTACAGCGACGGCGACCTCGGCATTCACGTCAATCGAGCGAAGGAATCCATCGTGGTGGACGGCGTGCTCCTCAGCGAGCGCGGCGAGTACCGCTTCCTCACGCGCCGGTTCAACATCAAGCGCGGGTCGGCGACCTTCATCAATTCCGCGGAGCTGAATCCCACTCTCCAGGTGACGGGTGAGTACGAAGTCCAGCAGCCGAACCACGAAGCGATCAACATCCAGATTCTCATCGGTGGAACGCTTCGCACGCCCAACATCTCGCTGACGAGCGATGCGCAGCCTCCGATTCACCAGAGCGATCTTCTCAGCTACCTCGCGTTCGGGCGGTCCTCTTCCTCGCTCGTGCAGCTCGAGGGCTCGGGACTCACGAGCGGCTCCGATGGTACGAACGTCGTCGGTGCCGGCGCTTCACTCGCGAGCAAGCAGCTGGCGGGCGTCGCGCTCGGTGTCGCGGCGGACCAGGTAGCTGGTGAAGCAGCGCGGTCGCTGGGCGCGGATGTGTTCACGATCACGCCCGCCGACATCCAGACCGACGTGGGCGGATTCCTGCGCGCGACCCAGTTCGAGTTCGGGAAGTACATCAAGTCCCACACGTTCATCGCCGTGAAATCTCCGCTCGATCCGGCAGCGCTGGTGCGTCCCGGCATTCAGCTCGTCCACCGGTTCGGCGGCCTGCGCGGCTATCGCCTCGAGACTGCTCTGGAGACACGCTACCTGCTCCAGGAGCCGACGCTGGCGCGCGATCAGAGCGTCACCACCACGAGCGTGCTTGGCGCCTTTCTGATCAGGGAGTGGCGCTTCTAGATGTGCGGACGCGCCACGGTCGTCAATCCCGACGGAATAGAGGAGAAGGCGTACGGATTCAGCCGCCGGTTCGTGCCAGGCGACTGGCGGCCCCGCTACAATCTGAATCCGCGCGACGCGATCCCGGTCGTCTACTTCGATCCCATGCTGCGCGAGCGAGTGCTTCGCCCGATGCACTGGAACCTGATTCCGTCCCATCTGGAGAGCCGCGAGCGTGTCGACGCTTTCGATTCCCAGTACTCGACCTTCAACGCGAAGATCGAGACGGTGGCCACTGCTCCTACGTTCCGCGACGCGTGGCGCACACAGCGCTGTCTCGTCGTCGTCGACGGGATCATCGAGTGGGTGGGTGAGAGGGGGCACAAGGTGCCGCACCTCATTCGGCACAGAAGCGGCGCTTCGTTCGCCATGGCGGGCCTGTGGAGTCGCTGGCGCGGAAGAGCCGATGGCGACGAGGTATGGTCCTGCACCGTGCTGGTCGGACCGCCGAGCGAGTGGTACGCGCGCTTTCACCACCGGATGGCTGTGCTCGCTTCTCCCGGGATCTACGACGAGTGGCTCGATCCGCGGCGCAAGGACGGGCAGCTCGAGCTGTTGCGGAGCGCTCCGTACCCGATGCCGGACGAGCTGGACTACTTTCCGATCTCGCGCCTCGTCAACAATCCGCGCTACGACGCGGCCGATTGTCTAGAGCCCGCGGAGATACTGACGCAATTGGCAACTGAGAAAGACCCAGATGCGAGAGGGCAGAAGTAGAGATTCGAGTTGCGAGAAACCTCGCAACTCGCAACTCCGCCTCTGGGATCTCGCATCTCTGTTGTTCTGGGTTGTTCCTGAAACGCAAACGGATAAACGGTAAACGCAGAAACGGTAAACGCAGAACGCAGGTCGTTAGTGATTCGCCCCGTACTCATCCCACAACGTTGCTATCGCGCGCATTCCAACCCTGAAGTTTTCTTCGCTCATCCACTCGTTCGGCGCGTGTGCGTTCTCACCGGGTAGACCGAAGCCCAGTAGCAGCACCGGCGTTCCGAGTATTCGCTCGAAGTCGCCGACGACCGGAATGGAACCTCCTTCGCCCGTGATCACCGGCTCCTTGCCGAATGCCGCCAACAGGGCCCTCCGCGCCGCATCGTAGAGCGGGCCCTTGAGCTCGGCGCGCCATGGCCTGCCACCGTGAAGGTGATTCACCTTCACCCTGACTCCCTTCGGCGCAACCTTCTCGACGTGCGCCTTCATCAGCTTCTCGATCTCCGCGGGATCCTGATCGGGAACCAGGCGGCAGCTCACCTTCGCCATCGCCTTCGCGGGAAGCACCGTCTTCGCGCCTTCTCCCGTGTATCCGCTGAGGAGACCGTTTACCTCGCAGGTCGGACGGATCCACAGTTTTTCGAGCGTGGTATAACCCTTCTCGCCGCTGAGTGTCGTGACTCCGGTCTCCTTCATCAGCGTCTTGTCGTCGAACGGGAGCGACCGCATCTGCTCGCGCACCTTCGGATCCCAGTCACGCACCTTGTCATAGAAGCCCGGAATGGCGATGCGTCCGTTTTCGTCATGAAGCGTCGCCAGAATTCGCGCGAGCGCCATCGCGGGGTTGCCGACGGCGCCACCGTAGCTCCCGGAATGCAGATCGGTCGCCGCGCCCTGCACATTGATCTCGAAGTACGCGAGGCCGCGCAGCGATGAGAGGATGGACGGCTGACCCGGCGCAAACATGGCCGAGTCCGAGATCACGACACAGTCCGCCTTGAGCATGGCTTTCTTCTCTTCAACGAAGGCCGCCAGGTGATCGCTCCCGACCTCTTCTTCCCCCTCGGCGACGACGATGACGTTCACAGGGAGCTTCTTCCGTACGGCTAGATGCGCTTCCAGCGCTTTCACGTGCAGGAAAAGCTGCCCTTTGTCGTCCACGGATCCACGCGCGAAGATCTTTCCGTCGCGAACCGTCGGCTCGAAAGGTGGGGACGTCCATAGATCGAGAGGCTCGGCGGGCTGCACATCATAGTGCCCGTAGATGAGAACCGTCGGAGCTCCCGGCGCGTTCCTCCACTCGCCTACGACGATCGGGTGGCCCGGCGTCGGGTAGATCTTCGCCGGCACTCCGATCTTGTCAAGTGACGCCTTCACCCATTCGGCCGCACGCTTCGTGTCGGCGTTGTGCTCCGATTTCGCGCTCACGCTCGGAATGCGCAGGAACTCGAACAGCTCGTCGCGGATGCGGGCGTCGTTGTCTCCGAGGAACTTCTCGATGTCAGCTGAGATCTTCCCACTGACTTTCACTTGCGTGGCTGATGGACTCATGGGATTGTCTGAAGAAGGAGAGTCATCAGCTTAGATTACGTAACGATCATGCTTGGCACAACTTCCAGCACGGCTCGGTTCGGGAGAACGGGCTCATACGTTGCGTGAGAATCTTCCATGCCTAACCGCCTCGCGAACGAAACCAGCCCCTACCTGCTTCAGCATGCCGAGAATCCGGTCGACTGGTTCCCCTGGGGCGCGGAGGCGCTGGAAAAGGCGAAGAATGAAGACAAGCCGATACTACTGAGCGTCGGCTACGCCGCTTGCCACTGGTGCCACGTGATGGCGCACGAATCGTTCGAGAACGATGAGACGGCGCGGCTCATGAACGAGAGCTTCGTGAACGTCAAGGTAGATCGCGAGGAGCGCCCTGACATCGACGGCATCTACATGCAGGCGGTTCAGGCGATGACCGGGCACGGCGGCTGGCCGATGACGATGTTCCTGATGCCCGATGGAAGCCCTTTCTACGGCGGGACGTACTTCCCTCCCGACGATCGACCCGGCCTTCCTTCGTTCAGAAATATTCTCCGGTCTGTCAGCGATACGTACGCGCAGAAGCGCGAAGGAGTCGTCAAGAGCGCCGAGCAGCTGAAGCAGATCTACCAGGAGAACTTCGCCAGAGCGCGAGCGGGAACGGCGCTCACGCCAGGGGTGCTGGAGCTGGCGTACCGCTCACTGGCGCAGCGATACGACGTTCGTCACGGCGGATTCGGAGGCGCACCCAAGTTTCCGGCGACGATGGCGATGGACTTCCTCCTTCGCTACTGGAAGCGCACCGATACCGGCTACGCGCTCGAGATGGTGTTGAGCTCTTTTCAGAAAATGGCCCGCGGTGGCATCTACGACCACCTGGGCGGAGGCTTCGCGCGCTACGCCGTCGATGCGATCTGGCTCATTCCCCACTTCGAGAAGATGCTCTACGACAACGCGCTGCTCGTGCGCCTGGGCGCGCACCTCTGGCAGGCGACGAAAGACGATGAGGTCCGACGCGTCACCGCGGAGACGGTGCAATGGCTGGAGCGCGAGATGACATCCCCGGAGGGCGGCTTCTACTCGTCACTCGACGCGGACAGCGAAGGACAAGAAGGAAAGTTCTACGTCTGGAGCGAGGAGGAGATCGATGCGCTCCTCGGCGCCGACGCGCTCCTGGTGAAGGCCTACTATGGCGTGACCCGGAGTGGAAATTTCGAAGGGAAGAATATTCTCTTCGTTGGAGCCGCTCGAGGGGTTGCTGCCGCCCGTGCCGGCCTGGAAAGAGAACGCCTCGATTCCATCCTCTCCCGCGCGCGATCTACCTTGTACGATGCGCGCGCAAAACGGGTGTGGCCTGGACGCGACGAGAAGATCCTCGCGGCGTGGAACGGTCTGATGCTGCGCGGGGTCGCCACCGCGGCGAGAGCGTTCGGCGACAAGGAGTTCGCCGCTCTCGCGCTGAGAAACGCCGAATTCCTCGCCCGGGAAATGGTGCGCGGCGGCCGCGTGATGCGATCGCACAAGGCAGGAGTCACTCGCATCAATGGCTATCTCGAGGATCACGCCGCCGTTGCTCTGGGATTCCTCGCCGTCTACGAGCTCACGTTCGACGAGGCCTGGGTGGACCGGGCGAGAGAGATCGCGGACGCGATGATCGCGTGGTTCTGGGACGATCAGACGGGTGCGTTCTTCGACACCGCGAAGGATGCGGAGCAGCTGATCACGCGTCCCCGGGACGTGACGGACAACGCCATTCCATCGGGCACTTCACTCGCGGTGGAGCTGTTGCTGCACATCGCGGAGCTCCAGCACGACTCCGAGTACCGGCGGCGCGCGTCGTTTACGCTCAACGCGCTGGCTGATCTTGTGCTCAAATACCCGAGCGCCTTCGGACACCTGCTCGGGAGCGCCGACATGGAGCTGAACGGGGCGATCGAGATTGCGCTCGTGGGTACCGCAACCGATCCGGAGTTCGAGGGGCTGGAGCGCGTAGTGGCCGAGCGCTACGTTCCATCCCTCGTGCTGGCGGGCGGGGCAGGTGGACCGGAAACGCGAGTAATGCTCCTTCGGGATCGGCCCCTTCTCGACAACCACGCGACCGCATACGTGTGCCGGGGTTACACATGCGACGCGCCGGTGACGAAGCCTGACGATCTGGCGGAGCAGCTCGAGAGCGCGGCGAAGGTTGTGGCCACTACCTAAGGAGAGCTGGACATGGATCGTCTCAATCGCTTCATAGCCCAGGTTTACGGTTATGCAGTCTGCCTCATCACGGTGATAGTGATGCTCATCTCGATCAAGGGAGTGATCGACGCGGGCTTCGACATGAGCGATCCGCTTCGCGCCGAAGGAGGTTACGGGAGGTTTGGCGGGCCGCTCACATCGTTCGAGCTGTACAAGCTGGAAGCCCGGCGTAGAGGCCCCGCCGACCGGTATCAGGGCCAGCCCATGCCCGTCACTGTGGCAGGACCACAGGACGCCGCCGTCGAAAGCTTGTCCGATGCCGATCTGCGCCGCCTGTTCGACGCCGAGCGCGAGACGCAAATAGGCAACGCCAAGTTCCGCGCGACGAGGAAGCTCGTCAGCGGCCTGCTGTTCATCGTCCTGGCAGGAGTCCTCTTCGCCATCCACTGGCGCTGGCTCAAGGGGATTACATCCGCACCCATGCCCGTGTGACATCGAGCCGCGTCTTGCACGCCGAGCGATCGCACTAGGTGGCTGATCAGAAATCATCCTTCACCCGCGGGATCTTCGCGGGTGTCATTCTCGATTCGCTTCTCTTTCCCTATCCGCGTCCCCTCGACGAGCGGGACGCGGACGAAGCGCGCACGGTTCGTCGACTCATCAAGAGCCTGCGCGCGCTCGACGGCGACCTGATCGACTCGGCGAAGTTCGACGAAGAGGAAACGATCCCCGAGAACGTCGTCAAGGCGTTCGGCGAGATCGGAATGCTCGGTCTCACCATCCCGAAGAGGTACGGCGGACTCGAGCTCTCATCGGCGGCGTACGCGCGGGTATTTGAGGCGCTTTCCTCGATCGATGCTTCGCTCGCGGTCATGGTGGGTGTGCACTGCGGGCTGGGGGCCAAGTCGATCGTGCTGCACGGCAACGAGCATCAGAAGGAGCGATACCTTCCTCCGCTCGCGCGCGGAGACTTTCTCGCCGCGTACGCATTGACGGAGCCCGAGGTCGGCTCCGACGCGCAGAACATCAAGACCACTGCCACGCTCAGCAAGGACGGATCGACCTGGAGGCTGAACGGCCGGAAGATCTGGATCGGAAACGCGGACCGTGCCGGCGTCATCGCTACCTTCGCCCAGACCACGCTCCAGCGGCGCGGGGAGAGCGTGCAGAGACCGACGGCATTTCTGATACGGCCCGACATGCGGGGATTCAGCATCCTCGGCACCGTGCGGAAGCTGGGAATCCGCGGCTCGACGCAGGCCGAGCTGAGCTACGACGATCTCGAAGTGCCGGCAGATCACCTGCTCGGCAGTGTCGGCAGGGGATTCAGCGTCGCCGTGCATGTGCTGAACGCGGGGAGACTCACCCTCGCGGCCGGCTGTACCGGCGGCTCCAAGCGCGTCCTGGACGAGATGACATCGTACGCCGAGAAGCGCGTGCAGTTCGGTCATCCACTTGCCGATTTCGAGATCACGCAGCGCAAGCTCTCGCGCCTCGCCAGCGAGATCTACGCATCGGACGCGATGCTCGGCATTCTGGCATCGCTGGTCGATCGCGGCGACAGCGACTTCTCACTCGAGTCGGCGTGCGCGAAAGTCTTCGCCAGCGAGATGGTGTGGCGTGCCTCGGACGACCTGGTGCAGCTAGCGGGCGGGCGTGGGTTCGTGAAGCCGTATCCCTATGAGCGGATGCTGCGCGACTCCCGGATCAACCGGATCTTCGAGGGCGCGAACGAGGTTCTGCGCCTCTTCATCGCGCTCAACGGAGTCCAGGCACCCGCCGAAGCGCTGAAGGAGATCGGCTCGGCGTTGCGCCGCCCGCTTCGGAATCTCGGTTTGCTCAGCGGATACGCGACGTCGCGCGTCCGGCTCCGTCTCGGCCAGACTTCCACGCTCGACATGGAGCTGCACCAGCGGCTGCGCCGCCACAAGGAGTATTTCGAGAAGCACGTCGCCGAGCTGGGCGGCGCGACCGATCGCGTCATCATCCGGCATCGCGAGAAGATCGTCGACAGCCAGCTCGTGCTGGAGCGGCTGGCGAACATGGCGATCGATCTGTTCGCGACGGCGTCGGTGATCGCGCGGACGCAGAGCTTGATCGACGAGCGCGGTGTCGAGAAGTGCGAGGGCGAGATCGCGCTCTGCGATCTGTTCTGCGTCGAAGCGGGAAGGCGGTTCCGCGCGAACCGCGGCATGCTCGATTCGAGAGAGGACGAGGTCGACGATACGCGCCGCAGCATCGCCCGCGCGGTGCGGAGCGGTCAGGGGTACTTCGTCACGGACGCAATCCTCGACGAATAGACGCGCGGTTTGGATAGATCTCTGTACGGGTCGGCGAGGATGTCCCCTTCGGCGGCGAC
>CAYMKQ010000036.1:14145-21289 GCA_964391175.1 uncultured Gemmatimonadaceae bacterium | reverse complement strand
AGAGCAAATCCAAATGGCATTCGAGAAAACACCCACCGTCGAGAAGTACCGCACCCATAAAACCGATAGCGGATCGAGCGAAGTTCAGGTCGCACTTCTCACCGAGCGCATCAATTATCTGACCGGACACTTCCGCACCCACGCGAAGGATCACCACAGCCGTCGCGGGCTTCTGAAGATGGTCGGACGACGCCGTCGCCTCCTCGATTATCTGAGGCGCACGAATCTCGAAGGATACCGCAAAATCATCGCCGATCTTGGACTCCGCTACTAATCTGGCTCTTTGATCTCACCGCGCGGGCGCACAACGCTGTCCGCGCGGTTTGTGCTAATCAGAGACAACACCAAAACCTATGCAACGCATTGAAAGAACATTCGCCGGCAGACGCCTCGTCATCGAGACAGGCCGCATGGCGAAACAGGCCGCGGGCTCAGCGCTCGTACAGTACGGCGACACGATGGTTCTCGCCGCGGTCACCGTCAGTGACAACGAAAGTCCCCTTCCGTTTTTCCCTCTCCTCGTAGAGTACAAGGACAAGGCTTACGCCGCAGGCAAGATCCCCGGCGGCTTCATCAAGCGCGAAGGCCGTCCCTCGGATCCCGAGATCCTCAAGGCGCGCATCATCGACAGATCGATTCGCCCGCTCTTCCCGGAAGGCTTCAAGAACGAAATCCAGGTCTACATATACGTCATCTCCGCCGACCAGGAGAACGACGCCGACGTGATGGCGCTCGTCGCCGCCTCGTTCGCGCTCAACGCGTCCAAGATTCCCTTCATGGGCCCGATCGGCGCCGTGCGCGTCGGCAGAATGCAGGATAAGTGGATTCTCAACCCCACCTTCCAGCAGCTCCCTTACAGCGACATGGACATCGTCGTCTCCGCCTCCAAGGATTCGATCATGATGGTCGAAGGCGGAGCGCTCGAGGTCTCGGAAGCTGATGTACTCGAGGCACTCACCGTCGGCCATCGCGGAATCAAGGAGCTCATCGGGATCCAGGACGAAATGCTTGCGGAGCTCCGTGCGCCGAAGATGGAATGGAAGAAGGTAGAGACAGGCTCCGCGCTCAAGGCGCGTGTGGAAGAGCTCGCAAAGGATCGGATCGGAGAAGCGATCAACCAGAAGGACAAGCACACACGCATGCACGCGGTCGAGCTGGTGAAGAAGGAAGCGACTGCGCTGCTGCTCACGGAGTTTCCGGACAACTCCAAGGACATTGGCAATCTCGTCGGCGACGTCGAGTACAACGTTCTCCGCTCCCAGGTCCTCACGACCAACAAGCGGGTCGATGGACGTGGCACGAAGGAAGTCCGTGACATCAGCATCGATACAACGGTGCTGCCACGCGCCCACGGATCCGCGCTCTTCACTCGCGGACAGACACAGGCGCTCGTTGCGATCACGCTCGGCACGGCCAACGACGTGCAGCGCCTCGACAGCATCGACGATCCTGGCGAGACCACGAAATCGTTCATGCTGCACTACAACTTCCCACCATTCTCGACCGGTGAAGTGAGACCGATGCGCGGCACGAGCCGCCGCGAGATCGGACATGGCAACCTGGCCGAGAGAGCGCTGCAGGGCGTGCTTCCGGCGTTCGAGGAGTTCCCGTACACGATCCGCATCGTCTCCGATGTTCTGGAATCGAACGGCTCGTCTTCCATGGCGTCGGTGTGCGGCGGCTCGCTCGCGCTGTTCGACGCCGGCGTTCCGCTGCGCGCGGCCGTAGCCGGCGTCGCGATGGGTCTCATCAAGGAAGGCCAGAAATACGCGATCCTGACCGACATCCTCGGCACCGAGGATCATCTTGGCGACATGGACTTCAAGGTCGCGGGAACCGAGACGGGCATCACGTCGATTCAGATGGACATCAAGATCGAGGGCCTCGACCTCCAGATCGTGAAGGAAGCGCTGGCGCAGGCGCGCGAGGCCCGCCTCCACATTCTGGGCGAGATGGGCAAGGCGCTTTCCGAGCCGAGAGCGGATCTGTCGCCCTACGCGCCACGCATCGTGACGGTGAACATCAGCCCCGAGAAGATCGGCGACCTGATCGGTCCGAAGGGGAAGACGATTCGCGGTATTCAGGAGGAAACTGGCGCCGAGATAACGGTGGACGACACCGGTCTCGTCACGATCGCCGCCGTCGGCGGCGAGGCGATGGAGAGAGCGCGCCAGATGATCCAGGCGCTGACGGCGGAGCCGGTGATCGGCGAGACGTACGAAGGCTCGGTGAAGAGCACGACCGCATTCGGCGCCTTTGTCGAGATCATGCCCGGCACCGAGGGTCTCGTGCACATCTCCGAGCTGAAGCACGGACGCACCGAGAAAACGGAAGACGTAGTGAAGAAGGGCGACCGCGTGAAGGTCAAGCTTCTCGAGCGCGACGAGCGCGGACGCCTTCGCCTCTCGATGAAGGCGCTCGTGCCCAAGCCTGAGAGCGAAACGCCGGCTGCCGAGGGCGGCGCATTCGCCACCGTCGGCGCGCAGGGCGAAGGGGAACAGTCGGAAGCCGGCTCGGGCGGCGAGAGATCATCCTCCGATCGCGGCGAGAGACCCCGACGCCCGCGCGGCGGCTCTTCGCGTGGCGGTGGGGGCGGGGGACGCTCGCGGGCGTGAGTCTCGCCGCGCCGTGCGCCGAGTCTGACCTCCGCCGTACCGTTCTCACGAACGGCCTGACCGTACTTTCGGAATCGATGCCGGGAGTACGGTCGGTCGCTTTGGGGGCGTGGGTGCGCGCGGCATCGCTCCACGAGAGTCCGGAGAAGATGGGGGTCTCGCACATGCTGGAGCACATGGTCTTCAAGGGGACGCCGACGCGCAGCGCGAGGGACCTGGCGCTAGCGCTGGAGACCCTCGGCGGCTCTCTCGATGCGTACACGGCGCGCGAGCACACGGCCTATCAGGCGCGGGTCCTCGATGAGCACCTGCCTCAGGCCGCGGACGTTCTCGCCGACCTGATCTTCAGGCCGACGCTCAAAGCGGCGGATCTGGCGCTCGAGAGGAAGGTCATCCTCGAAGAGATCAACACTGTCGACGACACGCCGGATGATCTCGTTTTCGAGCTGCACAACGCGCAGTTGTGGGGCAGCCATCCATATGGCTACTCGATTCTGGGGACGCGGGAGACTGTCGCGGCCCTCGGTGTCGGGGACCTGAGAGGGCTGCATTCCCGGGCATACCACCCGGAGCAGATCGTCGTCGCCGCCGCCGGCAATGTCGAGCACGACGCGCTGCTGGAGGTTCTCGATACGACCGGCTGGACAGAAGTCCCGCGCGGTGGCCTGCCCACGCTCAGATCTCCGGCTCCAATTGTGCAATCTCCCGCGGCTGTCCACTTCGAGCGCGATACGACGCAGACTCACATCGTGATCGGAAGTCCTGCTTTCGCACACTCTGATCCGCGGCGATACGCGATGAGCCTGATAGGGATGCTGTTCGGAGGCGGGATGAGCTCGAGGCTGTTTCAGAGGATCAGGGAGGAGCTGGGGCTCGCCTATTCTGTTTACGCGTATCAGTCGTTTCACGAGGATGCTGGAATGCACGGCGTCTACGTGGGCACAACGCCGGAAACCGCGCGGGCTGCGGTGGAGGCGATCAACGAGGAGATGGAGAAGCTGTCGGCGCAAGGACTTAGCGAAGGTGATCTCGCCGCTGGAAAAAGCCAGCTGAAAGGGCAGATTACACTGTCTCTCGAAAGTCCGAGTTCGCGAATGTATCGCGCGGCAGGGGTGGAGCTGTACGGGGAGCCGTACCGAACGCTCGACGAGGTGCTGGCACTCGTCGATGCGATCGATGTGGAAAGCGTCCGGGATATCTGCGGATCGTTTTTCTCACCTGCTCAGCAGACATTGGTGAGTCTGGGGCCGCGAGCGGCGGCGTGACCGCGGCCTTTCAACTTCCTATTCGAGTATTCTGAAGACTTCATGAAGATCGGTGTTCCGAAGGAGATAAAGACCAACGAAAATCGCGTCGCCCTCGTTCCGGCGGGTGCCGAGGCGTTCGCCGCCGCCGGGCATTCGGTAATGATCGAGAAGGGAGCCGGAGAAGGCAGTGGGTTTCCGGATGAAGCGTACACATCATGCGGCGCGAAGATCGGCGCCGATGCGGACGCCGTGTGGCGGGAAGCCGAGATGATCATGAAAGTGAAGGAGCCGATCGCGAAGGAGTGGCCGCGCATACGTCGCGGCCAGGTGATCTTCACCTACTTCCACTTCGCGGCCGACGAGAAGCTGACGCGGGCGCATATCGACAGCGGAGCGATTTGCATCGCCTACGAGACGGTGGAGCTTCCGACGCATGAGCTTCCTCTTCTCACACCGATGTCCGAGGTCGCCGGCCGCATGGCGGTCCAGGAAGGCGCGAAATACCTCGAGAAGCTGTACGGTGGGCGTGGCGTCCTGCTTGGCGGAGTTCCTGGTGTCGCGCCGGCGAAGGTAGTGATCCTCGGCGGAGGGATCGTCGGGATCAACGCGGCAAAGATGGCCGCTGGATTGGGTGCGAAAGTCACTGTACTAGACCTAAGCTTGGAGCGTTTGCGATACCTCTCCGACGTAATGCCCGCCAACGTCACTCTCATCTACTCCAATCGCCACAACATCCTGGAACAGATCTCGACCGCGGATCTCGTCGTTGGCGCGGTTCTCATTCCCGGAGCGGTGGCGCCGCGTCTCATCCGGCGTGAGGATTTGAAGACAATGCAGCCGGGAGCGGTGATCGTCGACGTCGCCATCGACCAGGGCGGTTGCGTCGAGACCATCAAGGCGACGACTCACGAGAATCCGACATACGTCGTCGATGGCATCATTCACTACGGAGTGGCGAACATGCCTGGTGGCGTACCGCGTACTTCGACGCTCGCGCTCACGAACGCGACATTCCCCTACGCGATGCAGCTCGCGAACAAGGGATGGAAGCAGGCTCTCAGGGAAAACCCCGCACTCAAGAAGGGACTCAATGTCGTGGATGGCAAGGTGACGTATGCCGCTGTCGCTGAGGCATTCGGCTTGCCGTTTACACCCCCCGATTCATATTTGAACTAATGCGCTGGCCATTCTTCAAGGTGGGACAACTCTTTCCCGCAAACGCGATCGCCGTCGATCTGGGCACGGCAAATACACTGATCTATGTGAAAGGCCAAGGCATCGTGCTCAACGAGCCTTCGGTCGTTGCGCTGGACCGCGAGACCAAGAAAATAAAGGGCGTTGGACTCGAGGCGAAACGGATGCTCGGTCGCACGCCTGAAGGCATTATTGCCGTGAGGCCGATGAAGGACGGCGTCATCGCCGACTTCGATGTGACGGAGAAGATGCTGAGATATTTTCTTGCCCTCATCATTGAAAACCACGTGTTCAAGGTGAAGCCGCGCGTGATCGTGTGCGTCCCGTCGGGAATCACCGAGGTGGAGAAACGCGCGGTACGCGACTCGGCTCTGGGCGCCGGCGCCAAGGAGGTCTTCATGGTTGCCGAGCCGATGGCGGCGGCCATCGGAGTTGGACTTCCGGTCGAGACCCCGACCGGCAACATGGTGATCGACATCGGCGGAGGCACGACCGAGATCGCGGTCATCGCGCTGTCCGGAATCGTGAGCGACACCTCGATCAGGACGGGCGGCGATGAGATGGACATGGCGATCGTGCAGTTCATGCGCAAGAACTACAACCTTCTCATCGGCGACTCGACCGCCGAGCAGGTGAAGATCCAGATCGGATCGGCCGCGCCCACCGGCGACGAAAAGGAGATGGACGTCAAGGGCAGAGATCTTGTATCAGGCATCCCGAAGACGGTGCGCGTCCATTCTTCGGAGATTCGCGATGCGGTTCAGGAACCGATTCAACAGATCGTCGACGCAGTGCGCCGCGCGCTCGAGATCACACCTCCCGAGCTCGCGGCCGACATCGTCGACCGGGGAATCGTGATGACGGGCGGCGGCGCTCTGATCCGCGGCCTCGACGTCCTGCTCTCGCAGGAGACGGGTCTTCCTATTCACGTCGACGAGGACCCTCTGACCTGTGTGGTTCGCGGATGTGGCCGTATCCTCGACGACGAGGCGAAGTACTGGTCTGTACTAGCGACTTGAGGTAAACCGTGGCCCGCGCTGGACGCAGCAACACCCGGATCGACCTGATCGTTCTCACCACATGCGTCGTACTCGCACTCGCCGCCCGGACTCTTCCGGCCACGATGCGCGATCCGGTCGCCACGACGATGCGGCGAACCTTCCTGGCTCCGCTCGTGATGCTCCAGGGGCGCGCGGAGACGAGCCGTCAGTCTCTCCTCATGGCGGAGGCGAAAACCGCGATCACGGACAGCATGTCGCTGGCGGCCATGAAAACCGGCTCGCTCGAGGGGGAGAACGACCGGCTGAGGAAGCTGATCGGACTCGGGGCACGCCTGCGGTGGGGCTTCGTTTCCGCGGAGGCTTTGCACGGCCGCGGCATCCGCGACGAGACGACTGTAATCCTCACGGCGGGATCGCTTGCCGGCGTGGCTAGGCTCAGTCCTGTCCTCGCGCCCGAAGGACTGGTCGGCGTCGTCGATGCCGTGGATCCGACGATGAGCCATGCAATGCTCTGGACCCATCCCGATTTCCGGGTGAGCGCGATGTCGCCGGACGGAACCGCTTTCGGAATCGCGCAGGCACATCTTCGTGGCGCGACAGGAGGATACCTGATCGAGCTGCGCGGAGTTCCCTTCAGGTCTGCGCTCAAGCCCGGCGCGCTGATCGTGAGCTCCGGTTGGGGCGGCGTCTGGCCCCGTGGAATCCCGGTCGGAATCGTGCTCGAGGAAATCAAGACTGCCGAGAGCTGGGCACGCACCTACCTGCTTCGGCCCGCCGTCAACCCCGCCGACATTTACTCCGTGATGATCCTGCGTCGCGACCGGGTCGCCAATAGCCTGGACGGAGTGTGGGAGAGCGTGCGGGAAGCGGAGCTGGCCGCGCAGCGGATAGTGGTGGCCGGCGACTCGGCGGTGAAGAGCGCGGCTCTGGCTGAAGCAGCCGCGCGGCGTGCCGTGCTCGATAGCGCCGCGCGCGCGAGCGGCCAGCTCCCTCCGGCGAGGGCGGACAGCGCTCGAGTGTTCGCTCCCCCGCCCGTGCAGCGGCCTCCGCCCGTAGACACGAGCGATCGCATTCCGCGCGACACGGC
>CAYMKQ010000036.1:0-14045 GCA_964391175.1 uncultured Gemmatimonadaceae bacterium | reverse complement strand
GCCGCGTGATACGGTTCCTCGGGATCCCGTACCGATCGACACGCTGGCGCGAACGGGATCGACACGATGAACGTGGGTGGAGCGGTCCGCGCGACAATCACTTTCCTCATCTTCATCGTTCTTCACTACACGCTCCGCCCGCTCCTCGGCTGGCGCGCACCCATGGACTTCCTGATCCTGGCGCTGCTATTGGTGGCCGTGCGCGTGCGACCGGGAACGGCGGCGGTGATCGGGTTCCTGCTTGGTCTGGTGTCAGACTCCCTTGCTCCGGAGGCGCTGGGCGCGGGAGCGATCGCGATGACAGCCGTAGGCTTCGGCGCCTCCTACCTCCAGGCGGTGTTTTTCGCCGACAATCTGGTTCTCAACGCGTTTTTCTTCTTCCTCGGAAAGTGGGTGTTCGACATCATCTACTTTGTCGGCGAGCAGCGCGTCCACGGCGTGGAGCTCGTCCAGCAGCTTCTCCTCTGGTCGCCGCTTTCCGCCGCCGTTACCGCGGCCGCGGGCGTCCTGTTACTGTTCATCATGCGCCCGTTGCTGGAGCCTTCCTCCGGATGAGCTTCCACCCGAACGATGTCGCCCGCAGAGCGAGGGCAAGCTCGCTGGCGCTCTTCGCCGGATTCTTCGTGTTGACCGGGGCTTTCTTCAAGACCCAGGTCATACAGAACAAGCAGTACGTGATGCAATCGGAGGAGAACCGGCTGCGTCCAATTCCGCTGCCGGCTCCGCGCGGGATCATCTACGACCGCAACGGCGAGGTGATCGCGGAGAATCTTCCCGCCTACGCGGTTTCGATAACCGCGCCCAACGAGGACAGCCTGCGCAGCGCGCTCAATCAGCTCGCGGGCACGCTACAGCTCGAGCGGTATCACATCAACGCGGCCATCCGGCGTTATCGGCGGGCTCCGACACGACCCACTGTCGTGCTCAACGATGCTTCGATCGACATCGTCTCGGTGCTCGAGGAGCACCGCCTCGATTTTCCGCGGCTTATCATCCAGTCCGTTCCGAAACGGTACTATCCCGACGGTCCCGCGGTCGCGTCCTTCGTCGGCTACACGAGCGAGATAAGCGAGACCGAGCTCAATCGTCCCGAGTTCGCGGGTTACAAGCCGGGGCAGCAGATCGGCAAGGGCGGTCTGGAGAAGTACTACGAATCGAGGCTGCACGGCAGGGAAGGCGTTCGCTTCGATGAAGTAGACGCGCACGGCCGCCCGGTGCGGGGAGAGGGGCCGCGACCCGATCTCGATCCGATCGGCGCGCCGCCGTTCCACACGAACATCGACATGGATCTTCAGAAGTTCGTGGTCGGCATCTTCGCCGATTCGCTTCAGGGCGGGGCGATCGCAATGGAGCCGAGAACAGGAGAGGTCCTCGCCTTGTACAGCGCGCCGACGTTCGACCCGAACAAGTTCACCGGAGGTATACCGGTCGCCTACTACAAGGAGCTTCTCGAAGACGAGCGGCGCCCCCTCGTCAACAAGGCGATACAGGGCCGGTATCCGCCTGGATCCATATTCAAGCCAGCCACGGCGATCATTGGACTCCAGAACCGGCTCGTCGGCCTGAAAGAGCGCATGCCCGTACCATGTACCGGCGGATACCAGTACGGCAATCGGTATTTCCGCTGTTGGGACAAGCGAGGTCACGGATCGCTCGACCTGATGGGAGCGCTGACGCACTCGTGCGACGTCTACTTCTACCAGCTGGGCATCAAGATTGGACTCTCCCGGATGATCGCTGGCGGCATCGATCTCACCTTCCGGGAAAGGTCGGGCATCGACCTTCCGGAAGAGAACAGGGCCCTTTGGCCCTATGCGATTCAATACTATAACGAGCGATTCGGCCGCAACTGGAGCCATGCGGAGGTTCTGAACCTGGCCATCGGGCAGGGATCGAATTCACAGACCCTCGTCAACATGGCGAAGTTCTACACGGCAATCGCGACGGACGGTCACTTCGCGAAGCCGGAGATAGCCAAAGGCGCGCCGGAGCGCCAGCAGATATACCGGATCAGCCAGGTTGAGGACGCGACCATCAAGAATGCTCTCAAAGCGGTGCTGCAGGCCGGTGGCACCGCGGCGGGATCACGGGTCGAGGGATTGATTCTGGCGGGCAAGACCGGCACCGCGCAGAACGCGGCGGGAGAGGACAAGGATCACGGCTGGTTCGTCGGCTATGCTCCGGCGGACAACCCGAAGGTCGTGGTAGCGGTGCTGCTCGAGTTTGGTCTGCACGGCTCCCGGGCGGCGCGCATCGCGTCGAAAATCATCTCGCACTATCTCAAGGTCGGGCCCATCGAAGCAACGATGGACGAGGGCTGATGAGCCGCGCGATCGTCGCGGATTACCGTCTCCTCATTACCGCTGGCCTGCTGTCCCTCTTTGGCCTGGCGATGGTCTACTCCGCTGGCCAGACCGACACGCCCACCGCTGTCGCAAGCGTATACAAGTCGCAGGCTGTCTGGCTCCTCATCGGCATCGGTTTCGCCTACGCTGTAGCCCAGTCCTCGGTTCGTTTCATCGAGTGGATGACCGTTCCGCTCTACACGTTCTCGATCCTGCTTCTCGCTCTCACGCTGGTGATCGGAACGGGTGCGGGAACAGCGGCGGGCACGAAGAGCTGGCTCGCGATAGGAGGCGTCCGTGTCGGGCAGCCATCGGAGATCGCGAAGATCACCGTCGTGTTGATGCTCGCCAAGGTTCTCTCCGATCGACGCGAGCCGACACGGTCGCTTCTCGACCTGTGGAAGCCTGCACTCATCGTTGTGGTTCCCTGGGCGATCATCATGCTGCAACCCGATCTGGGCAGCGGCATCGTGTTCATCGGAATCTTCTTCGCAATGCTCTACTGGTCCGGCGTGGCGTGGCCGCTCCTGATTCTGATCGCGAGTCCGGCGGTAAGCCTCATCCTTTCGTTCAGCGTCGGCCTTTGGGGCGCATGGTTTTTCATTCTACTCGCCCTCGTCCTCTGGTATCGCCCGTATCTCCTCGAGGGAATCGTCCTCATGGTGCTGAATGTGGCGACCGGCGTCGTCGCCCCGATCATGTGGGAGAAGCTTGCCCCGTATCAGCAGAATAGATTGAGGACCTTTCTCGATCCTTCCGCCGATGTTCGCGGATCGGGCTATCACGTCATTCAGTCGAAAGTGGCAATCGGATCCGGCGGGTTCTTTGGACAGGGTTTCACGCTCGGCACGCAGAAGAGGCTCGCGTTCCTTCCGGAACAGCACACGGATTTCATCTTCGCTGTCGTGGGCGAGGAGCTGGGATTCATCGGCGTCACTGTCGCCCTCGCGCTCTTCCTCTGGCTGTTTCTCCGCATCACGCGGGTGGCCGAGCGCGCGAACGACTCGTTCAGCAGCCTCGTCGCGTTCGGACTGATGTCGGGCTGGTTCGTGCACGTACTTGTCAACATCGGGATGACGCTGAATCTGATGCCGATCACGGGTATCCCGCTGCCGTTCTTCAGCTACGGCGGCTCGTTCATGCTCGCCAGCTGGCTTGCGATGGGGATCCTGATGCGGATTTCCGGAGAAGGACGCGGCAGCGCCCTGTCGCTGCGAAGATAACGGGTTTTTCTTAGATTCCGGCCATGGCCTGGTTCCGGAAAGAAAAAAAACCCCGCCTTCCGCGGCGAGAAAGACACGAGATTCCGCCCGACGCCTGGGAGAAGTGTGACGCCTGCGGCCACACTGATCTCCGGGAGAAGTTCGTCCGGAATCTCAACGTCTGCCCCGGCTGCGGCTTCCACCGCCGCATCAGGGCGAGCGAGTACGCCGCCATCCTCCTCGACGAAGGCACGGCGGAGGAGACGGAGATCGAAATCAGGTCGACCGATCCGCTCGGCTTTCCCGAATACGAGGCGCGGCTCAAGAAGGCAACAGCTTCCGCCGGTGAAGGAGACGCCATCCTCACCTTCACTGGTCAGCTGGGCGGAATGCCCGTCTGTCTCGCGGTCATGGACTTCGCGTTCATGGGTGGCTCGATGGGATCAGTAGTCGGAGAGAAGATCGCGCGCCTCGGCCAGCGCTCCCTCGAACGGAAGTATCCGCTGATCATCATCTCGGCATCTGGCGGGGCGCGAATGCAGGAGGGAGTTCTGTCACTCATGCAGATGGCGAAGGCGGCGGCCATCCTCTCGCAGCTCTCGGAGCGCCGGATTCCGTATGTGTCGATTCTCACCAACCCGACAACGGGTGGCGTGAGCGCCAGCTTCGCGATGCTCGGCGACGCGATCCTCGCGGAACCGGGCGCCGTGATAGGATTCGCGGGACCACGCGTGATCAAGCAGACGATCGGACAGGAGCTCCCGGAAGGATTTCAGACGGCGGAGTTTCTTCTGGAGCACGGCATCGTCGACGTCGTCGTACCGCGAAGCGAGCTCAAGGGCACGGTCGGACAGCTGCTGCGGCACATGAGCGGAAAACCCGCTTCGGCAGGGTGGACCACTTCCTGACACCGTACGGCGAGGCGATCAAGGCTCTCTTCGCTCGCACGACCACCAGCACGAAGTTCGGCCTCGAGCGCACCGAAGCGCTGCTCGCTCAGCTCGGCTCGCCGCACCATGACTTCTCCGCAATCCACATCGCGGGCACCAACGGGAAAGGCAGCGTCGTCGCGACCGCCGACGCTCTGCTCCGCTCGCGCGGTCTCAGGGTCGGCAGGTATACGTCACCGCATCTGGTCGACTTCCGCGAGCGGATAACGCTCGATTCAGTACCCATATCCGAGGAGGAGGTGCTCGGATTTCTCGAAAGGTGGATGCCGGCGGCCGAAGAGATCGGCGCCACGTTCTTCGAGCTGACGACAACGCTCGCATTCTCGTGGTTCGCTGAGCGGGCAGTAGATATCGCCGTCATCGAAACGGGACTTGGCGGGCGCCTTGATTCGACGAACGTGCTCATGCCGCGAGTCGCGACCGTCACGTCGATCGGACTCGATCACACCGACCTGCTCGGCGAATCGCTCGAATCGATCGCGAGGGAAAAGGCGGGGATCTTCAAGCGCGGCGTGCCGGCGATCATCGGCGAACCGTCGACGACCATCGGAGGTCTGCTCGCTGATTGCGCCCGGGAAGCCGGAGCAGATCCCATCACGCTGATCGATGACCTGTATCAGGTGACGGATGTGAGCGTTGAAGCGAAAGGAACTTCGTTCGTGCTGAAGCACGGATCCGGTCGCGTCGGAGTGAGGACTCCCCTCGTTGGATTCCACCAGGCGCGGAACACCGTGATCGCGATAGCGAGCGTGGCCGCGCTTGGAGAGAAGTATCTGCCGCCTCCTGATTCGATCTCCAGCGCCGTCTCCAATGTCTATCTGCCGGGACGGTTCCAGCGTCACGGGAAATTCATCTTCGACGTCGCCCACAATCCAGCGGGCGCGCGCACCGTGGCCGAGACGGTCAGCGCGATCAATCCGCCCGGTCCGAGAACGGCTGTCCTCGCCGTGCTCGCCGACAAGGACTGGCGGGGGATCATCCGCGAGCTCGCGCCGGTCGTCGACCGATTTCTCTTCACGAACGCGCCGTCGGCGAGCCCGGAGCGTGCGTGGAACGCCGCGGAGGCGCACGCCTTCGCATTGTCTGAGGGATTTGCCGCCGATCTCGAGCCGGATCTCGATGTCGCGCTCCTGCGGGCCGAAAAGCGATGCGGAACCGTCCTCGTCACGGGCTCTTTTCACACCGTGGGCGACTCGATGTCGCGCTTGCAGGTGTCTCCGTTCGCCGCGTAGCTTTCCTGAATGTCACAGGGAGCTTTACCCGGATTTCGCGATTTCTACCCCGAGCAGCTCGCGAACCGCAACTACCTGATGAGTGTCTGGCGGGACGTCGCGCGAAGGTACGGCTTCGTCGAATACGACGGACCTCCGCTCGAGCCCCTCGATCTCTACACCAAAAAGAGCGGCGACGAGATCGTCGGGCAGCTCTACACTTTCACTGACAAAGGGGGTCGCCAGGTCGCGCTCCGTCCCGAGATGACACCCACTCTCGCCCGAATGGTCGCGGCGAAGGCGAGCGCATTGCGGAAGCCGATCCGCTGGTTCTCCATGCCGCAGCTATTTCGGTATGAGCGGCAGCAGAAGGGGAGGCTTCGAGAGCACTTTCAGCTCAACGTAGACATCGTCGGCGAAGCATCGGTCGCGGCGGATGCCGAGCTGCTGGCGGTGGCAATCGATGTCATGCGCGGGGTCGGACTCGCATCGAGTGATGTGCGGGCGAAGGTGTCGGATCGCCGTCTGCTCAGCGCGGCGCTGCTCCACGTCGGCGTCACGAAGACCGAGCTTCCTGCTGTCTTTGCCGCAATCGACAAGACGGGGCGCGAGCCTCGTGATTCAACGCTTGCGAAAGTGGAGAAAGCCGTCGGACACCCCGAGGCTCGGCGTGCGGTTGAGCGGATTCTCGCGCGCTCGAAGGACCTGGACGGATTAGCGGCGGATTTCCTCGATTCACGGGACGTCGTCGAAGAAGTGGCAAGCATGAAGGAGTATCTGAGATTTCTCGATGCTCTCGGCGTCGGTGACTGGATCGACTTCGACCTCTCGATCGTCCGCGGACTCGCTTACTATACGGGGAAGGTGTTCGAGCTGTTCGATGCGAAGAGGGAATTCCGTGCCATCTGCGGAGGCGGGCGGTACGACGATCTTCTGTCGAGCATCGGAGGAGTCGAGCTGCCCGCGCTCGGGTTCGGGATGGGCGACGTCGTGCTCTCCGAGCTGCTTCGCTCGCGCAACCTTATGCCGGCGCCGGAGCTCGCCACGGAGTACTGGGTGGCGGCTGATGACGAAGCGCTTCTCCCGGATGTGATGACAGTCGCCGGACGGCTGCGCGCCAAGTCGCGCAGCGTGGAGTATGCGCTGAAATCCCAGACCCTCGCGCGGCAGCTCAAGACGGCGTCCAGCGCGGGAGTCAGAAACGTCATTCTGTTGCGGCGCGATGAGTATCCCAGTGGAATGGTGACACTCAAGACGCTCGCCGATGGCGCCGAGCGGAATGTGACTCTCGATGCTTTACTCGAATCCCTGTAATCAGGCCAATGGCTGACGACAAGAAGCTGACCAGGCGCGCCGATGACTTCAGCGCGTGGTACAACGAGGTGGTGCTGCGCGCCGAGCTTGCCGACTACTCGCCGGTGCGCGGGTGCATGGTGATCAGACCGCGCGGCTACGGCATCTGGGAGCGAATGCAGCAGCAGCTCGATACCATGTTCAAGGAAACCGGGCACGAGAACGCGTACTTCCCGCTCTTCATTCCGGAGAGCTTTCTCAAGAAAGAGGCTCAGCACGTCAAGGGGTTTGCGCCGCAGACCGCGGTCGTGACGCATGGTGGAGGTAAAAAGTTGGAGGAGCCGCTGATCGTCCGCCCGACGTCCGAGACAATCATCTATGCCATGTATGCCAAGTGGGTACAGAGCTACCGCGACCTGCCCGTTCTGATAAACCAGTGGGCGAACGTCGTGCGTTGGGAGATGCGTACCCGGCTCTTCCTCCGCACGCTCGAGTTCCTCTGGCAGGAGGGTCACACCGCGCATGCCACGCAGGACGAAGCGGAGGTGGAGACACGCAAGATGCTCGGCGTGTACCGCGACTTCATGGAAGGCTACATGGCCATGCCCGTCGTCACGGGGATCAAGACCGAAGCGGAGAAGTTTGCCGGAGCTGTTCGCACGTACTCGTGCGAAGGGATGATGCAGGACAACAAGGCGCTTCAGTCGGGAACCTCGCACAACCTGGGGCAGAACTTCTCCAGGGCTTTCGACCTCAAGTTCCAGACGGAAGAGGGCGGGATGGAGTACGCCTGGAATACGAGCTGGGGCGTATCCACGCGCATGGTCGGCGGACTCGTGATGACGCACGGAGACGACAACGGACTTCGTATTCCACCGCTGCTCGCGCCAGTCGAGATCGTGATCGTCCCGATCTGGCGCTCCGACGAGGACAAGGGACGCGTCCGCGCCGCGGCGGCCCTGATCAAGGAGAGCCTGATCGCCTGGGAACGAAGAGCCCCCGGCCGGTTGCGCGTGCACGTCGATGATCGCGAGGGAATGAAGCCTGGTGCCAAGTACTACGAGTGGGAGCTGCGCGGGATTCCTCTGCGGCTGGAGATTGGGCCGCGCGATCTTGATCAGAATCAGGCGATCATGGTGAGGCGCGACACCGGCGAAAAGCGGGCGGTCTCGCTCGACTCTGTCGGGGAGGATGCCGCGGAGCTGCTGCACGTAATTCAGGCATCCATGCTGATCGACGCGCGCGAGCGTCGGGAGCACAACAGCATTCGTGGCGGAATCACCTACGACCGTTTCCGCGAGGTAATGGACGGCGAGGGCGCGTTCGTCTACGCCGGCTGGTGCGGAGATCCAGCTTGTGAATCCTCCATCAAGGAGGAAACCAAGGCTACGATTCGAGTGCTGCCTGACGAGGAATTCCGCTCGGCCGAGCCTCCGAAGGACTGTCTCAAGTGCGGACGTGCTTCCACGGCCGAGGCGCTGTGGGCAAAGGCATATTGACCGGCGGGGCGGTGGCTAAGCCCGTCACGTCACCAGCCGTGTCCGACGAGAGCGCATTCCCGCGAGATGCTGAAGGGCTGCGCTGTGAGCGGGTGCCTCTCTCTCTCGTAGCGGACCAGATTGGAACGCCCTGCTACGTCTACAGCTCCGCCGCAGTCCGCCAGCAATATGCCCGACTGCGCGAGGCCCTCGGCGCACTCGATGCCCGGCTTCACTATAGCGCCAAGGCCAACTCCAGCATTGCGATTCTGAAACTCTTGCGCGACCTCGGAGCCGGACTGGACATCGTATCGGGTGGCGAGTTGTTCCGCGCCGTCGAGGCTGGATACGCGGGAAGAGACATCGTGTTCAGCGGCGTCGGCAAGACGGAGCGTGAGATGGAGGAAGCCCTGCGCGTGGGAGTGCTCCTGTTCAACGTCGAATCGGAGGAGGAGCTGCACGTTCTCGATGCCGTGGCGAGGAGGCTTGGGGTGACAGCGCCTGTGGCGCTGCGAGTGAACCCGGAGGTCCTCGTCGACACGCCGCACCCGTATACACGCACGGGGGAGAAGGGAATGAAGTTCGGGATCCCGTTCGATGAGGCTCTCTCGGTCGCCAAGGTCGCGAGCGGGCTGGCGAATGTGCGGCTCCTCGGGCTCGACATGCACGTTGGCTCCCAGATCTCCCAGTTCGCGCCCTACGAGGTCGGCCTGCAACGGCTGCTGCACCTGCGCCGCGAGATCGAGCGCGACACGAAGCTGCGCCTCCAGTATCTGGATATCGGCGGCGGCCTCGCCGTGACGTACGACGCCGAGCGGTCGGTTGACGTCTCGCACTTTGGCGAAGTGATCACTGCGCTCGTCGGCGACTCTGGCCTCAGGATCATTCTCGAGCCAGGTCGCTTCCTCGTCGGGAACGCCGGGGTGCTGCTCACCCGGGTTCTCTACCGCAAGCGGAGCGGAGGGAAGGAATTCATGATCACCGACGCGGGGATGACGGACCTGTTGCGTCCCTCGCACTATAACGCGTTTCACCGCATCGAGGCCGTCAATCCGAGTGGACGCACGATCGTGGCCGACGTAGTCGGTCCCGTGTGCGAAAGCGGAGACTTCCTTGCGCTCGACCGACAGATCGATGACGCGGGTGCGGGCGACCTCCTCGCCGTCCAGTCCACCGGAGCATACGGCTTCGTAATGGCCTCCAACTACAATTCGCGGCCGCGGGCGGCCGAGGTACTGGTAGATGGCGACCGATTTGGCGTGATTACGAAACGTGAGAGCTACGAGGATCTGATTCGCAACGAGCAGCCTCATCCAGAGTGGAGGAAAGCGTAGTGCGCATCGGACTGATGGCCGATACACACGATCGGGTGCCCGCGGTCACGAACCTCCTGGAGATTTTCAGCGGCAAGGGTGTGAGCATGGTGATGCATGCCGGGGATTACTGCTCCCCCTTCTGTCTGGCGCCGTTTCATCAGCGCGGGATGGCGCTTCTCGGCGTCTTCGGGCGCAACGATGGCGACCGCGAGACTCTGAGCGCGTATGCCGCCCGCGGGGTGGGAACGGAGATCTACGAGTCTCCGCACAGCTTCGAAGTCGGGGGGAAAAGGATCCTGATCGTCCACGACATTGGAGAAGTGAGGACGCGCTCGATCGAGTCACACGATTTCGTCATCCACGGCTGCTCTCACCTTCAGGGAGAGAAGAAGGTAGGCAATACGCTGGTGATCAACCCTGGCGAAGCCTGCGGATGGATTCACGGCAAGTGCACGGCGGCGATCCTCGACATCGATAGCGGAGAGGTAGAGAACATCACGCTATGAGCAGCCGGATCCTCATCATCGATTTCGGCTCACAATTCACGCAGTTGATCGCCCGGCGGGTGCGCGAGGCACGTGTCTATTCCGAGATCCATCCGCCGACTCGCACCGTACGATGGATCCGCGATTGGACGCCGACCGGAATCATACTGAGCGGGGGGCCCAATTCCGTGTATGGGGACAAGGTTCCCCTCGCTGACCCCGCGATCTTCGACATCGCTCCAGTGCTCGGCATCTGTTACGGGATGCAGCTGATCGCGCACATCGAGGGCGGAAAGGTCGTCCGCACCGACCGGCGCGAGTACGGGCGCGCGGAGATGGAGATCCTGGATCCACACGGGCTCTTCGCCGGGTTTTCCGCCGACGAGATGGTGACCGCATGGATGAGTCACGGCGATCATATCGAGGAACCGCCCAAAGGCTATCGCGTCACGGCGAAGAGTCGCGGAAATCCGATCAGCGCCTTTCAGCACGAGAAGAGACCCATCTTCGGCGTACAGTTCCATCCGGAGGTGGCACACACACCGCGCGGCGGGGAAGTGATTTCCAACTTTCTCTTTGGAGTGTGCAAAGCGGAACCCACTTGGACCGCCGGCGCCTTCATCGAGGAGGAGGTGGCTCGCATCCGCGAGACTGCCGGCGGCTCGCGGGTGATCTGTGGACTCTCGGGCGGAGTGGACTCGTCCGTCGCCGCCGCGCTGGTACACCGGGCGATCGGCGACCAGCTCACGTGCATCTTCGTCGACACCGGACTGCTTCGGCTCCACGAGCGCGAGCAGGTGGAGCGGACATTCCGCGCCCATCTCGGGATCGAGCTGATCACGATCGATGCGGCGGAGCGGTTCCTCGCGGCGCTGGCGGGGGTGGCTGATCCCGAGAAGAAGCGCAAGATCATCGGCCATACCTTCATCGACGTCTTCGAGGACGCCGCCGGAAAGGTCGGTGATGACGTCGATTTTCTGGTGCAGGGCACACTGTACCCGGATGTCATCGAGTCCGCCTCGCCGCGCGGCGGCCCATCAGTGACGATCAAGACTCATCACAACGTCGGCGGTCTCAAGCCGGGGATGAAGTTCAAGCTGATCGAGCCGCTGAGAGAGTTATTCAAGGATGAAGTTCGCAATGTCGGGCGGGAGCTAGGGCTTCCCGAGGAAATGCTCGCTAGACATCCATTTCCAGGACCGGGACTGGCGATCCGCGTGCTGAGCGACGTGACGAAGGAGAAGCTGGACCTCCTGCGCGCCGCCGACGCCATCTACCTCGAAGAAATTCGCGAGGCGGGACTGTACGATGAGATCTGGCAGGCGTTCGCCGTGCTGCTGCCGGTACGGAGCGTCGGCGTGATGGGTGACGAGCGAACCTACGACTATGTGCTCGGGCTACGCGCCGTGACGAGCATCGATGGGATGACCGCCGACTGGTATCCCTTCCCGCACGACGTTCTGTCGCGCATCTCGACGCGCATCATCAACCAGGTCGCCGGGATAAATCGCGTCGTCTACGACGTCAGCTCCAAGCCACCGGCGACGATCGAGTGGGAATAAGATCCGCGCCGATCAAAGGCCAGTACGTTGAAACTCAGAAATGCAGCTGAACGCGCTGCCAGCGGCCAGCATTATGCGGCCAGCTATGAGCTTCACTACGTCAGGACGTCAGCGGCGCGGAACCGGGCACAAGCAACTGCAGTTCCTCTCCCACAAGTGGGGAACGTCCCGACGTTTGCGGCTCGTAGCTGAAAGCTTCCAGCTGGAAGCTGACAGCGCGTTCAGTTGCAGTTGCAGTAAACGACTAGCCCACCCTAGAGACTCTTTTCCTCGAGCAGCTGCATGAACTCGCGCGGCTCCTTCAGCGCGAGCATCCGCTCGGGCACGTCCGCCTCCTTGCTGAACTGAGCGATCTTCCCGAGGACCGGGAGATACTGGTTCGAGACTTCGAGTGGCGGCGCGACGATGAGAAAGAAAAAATAGACCGGTTTCTCGTCGATAGCTTTGAAGTCCACACCCACGCTCTTTCGCCCGAAGGCGACGCGCAGTCTGCTGACTACCAGCGACCGGCAGTGAGGAATCGCGATTCCGCGCCCGATTCCCGTGGAGCCCAGGTTCTCGCGCCGCTTCAGCATCTTGAAGAGCATGCCCTCCGACTTCTCGTCGAGGCCAAGCAGATCGATCAGCTCCTTGAGAATCTCGTCCTTGGTGATGCCGTCCAGCTCGAGTTTGATCGCATCTTCCGAAAAGAAATCCCTTAGTTCCATCGAGCTCCCCGAGAGGTCCTTGCCGCGGTTGGTGCGCCGAGAGTCGTTCAAGTTACCGGCGCCCGGCACGAGTGTCAAACCACGATGTTGCAAGCACTTGTGGTCTCACTTAGCTTGCAAAGCGATGCGTTTTCCATTTCCCGTTCGTTCCGACATCCCGCTCTACCTCGCCCCAATGGCCGGGGTTTCCGAGTCCCCTTTCCGGAGACTCTGCCGCCGCTTTGGGGCGGATGTGGTAGTGACGGAGTTCCTTTCCGCCGAGGGAATCCGCCGGGAGAATGCGGCCACGCTCGACAAGCTCCGCTTTGGAGCGGACGAGCGGCCGATCGGTGTTCAGATCTTCGGCGCCGATGCGGCGGCGATGGGTGAGGCCGCGGCGCTGGTCACCGATGTGTTTCGCCCCGAATTCATCGACATCAACTTTGGCTGCCCGGTGAAGAAGGTGGTGAAGCGGAACGGCGGCTCGGGCTGCCTCAAGGATCTCTCGCTCGTCGAGTCCGTCATTCGCTCCGTTGCAGCGAGCACGGATCTGCCGGTCACGGTGAAAATCCGAAGCGGGTGGAGCGAGGACACGCGTGATCCGGTGACGATCGGTCTACGCTGCCAGGACGCCGGCGCGAGGGCGCTGGCGCTGCATCCCCGCACACGCGCGCAGATGTACTCCGGTAGCGCGCAGTGGGAAGAAATCGCCGCGGTGACGCAGGCCCTCGAGATTCCGGTCATCGGCAACGGCGACATCAAGACACCCGAGGACGCGGTCCGGCTCCAGCGGGAGACCGGTTGCGCCGCGATCATGATCGCTCGCGGGTCATTCGGCCAACCATGGATATTCGATCAGACCCGGGCATTGCTGGACGGGAAGCCCAAGCCGGAGGCGCCGACCATCGAGCGGCGGTTCGAGATCGCGCTAGAGCACGCGAGGATGGCCGAGGCCTATGAGGCTGACCCGAGAGGTGCGGCCATCGAGTTCAGAAAGCACCTGGGCTGGTACGTGAAGGGCGTGCCGGGATCGGCTGAGCTGAGGCGAAAGCTGCACGCGGTGGAGAGTCTGTCCGAGGTCGAAGACGTATTCGGCGAGTATCTGGCGAGCCCGTTCTACGACTCGATGGAAGAGGTCGAGGCCTCGCCAGCTGCTGCTTGAAGTAATGTGCTGTAAGGCATTGCTGGGCAGCCAGTTGAGCAATCCACTTCAACCGGGTTCGCGAGCGATTTCTCGTTGACTTCGCGGCTTGTCTGGGCTATACTTCATGAACGGGGGCGACTGGCTTCGACGGGGTTGGTGAAGCTGTGGCCGCGTGCCCAGGTACTCAGGTCCTGGTAAAACCTCTGGGATTATTTTCAACTGCCAACCAAAACCTGGCAATGGCTGCGTAACTCTTAGGAGTTGCTGCACCTGCCCTTGAGGAAGCCCGCCCGAGGCGGTCGCAAGGGTATCGTAAAATCGGGATAGTCGGCTACTGCGTCTTCCGGTAGTCGGCGAATTCAAGAAAGACTTG
>CAYMKQ010000035.1:19193-21964 GCA_964391175.1 uncultured Gemmatimonadaceae bacterium | reverse complement strand
ACTGGTTCGGTGTGTCGAACAGCTCGAGCCCGTCGAGAAAGAACGGGCGCTTCTCGGGATAGAACAGCGCGAACCGCTCGTTGAGCAGCACCTGACCTACATCGGCTTCGACCTGCGAGAAGTCGGGATTGATGGTTCCATTCAGATTGAGGTTCTGACGGATTCCCCACCGGATGTCGCCGCCCAGCTCACTTCGCCGCTCGTAATCTCGGCCGTTGCCAATCGCTGGCGCGCGATCCATGCGGGCCGTCACCGTGGGCGTTGCCTCGAGGACAAGTCCGCGCTTCATGTCGCGCAGCCCATCGAGCGTACCGGCCTGCGCGAGAAAGTTTGCATTCGCGCGGACTGCGGGAGCCCAGGTATCCTGAAATCCCGAGTGCTGAACCCGGCGGAGAATGTGGATTCCCCAGCTCTGTACTCTCTCGTCCTGGTATCGCAGACTCTTGAACGGTATGCGGACCTCGACCTCGTAGCCGCCTTCGACGAGGCGTCCTCGCGACTCGAAGAAGTAATCCGGGTTCAGGTCGACGCTGCCCTCGAGAGGATTCATGTTGCGGAAGCCGCCTCCGGTGGCGGAAAAGCCGCCTGCTCCGCCGCCGAATTGTGAGCTCCGTGTTCCATCCTGCTGAACGCCCAATGCGTTGACGCCGAACAGAAACGAGAGCTGGCGGGCATTCTCGGTATCGAGCAGGATCTGAACCTGGTCTTCGCTCTCGATGTTGTCGCGATTGGCGTGCGTCGCGCGGACGACGTTGCCGTGGATCTCTCTCGCACGGATCCCGAAGTAGATCGCATCGGCCGAGTACCACACTGCTACTTCAGTCGGCTCCTCGGCGGGACGGCCATCGACTGGCTGGTACTGGGAGAATCCGGTGAGGCGCGCCGCCCGCGCCCAGACCGGCTCGTCGAGATTTCCATCGATGCTCACGGTCGTGTCGATTCTCGGGACATCGACATGGATGCGATTCGCGCGTCCATCGTAAACGAGCGTTGAGTCCTGGAGCGAGATCGCCGCGAGCACGAGGTGCAGCAACATGGCAGTGGAACTTATCTTGTCCGCTGCCCTCGCACGAGCTTACTCGAGTTTACGATCTCCGCCACATCGATGCGGCGGAGCCACGCAGATCGAGGCCATAGGCGACCTGAGGTCCGGCGGGGTAGGTGAAGAGTCCCCGGTTGTTGCTCATCACGTTACGCTCGAGCAGTGCATTTTCGGTGTTCCAGACCTGCAGTCCGAACTGTCCGCCCCTGCTGAGCACGTTCCGGGAGACGACCGTGCAGGTCCCCGCATTGCGGATCATTATTCCGGCCACCGCGATCGCGCAACCGACAGGAGGCTGTCCAGCCGGCGGTAGCGGTGGAACATCTCCACAGCCGGGCTCGCGGCTCGCGGGGCAGTGGCTATGGCGCGGAGCTGGTCGCACCGTTCCGTGCGTTGCGTGAGCGGTGCAGCCCCATGCTTCGTGTCACCTTCGCCCGGCACGCCAGCTGCCGGTGGCGGTGCAATCGCGGATGTCGCGCGGCTGAATTCCGTTTGGGCGCGCACGGTGTCGGCCCCTTTCAGCGCAATATAGCCCACGTAGAAGCGCGCCGGCACGTTGGCCTCGTGCGTGCGCAGCACCGTCCCGAAGTACCGCCGCGCGGGCGCCAGATCTCCGCGCATCAGCGCCACCTCTCCCAGGCGCACCAGCGGGCCGTTTTCCTCCTTGTTGATCTCGTGGGCACGACTCAGGTGCGCCTCCGCCGAGTCGAGATTCGACGGTGCGCCGGTCTCGAGGCAGGAATACAGACGGCCGAGCTGTGAATGCGCGCGAGCACTGGACGCGTTCACCGCGGCCAGATGACGCCACGCGCGCGCGGCACCATCAAAATCGCCGAGCGCCAGCCGCATACTGCCAAGATAGTACAGGACGTCTTCGTGATCCGGATTGAGCTCGAGCGCGCGGGCGTAGCTGTCCGAGGCGAGCTGCGTCTGACGCGCGATGCGCTGCGCGGTCGCGTGGCGGTACAGGTTCCAGAAGCTCTGGATCTGTGCACGATCGGTTGCCGCGGCGCGGCCCTCCGTCACGAGGATTCGCTGGTTCGCCGCCACGTCGGTGCGCACATCGCGCATCCCGCTCGGCCAGATCACCTCGATCGTGTCCGCTCTGGGCAGCGTACCGAGCCCGAAGGTCTCGATGAGACTGTTCTGCGAGAGATACGAGCTCTGTGCTCCCACCTGGCGCGGGGACGATGTCCCCCCGGCAACGAGCCGCACTTTCGCGCCGATCCCCTGGCGATTGCTTCGTGTCCCGCGCAACTCCACCTGCAGCCAATGATTCCTGTTGCCACCGTCGTTGCGCAGCAACAGGCCGGGCCCGCCGTTGTTCACGACAAAGATGTCCACATCGCCGTCGTTGTCGTAATCGGCGAAAGCCGCTCCGCGGCCATTGTAAACGCTGGCGAAATACGGCCCGGCCACCGACGACACCTCGAAGAAGCCTTCGTCGCGATTCCGGTTCCAGAACAGCTGGCTGTGCATCGACACCAGCCGCGTCGGGTCGTCGTGTTGCTGCAGCGTGCTGCCGTTGACCATGAACAGATCGAGCTTCCCGTCGTTGTCGTAGTCGATGAACGACGTGCCCCAGCCCACGAAGTCCAGCGAGGACTGGCCGAGGCCGTACCGGTCCGCCACGTCCATGAATGTGAGACGACGCACGCTCGAGCTTGCACTGCTACTGCTACTGCTACTGCTACTGCTACTGCTACTGCTACTGCTACTGCTACTGCTA
>CAYMKQ010000035.1:12037-19093 GCA_964391175.1 uncultured Gemmatimonadaceae bacterium | reverse complement strand
CTGCCCGGCTGCACGAGCTGATTGCTGTAGAGCGCGTTCTCCTGCGCCAGCCAGTGCGTCAGGAACATGTCCTGATCGCCGTCGTTGTCCCAATCGCCCACGGCGATGCCCATGGAGCTGCGATAGTCGGACACGCGGGCGGCGTGGCTCACATCGACGAACTTCCCGTTGCCGAGGTTGTGATAAAGCACGTTGTCCGAGACGTCATTAGCCACGTACAGATCCGGCCACCCATCCTCGTCCAGGTCGACCCACGCCGCGGAAAGACCTCGGCCCGCGGAATTCAGGACGCCGGCGGCGGCCGCGACTTCGGTGAAGGTTCCATCGCCATTGTTTCGAAACAGCAGGCCGCGCGCGGGCGGGAAGGAGGACGGATTGATGCTCGCCGGATTCTCCACGTCGTAATTGCCACTGGCTTCGGCGGGACGCGCGTACTGGACGTAGCCCGTGATATAGAGATCGAGAAATCCGTCCCGATTGTAGTCGCCCCACGACGCGCCGGTCCAGAATCCCTTCAGACGGCCGATGCCGGAGACGGCGCTCCGATCACTGAACGTTCCGTCACCGTCGTTGTGATACAGATGGTTCTGGCCGTACGCGGTCAGCACCAGGTCAAGGCGGCCGTCGTTGTCATAGTCGCCCCAGGCGACCGCCATCCCCCAGCCGCGAAAGTCGATGCCCGATCGCGTCGTGACGTCGGTGAACGTCCCATCACGATTGTTGTGATACAGCATCACGCGCGCGGGAGACGCGTTACGTTCGGCCTCGGACATGGTGAGGGGACCGACCTCGTTGGCCACCACAAGATCGGCCCAGCCGTCGCCATCATAGTCGCCCCAGGCTGCGCCGGAGCCCATGTCCTCGGGCAACTGCGACGATCGCGTGCCGCTGAAATGTTCGAAGCTTATCCGCGCGGCTTTGGTTGCGTCGCTGAACACGACCCGCGGATAGTCCTTCGGCAGTGACCGCGCCAGCTCGGAGGTAATACCCTCGACGTCCTCGCCAGGGCGATACACCGGCTCCGGACGGCGCCAGCGGAACGCCGCAAACGATGCGACGCCAAGAAACAGGAGACCACCCACCGCGGTGATCCCGAGAAAGCGCCGGCGCCGAGTGAGCCAAGTCATCCGGCGCCTCGTTCAGTCGCTAATTACGCGAATCGTCCTGCGATCTTCGGACATTACTGTCACGGGGGCCGTAAGTCCCGACTCCTTGCCGAACAAGAAGTTGAGCAGGTACTGATCGATTTTGCGGTACATGAGTTTCGCTGTCACGTGGAGCTCGGTGCCCGGGCCACGTGGCACGCGCACAACTATCGTGCGATCGAGCGGTGAGCCGCTGTTCGCGGGTGTCCGCGCCGGTTGCGTTGCCGGCACCGGTACGATCCCGCCGGGGCACAGGAAGGTGAACGTCTCCCGATCAGACAATCCCGGAAACAGAGAGCGCCGATAGCGGACGCCCACCATTTCCCAGAGGTTATGGCGATCGATCAGATTGCCGTACTGATCCACCGGCTCTGCCTTGAGCATGAAGCTGCCGGGCGCGATGAAGTGCGCCGAATCACGTTGCCCGCTCTGGAAGACGACGTTCCCCGCCTGATCGGTCACCGACACTTCAACCCAGGCCTGGATGATGTCGAGCGGACCGGTGGGAAAATCGTGGCCTGCTTTGTTGTTCGTGAGCGCCACCTGAATCGTCACGGGCGCGCCGGGTCGCACCGTCGCAGGCGCCATCACTTCGATCGGCACGACCGGACCGGTACGCCACTTGTCGGCTATCTCCGGAATCGCGATGTCGCCGCGTAGCCACCGGTCCGTGAGCTGTACCTGCTCCTCCGCGCCCGGGAGATCAAGCACTTTCGGAATGAACTGGTTCGCGCCGAGGAACCGATGGCTGCGGTGCTTGCCGTCGCCCAGCGATCGGTTGTAATCGAGATCATCGCCGCGCCCCGCATCCGTCGACGCCACGAGTGGCATGTGGCACTCGCGACACTCTATCGTTTTCTTCGGATTGTCGGGATGGTTCCAGCGGCTCTTGCGCCAGGCGTCATACTGGTTCTGGAGCTGAACCCAGCCGACGCCGTTGATTTCCTCGTCGATGAACTGCTTGTGGCACGCGGCGCAGAATTCCGGACTCTTGAACAGCTTGTGCTGCAGGGTCTCGATGTGATAACGCGGGTACGCGCGAATGACGAAATCGCGCACTGCGCGCGCGACGTTCCTCCCTCCCGTTCCAGCCGTGTCGCCATCGTCCAGCTCGAAGATGTAGCGCTTGGGCTGCGAAATGACGTACTTCGCGTTCCCTTTTACGTCCGTCTTCCCGATCGCATGACAGGCGACGCAGGAAATTCCTTCCTTGTAACCCGCCGCGTTGGTGAGATCCTTCGTGAAGATGTTCTTCGCGCCCGAAAAGAGAGAGATCGGGTCGTGGCAGCCCCCGCAGTAACGCGTGGACTCCGGGCCGTTCTGCTCACCCATCACCGACTGCACTTTCTGAAACGCGGGATCCATCGCCGAATACCGATGGGCGCTCACCGCCCACTCGTCGTAGATCTGCTTATGGCAGTTCGAAGTGCCGCAGCTGGCCGAGCCGGCGAGCGAACGGGCGTCGTATGCTCCGCCGCTGCTCGTGCGCGCGAGACTCGGGGCAAAGGGGCGCTCGGGCCCGTACACATAGCTGTAGTCCTGCGGCAACGTGTTGACGAGCCGGGGGGAACGGTACGATGCGGTCGCCAGTACGACGGGGACGAAGAATGCGCCGGCGAGAATCACCGTGACATACGAGAATCGGCGCGACGCCGCGTGCAGCAGCGCACCAGCGGCCGCCGCGTTGGTCCGCGTGGCGCGCACCATCAGCGTCACGATGTGCGGCATGACGGACGCGATGAGCGCGAACGTCGCCCAGACGTGCGTCACGTCCCAGCCGCGGTGGATGCGGGTACTGAAGACGGCCTGATAGGTGAGGATGAGGCCGGACACAATAAGCGCGATCATCGCGGTCATCGCGAAGTAGCCGGTCAGCTTGACGTGAGAGACCCGGATGCTCCGATAGACCCGCCAGTGCCGGATCTGGTAGATCACGTAAGGCGCCACGAGAACGACACCGGCCAGCGTGTGGAACACGACCGACATCTGATTCGGCACGCTGAACGGCAGCAGGTAGATCGCGAGCCCCGTAAGCGTCTCGAAGAGGAGAAGGCCCGCCACGGTATACAGGAGGCGTTGCTGCCACTCCCGCGCTTTCAGTGCCGTGTAGTTCCGGGGGACGGTCATGACCGCAGCCAATATGCGAGTGCAAGCGGCCAGACGCTGTCAGGGAAAAGGCTACAAGAATCCTCACCTCCTCCCTCTTCGACGACGCGATGCAACTAAGATAAGGGCAGACTCGCCCGCTCTCGAACGCTGCTATGCCCGCACCAGCCTTCTGTACGCGATGCGGTGCGGCTGGTCCGCGTCCACGCCCTTCCGCCTCCGCAGGTCCTCCTTATAAGAGCTGTATGGCCCCTCGAACCACACTGTCTCCGAATTTCCCTCGAACGCCAGTATATGAGTAGCAATGCGATCGAGGAACCACCGGTCGTGCGTGATCACGACCGCGCACCCCGCGAAATCGATCAGCGCTTCCTCCAGCGCGCGTAGAGTATCGACGTCCAGGTCGTTCGTAGGCTCGTCCAGCAGTAGCAGATTCCCGCCTGATTTCAACAGCTTCGCCAGATGAAGTCTATTTCTTTCTCCCCCAGACAGATCCCTTACCTTCTTCTGCTGATCCGGCCCCTTGAAGTTGAAGCTGGCGAGATACGCCCGCGCCTGCATCTCGCGCTTTCCGACCTGGATGACATCCCTCCCCTCGCTCACTTCCTTGTATACGGTATTGGCGTCATTCAGCTCGCGCCCCTGATCCATGTACGCGATCTGCACCGTGTCTCCGATCGTGAGCGAGCCGCCGTCGGATTTCTCCGTCCCCGCGATCATTCTGAACAGCGTCGTCTTGCCCGCACCGTTCGGGCCGATGATCCCGACGATTCCACCGCGCGGCAGCGAGAACGAGAGATCATCGAACAGCACCTTGTCGCCATACGCCTTCTTCAATCCTTCCGCGATCACTACGTCGTTGCCGAGCCTCGCCGGCGGAGGAATGACGATCTCGTTTTGCATCACCTTCTCGTCCCCTGCTGCACTCGCCAGCTCCTCGTACTTCTGGATGCGCGCCTTGCTCTTCGTTTGTCTGGCGCGAGGCGACATCCGCACCCACTCCAGCTCGCGCTCCAGCGTCCTCTGCCGCGCCGATGCCTGCTTCTCCTCCGTCGCCAGCCTCGTGCGCTTCTGATCCAGCCACGAGCTGTAGTTCCCCTCGTAGGGAATTCCAGCTCCACGGTCCAGCTCGAGGATCCACCCGGCGACGTTGTCCAGGAAATACCGGTCGTGCGTCACAGCCACGACCGTCCCCGGAAACTCGGCCAGATATCGCTCCAGCCAGGCGACTGATTCCGCATCCAGATGGTTTGTCGGCTCGTCCAGGAGCAGCATGTCGGGCTCTTCGAGCAGCGTGCGACACAGCGCAACTCGTCGCTTCTCGCCACCCGAGAGCTTCTTCACGTCGGCATCCGCCGGCGGAAGCCTGAGCGCATCCATCGCGATCTCGATCTTCCGGTCCAGATCCCAGGCGTTCGCGGCGTCGATCTTCTCCTGAACCTTCGCCTGCTGGTCCAGCAGTTTCGTCATCTCGTCGTCCGACATCGGCTCCGCGAACTTCATCGAGATCTCCTCGAACTTCCTGAGCAGATCCCGTGTTAGCTTCACCGCCTCTTCGACATTTTCCTTGACGTTCTTCGACGTGTCGAGCTCCGGTACCTGCGGCAGGAATCCGATCCGCGTGCCGGCGTGCGGCCACGCCTCACCCTGAAAATCCTGATCGACGCCCGCCATTATCCGAAGCAGCGATGACTTCCCGGCGCCATTGGCACCGAGGACGCCGATCTTGGCGCCGGGATAGAACGAAAGCCAGATGCCGCGCAGAATCTCCCGCGATGGCGGGACGACCTTGCGCAGGTCCTTCATTACATAGATGAACTGTGGAGGCATGGGGACAAAATAACCCGGCTCCTTGTTCGCGCGGCCGGAAAGCCTATGTTAGGCGTTCGCTTTCAGGGGAAAATGCGATGGTTCGGCTGCCCCGCTCATACGTGGTTCCACTCACGCTCCTCGTGCTCGCTCCCGCGGTCCTGGGATTGACCGGAGAGGCGCGCGCGCCAGAGCTCCCCGTCGTGCAGGCGAACGACAATCGCGCCGTCGCCGGCAGGCTCCGCGGAAACGTCCTCACCGTCAAGCTCGTCGTGCGGATGGCCCGCTGGTATCCGCAGGCCGGGAACGGACCATTCGTTGACGTGGAGACGTTCGCCGAGGAGGGACGGGCACCGACGATTCCCGCTCCACTGATTCGCGTCCCCACCGGAACGATCGTGGAGGCGACCATCCGCAACGCGCTCGATTCAGCCGTCACTCTTCACGGCTTCCACACTCGCCCCGCTGAAATGTCCGACACAGTCCGCCTGGCGCCCGGCGAGACGCGGACGATGCGCTTCGCTGCCGGAGAGCCCGGCACGTACCTCTACCGGGGCGTCATTGGGAAATATCGCGACAGGGGCGGACCGGCCGGACACGGCACTCGCGAGCGCGAGCAGCTCGCGGGTGCCCTCGTCATCGACTCCGCCGGGCCGCGTAGAAACGATCGCATACTGGTAATCAACATTTGGGGGAAGTGGAAAGACTCCACCGACTACCAGAACTCGCTCACCATCAACGGAAAATCATGGCCCTACACCGAACGACTGGGAGCTACCGTCGGCGACACGCTCCAGTGGCGCGTCATCAACGCAAGCGCTCGGGCGCACCCGATGCACATGCACGGGTTCTACTTCCGCGTGGATGCGCGGGGCGACATACGCCGTGATACGCTGTACGCTCCCGAGCAGCGGCGCCTCGTAGTGACGGAGCAGATTCGACCGGGCCGGACGATCTCCATGACCTGGACTCCTGACCGTCCGGGAAACTGGCTGTTCCACTGTCATCTGGGGTTTCATGTAATCCCCGAGGCGAGGCTCGATCCACCGCCTGCTCGCCACCACGTCAATTACGCTCACAATGCGGCTGACCACATGGCGGGGCTGGTGATGGGGATAACGGTGGAGCCCGGGCGCGGATGGAAGCCGGTGGCGGAGCCGCCGGCCCGGAAGCTTCGGCTTTTCGTACAAGAGGGATGGAAGCGCGCCCGTGCCCCTCGCTCGATGGGGTTTGTCCTGCAACGAGATTCGGTTGCGCCGGCTCCGGACTCGACGGAACCTGCGGCCTCCACTCTGGTGCTCACACGCGGCGAGCCTGCCGACATAACGGTCGTAAACAGACTCGCGGAGCCTATCGGGGTCCATTGGCACGGCATAGAGCTGGAGAGTTACTCCGACGGCGTGGTGGGATGGAGCGGTATCGGGAAGCGCATCGCTCCACTCATCGCACCACGTGACTCGTTCACCGCGCACCTCTCCCTCCCACGGGCGGGGACGTTCATCTACCACACGCATCTCAATGACCTCGAGCAGCTCACGTCGGGCCTGTATGGTGCGATCGTCGTGCTCGAGCCCGGAAAGCGATTCGATCCGCGAACCGACCACGTGTACGTGGCCGGCTGGGATGGTGCGGACGACCCGCCTCACGTGCTGGTGAATGGGGACTCCGCACCCCCACCGGTCGAGATGGCGTTCGGTACCGCGCACCGCTTGAGATTCATCAACATCGGCGTCGCGGGTGCCGTACGATTCTCACTGCGGCGCGACACCACACTCGTGAGTTGGAAGGCGGTAGCCAAGGACGGCGCGGATCTCCCCGCCGTACAGGCGACGATGAGGCGGGCGGTTCAGGTTCTCGATGTCGGCGAGACCTACGACTTCCAGTTCGACCCGCCGGAGCGAGGGAGCTACAGCCTGGCCATCGAAAGCCTCGCGGGCCCCGCCGGGGTGAAGCGGCGACAGCGCATCGACGTGCGGTAGCGTCGTAATGCCGCTGG
>CAYMKQ010000035.1:0-11937 GCA_964391175.1 uncultured Gemmatimonadaceae bacterium | reverse complement strand
AACTTGCATCCCCTGTAAGTGCCCGCGTGGCCGGTCCCTCCGCCCCTACGTGCGCGGCGGCGCCGGCTGACTCGACGGAGGCACCATTCCCCTGATCCGCAAATAAGTCACGATGTTGCCGTAGTGCTCGGCGTTGTGCGTGGCGTTCAGCATCAGCGCTCGGAGCCGGGTGCTTTGTCCGCCGAACATTGTCGTTGTACCCGCACTGGCGGCATCCGACTGCGCGTATGCGCGCTCGCAGTTTTTGCTCGATGCGCGCAGAGCGGCAATCAGCGCGGCTTTCGTCGTGGTGCTCTTCTCGATGTCGTCCTCGTTGCCGGCCTTTTCTCCTAGCGCCGCGGCACAGATGAGATTCTGCGCGCCCGCTACGTGTCCAATCAGCTGTCCGAAAGTGCGGACATCGTGCGTGGGCCGGAACGCATAGTCGCCCTCGGACACCTGCTCCGCCGCTTTCGTAATGTAGTTGGTCATCTGCTCCCACATGCCTTTGGCGGTGCCGACGGCGAGAGCTGGGTTGGCGCTTACCGTCTGTTGTGCAGCGGCAGGCGTGACGCAGAGGACGAGGAGGAGTGGAATCGCGCGTTTCATGATGTCTCCCTTTGAGGGTAGAGTGGCCGTCTACAGATGGATGCAGCGCCGGGCGTCCTGAAGGACGGGGGAAGAAAATTGAGGGAATATCCGTCCTGGCGCCATGACCCCTCAGGTGTCCGGAAAACATCGCCAACCTCAACAGCTGGCCGTACTTTTGCGCCTCACCAGACTCCCGCACTGACACGCCCGTCGTTGTACGTACTTCCGGCGTATTAACGCTCACCAGCAAAGAGGTGCGACCGAATGACTGCTCCCGCTCAAAGCCTCCCCGACAGAGTCGGATTCGAGCCCGACGGGCCGCTCCCCTTCAAGCCCTACATCGCTCCCGAGACCAGTCTCCGCGAGCTAACGCCGCTTCCAATCATCGTCGGCGCGATTCTCGGCCTCATCTTCGGAGCCTCCTCGCTCTACCTGGTGCTGAAAGTGGGACTGACGGTGAGCGCGTCGATTCCCGTCGCGGTCATCTCCCTCACGGTGTTCAAGGTCCTGGCGAAATTCGGCGTGCGCGAGGCGACGATCCTCGAGCACAATATCGTCCAGACAGCCGGCTCGGCGGGAGAATCGATCGCCTTCGGCATCGGCGTCACGATGCCGGCGATCCTGATCCTGGGATTCGATCTCGAGATTACCCGCGTCATGCTCGTGGCCGTGCTTGGCGCGTTGCTCGGAATCCTGATGATGATTCCGCTGCGGAGAGCGCTCATCGTGGCGCAGCATGGCGTCCTGAAATATCCGGAGGGCACTGCCTGCGCCGAAGTCCTCAAGGCGGGAGCATCCCACGAGTCACAGGCGGCCGCATCCCCGGAAGCGCGGCGCGACCGGGAAAAGCTCGGCGGCAGCATAGGCGCGAAGACCATATTCACCGGCTTCGGCCTCGCCCTCGCCTACAAGACGGCGATGGTGGCGTTCCGCTCCTGGAAGGAAGTGCCGGAGAAGATATTCGGACCCCCGTTCAGGGGAGCATCGGTGTCGGCGGAGATCTCTCCCGAGCTGCTCGGCGTGGGCTACATCATCGGCCCGCGAATCTCCGGCATCATGTGCGCCGGCGGCGTGCTCGCATACCTGGTGCTCATTCCGATGATCACCTTCTTCGGACAATCGCTCACGACGCCCCTCATCCCGGAAAGCGCGACGCTCATCAGGGACATGAGTCCCGGCGACATCCGGAATGCCTACATCCTCTACATCGGCGCCGGCGCTGTCGCGGCTGGTGGGCTCATCAGTGTCTTCCGCTCGCTTCCCACCATCCTGCACGGCATACGCGGCGGCATGCGCGATTTCAGCAACTCCAAGACTCCAAATGCCCCGACGACTCTGAGGACCGATCGCGATCTCTCTCTCAGAATCGTCCTCATCGGAATCATCGCGCTGGTTGTCGCGATCGCCTTCGCCAGCCCGCTCTACATCGGCGGAACGCCGCCGACGGCGAGGTTTGCCGCAGCTCTGCTCATCATCCTTTTCGGCTTCCTCTTCGTCACCGTCTCGGCCAGACTCACCGGTGAGATCGGTTCGTCGTCGAATCCGATCTCGGGCATGACGGTCGCGACGCTCCTCCTCACCTGCCTCACGTTCGTGATCCTCGGATGGACGGGGAGCAACTACTACGTGACCGCTCTGTCGATCGGCGCGATCGTGTGCATCGCGGCATCCAACGGCGGCACAACCGCGCAAGATCTCAAGACTGGTTTTCTCGTCGGTTCGACTCCGCGCTCGCAACAGATCGCGATTCTCATTGGCGCTCTCCTCTCCGCCCTCGCGCTCGGTCCCATTCTCCTCAAACTCAACTCGGCGGGATCGGTGTACGTCCCGGTTGCGGCCCCGGCACAGTTGTCATCCGGAGGCGTGCAGGCCGGAGAGCGTGTCGATGTCACAACGCTGAGCCGCAAGGAGAAGGTCGAGGGCACGCTCGCCGGCGGGCCCGTCGACAGCAGGGAGTATTTCGTCTGGCACCGGCAGGATCCCGCCGGCGGCAACGCGGAGAAATATCTCGTTGATGAGAACGGGACGCCGGTCTATTTCGTGGATCCCGGAATCAACGGCACCATCCGCAAGCTTCCGAACGGAACGGCCGTGCCGAAGTTCGATGCTCCAAAGGCGACGCTCATGTCGTACATCATCAAGGGAATCCTGGGAGGTCAGCTGCCGTGGGGCCTCGTGCTCCTCGGCGCCATGATCGCCATTACCCTTGAGATGTCTGGCATTCCGTCGCTCGCCTTCGCCGTCGGAGTCTATCTCCCGCTCTCCACCTCAGCGCCAATCTTTATCGGTGGACTGATTCGCTGGCTGGTGGACAAGTGGATCGCCCGGAAGCACGCGGGCAGCGAGCTCACCCACGATGAGCTCGTCGCCGAGGGTGACAAGAGCCCCGGAGTGCTGATGGCATCGGGATACATCGCGGGCGGAGCGATCGCCGGAATCATCATCGCGTTCCTCGCTGGAGTTCCCATAATGGCGGGCTTCAACGAGCGGATCACCAGCCTCAGTGAGGGAAATCCCCTTCACGCAGGGCCTGCATCCGATCTGCTGTCGCTCATTCCGTTCGCCGTGCTCGTCGGCGTGTTGTATCTGACAGGCCGGGAGAAGCTGCTCGTGCCCCAGCGCGTGACGTAGCGGGGATACTAGTCGGGACTCTTCGGAGTCCCTAACATCGCGTCATGATCGTGCTCCATGTGGTCGTCGTGCCATATGGAGCGCAGATCATTGCGGCCATCCCGTTGTTAACCTCCGAACCCCGCGATGAGCCTGTCCAGGGCCGCCGATACCCGCTCATGGGGAAGCTGCCGGATCTCCTCCTCGTTCCAGGCCACTATTTCGCCCGGGGTGTTGTACGGCGCAAAAGGTCGGTGCTCGCGCTTGAGCAGCACCAGCGATGGCTTGCGAAACGCCGAGGCCGCGTGGGAGATGCTGGTGTCGGGTGTGAAGACGAGATCGGATGTGCCCACGAGCGCGAACGCGTCACGCAGCACCGGCGTCTGCACCGGTAGAGCGCCCACCTCATTCGCCACCTGCTCCACGCTCTGCCACTCGGACGGGAGACCGATCACGACAATGGGCATGTTCGGTGCGCGTGTCCGAGTTCCCTGGAGCGTGGCGACGAACTTTCCGTCCGGCCATCTGCGCTTTGGCTCCGATGCGGAGAGATTCACCAATAGACGCTTCGTGCTTCCGCGCACCTCGCCAGACCCCGGTCCTGCGATACGAGTGGCGGCTTCCTTCCACCGCTCCTCAGCGCGTGTCGTTTCCTCCCGCGAAAGAAAGAGCTCCGGCTGCCAGTCCACCTGATCCGGGTTTATCCCGAACGGCACAGCCAGCCGCCTGGAGCCGTCGATGTAATGTTCGACACGATCCCACTCCGGCAGGGACACGTTGTAGATGCGCGCCTGCCTCTCGCCACCGGCGCCGACTCTGAACCGCGCGCCCCCTGCGAACATCAGCAGCGGCGTCGAGGTGAAGATGGGCGGATTGTTGATCCTGCCGTCCACCATCACGGTATACCGCTCGCGGCGCAGCTGCTTCATGAGCCGGAGATAGCTCCGCCAGGATTTCGGCTCGAGCATGAGCACCTTGCCGACGTGCGGGTTGCCTTCGAGGACGGGCGCGGTGGCGGGAGTGGCGAGAACGTCCACCTTGCCGCTTCGCAGCGTACCGGCGATGGCCCTGATCAGCGAGGTCGCCATGATCATGTCGCCGATGCGCTCGTAGCGCATGAACAGGGCGGTGTAGTCGTGAGCACCCGGGTCCGGAAGCGCGGTCTGTCTCGGCCCCGGAAGCGCGAGGCCGATGATGCGCATCCAGAGCGAGCGCCATGCTACCTCAATCTTTCTTGCGTCCACCGGTCAATGGAAGCTCAAGCAGCTTCCGTGAAGGTTGCGGATCACGGGTGTGATAGAGCTGTATCGCGCTTATCACGAAAGGTTCGGGCATTCGGATCTGGAGCAGCTTGCGTCTCGAATCCACATCGAGCGTCTGATAGAGACTCAACGTGCAGTGTGGGCTAAAAGTGTACCGTGCACGGGCGAACGGCAGACCGCTGGTGATGATCCGGTCATGTAATACCCTCAGCGGCCCATGCGAATCCAGCGGAAAGACGATGATGTCCGTCTGCATGAAGCGCTGTGGCGGCATGAACGAGACAGTGACAGGCTTGGTGTCCGATGTAATCGGCTCGAGCTTTTCCCTCATCTCGCCGGCGGTCACAAAGGGAGGAATCGGGCCCGCTCCGGACGAGCCCGTCAGCGTGATGTGCGGAGGCTTGTAACGTGCCAGTCGCGGATCGTAGTGCTCGTTTATCTCGCGCATCCGCTCCGCCGTTTCACCCGGTAGCTCCGCCAGAATGAAGATTCCGTTCAGCTGCAAGCATTACTCACAGCGATATTGTCTTGATCCATCAGAAACGGAACGAGGCGAGAGGGATCGGGGTTGGTGAGAGCTGATAGCTCCTCTTGAGCAGCGCGCGATCGATCCTGTTGTTCGGATGCGAGTGGTGATATTTGACGACCTTGAGGCCAAGCAGTGTGCCGATCGCGGCCCCTCCCATCACATCGCTCGCCCAGTGGTCATTGTTGTACATGCGCGATATGCCCACCAGAGTCGCTCCGCCGTACATCACGGTGCCGATGTACCACCGCGAGTGCGGCCACCATATCTGCGTTTCCCTGCTCACCGCCGAGGCGAACGCGAACGCGGTGCTCGTATGTCCCGATGGAAAGGAGCGATAGTCATCGCCGGAGAATCCTCTGCCCAGCTGAAAGCTGTAGGGATTATTTATGTCGAGGTACGGACGCGCTCTTCCGGCGAGCACCTTGATTCCACCGGTGATCATGCTGGATAGCAGAATGGATTCCACGCTGTGCAATCCGAGATCCTGCACCCGCCGCTGGCCATCGATGCGTCCAACTATATATAGGCCAGCTCCCACGCCGATCGAGCCCGGTATTCCAAGCAGCCTGAAGCCGGTCGCGGACGTCCTGAGAAAACGGTTCTCCTGCGAGGCCGGGTTCTGGAGTACACCGGCGAAATATCTGTCTACCGGCGCGGCCGCGGCGGTGCCGAGAGTGAAGCCGCCCAATATGAGTGCATCGCGCCCTGTAAACAGCGGCGTCTTTTTCGCGATCGTGTCCTGAACCTGCGCCTGAGCGCCGGTGGTCATCACGAGCGAAATGAGTGCGATACCGATTGCCTTTACCAACTTTGGATCTCCCGCACCACGGTTGTCATCAAAGATCCTGTCAGCGCAGCGAATTGCAAATCTGGAACCCCTTGTCAAGCTCGCGGCAAATTGCGATATCACTCGGATGCTCAATATCGATCTCACCGGCAGGCGCGCGCTGGTTGCCGGCGTCGCCGACGACGGTGGCTTCGGCTTCGCCATCGCCAAGTCGCTTGCCGAGGCCGGAGCAAGCATCTGCGTCGGGACCTGGCCGCCGGCGCTCAACATATTCATGAACCTGCTCGAGCGCGGAAAGATGGACGAGTCCCGCAAGCTGTCGAACGGGCGGCTCCTCCAGTTCGAGAAGATCTACCCGCTCGATGCGGCGTTCGACACGCTGGCCGATGCCCCGGAAGATCTGCGTGCCAACAGACGATACAAGGAGACCGGCGACTTCAGCATCGGGGGGCTCGCACAACGCATCGAATCGGATTTCGGAAAAGGGTCGCTGGACATCGTCATCCACTCTCTGGCCAACGGTCCGGAAGTGAAGAAGCCGCTTCTCGAGACCAGCCGCTCGGGATATCTCACCGCGATCAGCGTGAGCGCGTATTCACTGGTGTCGATGGTATCGCGGCTGTCCCCACTCATGCGTCCGGGCGGATCGTTTCTCTCGCTCACTTACATGGCGAGCGAGCGGGTGATTCCCGGCTATGGTGGTGGAATGTCCTCAGCCAAGGCGGCGCTGGAGAGCGACACGCGTGTGCTCGCGTTCGAAGCCGGGCGCAAATACGGCGTGCGCGTCAACACCATCTCCGCCGGTCCGTGGGCGTCACGCGCCGCCAGCGCCATCGGCATCATCGACAAAATGGTGACTTACTGCGCGGATAACTCACCGCTCGCCGAACCGCTCAAGGCGGATGAAGTCGGCAGCACCGCCGCGTTCCTGTCGAGCCCACTCGCTGCCGGCATCACCGGAACCACCGTGTACGTCGACAAGGGCTACCACACGATGGGAATGTCGCTGAAGCAACTCGATTCCCAGAGCTGAGCTGAGCTCAGCTCGTTACGGGTCCTTCTTGCTTGAAGCAGCCCTTTCTCTTTCGATCCGCCGTCTGATCTCCTGAAGCCGCTCGACGGGAAGGTTTCCGGACAGCGTCAGCGTCTTCCCGGTCGCGGCCTCGGTCCAGGTAATGGTGTTCATCGATGCGATGAACGCTGCGCCTACCTGAGGCTGCGGGGCGGCCGCTGCCTCGGCACGCATCGGCTCGGCGGAACGAGCCCCGCTTGCCCTTGATTGCCGCTCCTGAACAGTCGCGACTCCGGTCGTCACGACTCCCGAAAGCAGTAGTGGTTCAGGCTCCGTCAGCGTGACGGTCTGTGTCGGTGCTACTTCGTAGATAGTGCGGCGCCCGCCGATCGTTCTCTCGACTCTCAGAACCTTGAGAGGCGCAACCTCACTCGACTCGCTGGCAGTGTTTGCCGACAATTGCAGTGCCGCGCTGGTCGGCGCGGCTGTGTCCGCGGCAATGGCCTGCTCTGTGGCGCCACCGGCTGATCCGCTCGCTCTTCGGGACGCGGCCTTCCCGGAGAAATCTCGCTCCGGGGTAGCGGCTGCTTTACCGGCACGAGCGGTCGGCGGAGCTACCTCCGGCTGGCTGGGCGGGCCCGCATCGGATTGCGGCGCTGCCACTCCCACATCTTCCTCAACTCCCGCACCCTTCGTCGCACTCTTTGGCTCGAAGACGACGGCCTCCTTCGCGCTGCTGGACACGCGCGCATCCTGCCCGCCCTCGCGCAGAACGACGAGACTGCCACCCGCTACGACCAGCATGGCGGCCGCTGCACGCCAGAACACACGAAGGTCGCGCTTCCGCGCCGGCGCAACCGGCACCACGCCGCGAGGGACGTCGTCCAGCGCGGTGAGAATGCGGGACGATGCCGCGATGAAGCCTCGCGCTTCGGCCACCGCCGTCGCACACTGCGGACACTCGGTAACATGCGACTCCACGCGCGCCGCCTCTTCCGCGGAAAGCGCGCCGTCGAGCCACGAGTGAATCGTTCCTTCATCAGGATGCTGCATTCTTTTCCCTCTCTTCTCGGCTCTTCTGCAAGGACTCGTAGCTCTCCACGAGGCGACGGCGGGCACGCGACAGCGTGGTGCCGACCGATCCCCGAGAGAGCTGCAGGGCCTCAGCTATCTCGTTGTAGTCCAACCCTTCCTCTCGCATCAGCAGCGCCAGCCTGTCACGCTCGGCGAGTCCGTCCACCGCTTTGCGCGCCATTGCCGCTTCCTGTGCCCGCTCGAGCGTAGTCTCCTGCGGCTCGCTCACCGCGTCCTTCTCCTCTTCAGCGAGCAGCACGAGGTGTTTCCGGCGTCTCATGTCCTTCCGGGCCTCGTCTCTCACCAGGTTCGTCGCGACGGCGAATAGCCACGCCCGCTCGTTCTCGATTGACGTTTGCCGCAGCGCCCTCACGAACGTCTCCTGCGCGACCTCTTCAGCCCAGTCGCGATCTCCCAGTCTTCGCGTCAGATATCGCACGAGTGCGGTGTTGTACGTTCGGAAGAGGCGCTCTACGTCGGTCACGGAATCACCAGCGCTCTCTGAGCAGAGCCAGGTCGCGATCACTCAGCTGCTCCTTGCCACCGGGCGTGAGCTCGATCGCCATCGCCCGACCCGAGACTATCAGTCGCTCGCTGAAGGAGAACGCTTCGCGCAGCTCCGGCATCGTGTCGATCAGCTTGAAGTACGCATCCGAGAATGCTTTCACGCGCAACACCGGCCCCTCTTTCTTGAAGCGAACGTCGGTCCACACGCTGTCGCGGAGGACAAGAGTCAGATTCCCCAGGCGACGGACTCTCGCCTCGTCCCTGAGTCCGCTAAATGAATCAATTGCCGCCATGTTAGTCGCTGAGCGTTGTGCAGCGGCGGTCTTGGCGGCCTCGAAAGTACGGGCTGTGGAAGGAGCTGCGGCATCTCGCGCTCGGCGGCCGCCGAAGTCCACCTCGTCCGCGACACCCGTCGTAACGACACCCGAGAGCTGCACGGATTCTGTGCCGCCGGCACGTCCCTGCAGCCTCACCTGCCGGCGGTTCATCCCCGGCTCCAGCACGAGATACGACGAGAACTCGGTGGGAATTCCATACCGCTCCCCAAGCTCGCGAATCTCGTCATCCAGCTCCTGCGAGCCTCCATTCTTCCTCTTCTCCGCGCTCAGATAGCCGACGCGCTGCGTCGCCCACAGGCGCGCGACATACGCATTCTCGCGTGAGCGTTCCGGGAATCGCACGCGAGTTCCCCAGCTGACCGGACCATTCGCCGTCTGCCCATCGAAGCGCACAACTGCATTGCCACTCCCATCATAGCGCGCCAGGATCACGAGATCCTCTCCCGAAAATATGTCCACCGGTCCGGAAGGGTGCATCTTCAGGAGACGCACACCCTCCGCGCGGACGCGGACGTCGGTGACGAGCGGGTTCGTGAGCCGGCTCGCGACGATCCCCACCGCGCGCTCTACCGACTCTTCCGGCCGTACGAAGCTCGCCGTCCCACGGCCTTCCAGCGCCAGTTGCTCTATCAGAGGCACGTTGAGATCCGCGCCCACGCCGAAAGTGAACAGTCTCCGCGAGCCACGCCGCTTCGCCACAGAGGAGGCGATTGCGCCCGCGTCACGCTCGCCGACCGTTGGCTGGCCGTCGGTAAGAAACAGGATGATCGGAATCCGGCCGGATTGAGGGGCGATCGAGAGGGCTTCGTCCAGAGCGCCAGAGATGTTCGTCGACCCCTGCGCCTCCAGCGCGTCCAGATAGCGCTCCGCTGAGCGGATATTCTCACGCGTGGCGGACGCGAAGTCGTCACGGAATGTCCTCACATCGCTCGAGAAGTCGATGAGCCTGAACCGGTCGATCGCGGAAAGCGACCGCAGGAACTGCTTCCCCGCCGCGCGTGCCTGCTCGATCTTCTCCCCGCTCATCGAGCCCGATACATCTATCACGAAGGTCAGGTCGCGAGGAACCGCGCGCGGCGAGATCGTCGGGGGCGAAAGCATGATCAGCGCGAATCCGTCGTCGTTTCCCGGCGCGTTGGTGAGAAGCGATATCGCGGCGCTCATCGACTTCCTGAATGGAATCAGGAGCGTGATCTCACCCCGGGCATCTCTCACCTCCACTCGGCGTATCGATCCACGGTGATTCGACGTAATGGAATGGGTCGGCGAATACGCCGTGCCGTACATCGCTTCATCGGGATATGTCAGCACGAAGGAGGTTCTCCCCTCGGGCTGTTGATTCATCTCTCTCCGGATGTTTCTCAGACCACGGAAGTAGTCGACGCGCAGCGCATCGCCCTCGCGCTGGGCAACCACGTGGAAGCGCAGGACTACCTTCTTCTCTTCGCCCGGCGCAATGGGAAAGATCCGCGCGCGGAACAACCCGTACCCCATCCATTCGAGCAGTGCCGGATCACGCTGGCTGCGGACGATCTCTTCGTAGATCTGGCGCGCGCGGTCGGCGCTCATCGTCTCACCGGCAACGAGCTCGCCATTGATGGATAGTTTCAGGTCCTGGAAAGCCGCGCCCTTGGGCAGCGGGAACATGTAGTCCGCCTCACCGACCCTGCTGCCGCGGTTAACGAACGTCTCCGTGATCTCGTAGCGGAGAACGCGATCGGCGAGCTCCACCCGGACATCGCTGCTCTTTCGAAAAACGTCCGGCGACTGTATTCCGCACACCGGCATCACGCACGGCATACCAGCCCGGCATGGCGGCGGCACCCGGCAGGGCCAGGGACGGGGAGGCGTGATTGGTCTCACATCCTGCGCGGACATGAGAGCTGGAAGGGCTAACGCGGCTAGCAACAGGATTGAGCGCATGGGGCACCAGTAGAGTTCGGGTTCTACTGTGAGACGTGCCCCACTCCATTACTTGCACACGCCTTTGGCGGGTCAGCTTCGCCGACCCTGATTCAGGCGCCCTTCGGGGGGGGCTCAGTCCTTGGCCCGCGACCTTCGCTTCTTCGGAGCATCCCGACGCTCGTCGATCCTCACTTCGAGAAGCCGGTGATCGGCTCGCTCCATCGTGTTCTCGAATGTCTCGCCCTTCCTTCGGGCAGCCCAACCCATCGAGAATTGCGCGGGCGCAGAGTCTGGAGCCGCCGTCCGGAGCCGTCCAGCAACCTGTCTCGTCTGCTTCTCGCCGGCGTCGCACAACACGACCAGGAACTCGTCGCCGCCTACTCGTACGACCGATTCCTCAGCACGCACGTGGCGCATTAGAAAGCGCGCCATCTTGACCAGCACACTGTCACCTTCCGCGTGGCCGTTGGTGTCGTTGTACTGCTTGAAGTGGTCGATGTCGAGATAGATGCAGCCCCATTCACCGTTCGGCTGCGTCTCGCACTGGCGAGCGACGGTGTTGAGATACCGCCGGTTGTAGCATCCGGTCAGCGGATCCCGGATGCTCATCTCCAGAAGCTGCGTCTGGAGGTCCTTGCGGTGCGTGATGTCCACCAGAACACCGTGACAGAATTTCTCGCCGGTTTCCGGATCGACGTAGAGGTAGGCGCTGTCCACCACCGTTCTCACTTCGCCGTCGCGGCGCGTAACCTGGAGCTCTACATCGCGAATCGCCCCGCGGCGCTCGAGCAGCGCCATCTCCCTCGCGCGAAGCTCGGGTTTTACGAAGTCGCTGGCGCGAAAACCCTTCAGCTCGTCCAGAGAGTCGACTCCGAACATCTCGAGGAAGGCGGGGTTCGCGTCGATGATCTCGCCCTCCATCGTCGTGATGTAGATTGCCTCCTGTAAGCGCAACGCCATGGCGCTGAGCATCGCCGGATCGCTCAGGCTGGGAACGCGCTTGCGCTTTTTCGAGGGCTTGGGACCGCTCACATCAACGCCTCGGCGACACGGCACATCCGTTGCTTCTACTGTCAGACTCGGAATCGGAGATATTATGGCACCTAAGAGAGAGCGGGAACAGAGAGGCGGCGCGCCGACGAAGCAGGGCGATAGTGACCCCGGAACACGCTCGGGTCAACCCAATCCGGAGAACGTCCCGTCGCATCCAACCGAGCACAAGAGCGGTTACGGCGGTGAAGCCGGAGCTCCCAGGACGAGCAGCGATCAGCGCGAGACCCCGAAGAAAAGCTAGTGTAGTGTCGCAGAAGTGTCTTTCATGTTTCAGAACTGCAATTGCAACA
>CAYMKQ010000034.1:15005-21985 GCA_964391175.1 uncultured Gemmatimonadaceae bacterium | reverse complement strand
GTGAGGATCACGTCGGGCCGCAGATCGCGCAGGAGCACTTCGTCGATGGTATAGAGGGTGTCGCCGCTCTCCATACGCTCCGCGACGGCACGATCGATGGCACCCGGGGACGCGTCGTCGAGATCGAGTGCCGGGCGGCTCACGACCGGCAGCGTCCGGACGGACGGTGGATAGTCGCACTCATGCGATCGACCCACCAGCTCATTCCCCGCACCGAGAGCGTGGACCATCTCCGTGCCGGCCGGCAGGAAGGAAACGATGCGAGGCATGGTTACTCGATGTCGCAAAACATGAAGCGGCCGTCGCGCAGCACCTTCTCGCCCATACGGTAGGGGACGGACACGTGGAATGGCGGCCCATCCGACACGAACGTGTGGAATTCGCCACGCTCGCCACAAGGATCTACCGTCACTGGGAGATCGGCGAGAAGTTGCTCGTCGAACACGCGTCCAGCGAATGCGCCATCGAGCTGGGTCGTGTCGACGCAAATGAGACGAGCGGCAAACCTATCGGCGATGAAGCGTCGCGCCAACCCGGTCGTGTCGAGTCCCCAGATCGGGAAAAGCGGGTCGAATCCGCTACCGGCCAGCAGGCGCTCACGATAACCGCGTACGTCCTCCAGAAACAGGTCTCCAAACGCGATGTGCGAAACATCCGGCCGATCCCGGTTGATCGTCCGAAGGGCCGCGTGAAACGCAGTCTCGTACGCCTCGTTCGTGCAGCCCGGATCGAGACCTATCTCAAAGAGCGGAAGGTCCAGGCTCCGCACCTGCGCCTCCAACATCGCGCGGCGGACTCCGTGCACGCTGATGCGGTCGTAGCCGCTCGTAATGCTGGTGAGGAGGCCGACGACTTCGACCGCCGGATCCCGGGAAAGCACGTCGAGCGCCAGTGCGCTGTCCTTGCCGCCGCTCCAACTGAGAATCACGCGCCTTCGCACAGTCAAAATCGGCATGTGTGAAATCACGCCAGCTTTTCCAGCCGCCCGTCCGCCGCTATGGGTCGGGCGCCGCTCGCTTCTGCCGGCTTTGCCGGCTTTGCTTCGCCATGCTTCATCACCCCTAGCTTGGTGAGAATCCACTCGCGCCACTCGTCCAGGATCTCGTAGAACGTTGGAATCACGACAAGCGTCAAGAGCGTCGATGTGATGACTCCACCGATCACCGCGCGCCCGAGCGGAGCGCGGAACTGCGCGCCCTCTCCGATGCCGAGCGCAACCGGGATCATGCCCGCGATCAGCGCCAGCGTCGTCATCAAGATCGGACGCAGCCGTATCGCGCCCGCCTGAATCAGGGCGTCTCGCCTGCTCAAGCCATCTCTCTCGCGAGCCCACTTCGCGAAGTCGATGAGCAGGATGGCGTTCTTTGCCACGATGCCCATCAGGAGCATGACCCCGATCAGGCTCATGATGTTGATCGTCGAGCCGGTGATCATGAGCGCGAGCATCACGCCGATGAGCGAGAGCGGCAGCGAGATCATGATCGCCAGCGGCTCGAGAAAGGAGCCGAACTGCATCACCAGAATCAGATACATGAGCATCACCGCGATGCCGAGCGCGGAGAAGATGCGGCCGAACACTTCCTTCTGGCTGTCAACTTCGCCGCCCTGGGTGATACGCACGCCGGGCGGTAGCGTGAGCTTGGCGATCCGCGCGTCGATGTCCTTCATCACTTCGGTGAGCGAGCGATTCGAGGTGTTCGCTTCGACCGTCACGACCAGATCTCCATCGAGGTGGCTGATCTGCGCCGGGCCCAGCGACTGCGTGATCCTCGCGATCTGACCGAGCGGAATTGTCCGCAGGCTCCCATCCGCTCCTCGTACGACGAGTGGAAGCTGCTCGAGGTCCGCCGCCCGCTGTCTCGCTTCAGGTGCGAGACGTACGTTGACTTCTCGCGTCTCGTCACCGGGATCCACCCAGTCCCCTGCCTTTATCCCCGCGAACGCCGCGCGAAGCGACTGCGCTACCTGAGCGACGCTCACGCCCAGTGTTCCGGCAAGCGGACGATTGAGCTCGACGTTGAGCTCCGGCTTCTGCCCCTTCGTCGACAGACCGACATCGACGGCCCCCGTCACGCCCTTCACCTGTTCGGCTATCGCGTCTGCGGCGGTATTGAGCGACTGCGTCGTCCCGCCACGAAGCTGAATCTGAATCTGTTTCTGATTCCCGCCGAAATCGCTCGTGAACACCGACATCGTCGCGCCGCCTATCCGCCCGACTTCCGACCGGAGCACACGACCGAAATCCTCCGCTCCGATGTCGCGGTCCGCCTTGGGCAGGAGCCGCACATAGACGCTTCCGACGTTGACGTCCCCCGCCCCGGTGCTGCCGCCGATGGTCGTGTACGTGAACCGCACCTCCTTATGCGAGCGCGCGATGCGGGCAGCCTCCTCCGCCTTGATGCGGGTGTAGGCCAGATTGGATCCGGGCGGTGTCTCGACGCCGATGTGAACCTCCGACTGATCCTCGCTTCCGAAGAAGCTCGTGCCCACCAGTCCAAACGCGGGGAGCGCCAGCGCGCCGAAGAATGAGAAGATGGCGATGAGCACCATCGCCAGACGGTGATCGAGCGCCCAGGCGATCAACCCCTTGTAGCGCTGGGCCTGCCGGTTGAACCAGTTGTTGAACCTGTCCAGCGTGCGCGCGATGGGGTTGCGCCTCTCGTGCGCCTCCACCTGCGGATCGGCCCAGTAGGCGGAGAGCATGGGATCGAGAGAGAACGAGACGAATAGCGACACCAGTACCGAGGATGCGATCGTGAGCGCAAACGGCTTGAACCACTGTCCGGCAACGCCGTACATGAACGCGACCGGCACGAACACCGCGACTATGGAAAACGTCGTGGCCATGACCGCAAGGCCGATCTCGTCGGTGCCCTCGTGCGCCGCCCTCATGTGGTCCTTGCCCATCTCGATGTGCCGGACGATGTTCTCGCGCACGACAATCGCGTCGTCGATCAGAATGCCGATCGCCAGCGAGAGACCGAGCAGCGACATCGTGTTGAGCGTGAAGCCGAACGCCCACACCGCGATGAACGACGCCAGGACGGAGACGGGCAGCGCGAGGCCGGTGATGACCGTCGATCGCCACGAGTTGAGGAAGATGAACACGACCAGGATGGTCAGGAACGCACCCTGGAGCAGCGCCTCTTCGACGTTCCGAACCGAGTCCTTTACGCGTTTGCCGGCGTCGCGGACGATTTCCATCTTCACTGCCGGCGGAAGAGTCTTCTGGATCTCCGCTACTCTCTGCCGGATCTTCTCGCTCACATCGGTCGTGCTGTAGCCCTTCGACTTGGTGATGTCGATTCCGACGGCCTCGGTGCCGTTGTAGAGTGCGAGTGTCCGCTGCTCCTGTGTTCCATCAATCGCGTCAGCGACCTGGCCCAACCTCACGATTCGCCCACCGCGCTCGGCCACTACGAGGTTCATAAAATCCTCGGGTCCTTCCAGGCGGCCCTGGAGACGGATCGAGCGCTCGTCGAGAATACCGTTCACACGACCAACTGGCGCGGCCAGATTCTGAGCCTGGAGCGCTTGCACAACGTCGCCGACACTCAAACCCGTTGCCTGCAGAGCCTGCGGCTTGACCTGGACCGTCAGTTCCCGCTCCACACCACCCACAAGGCGAACCTGCGCAATGCCCGCGATACCTCGCAGAATCCCCGTGATCCCGGGATCGGCGATTCGGGTGAGCTGCGCGGGAGTCATGGTTTGAGACGCGAGCGTGATCGAGACGATCGGCAGGTCGGAAGGATCGAACCGCTGAAGCACCGGCTCCTTCATCTCGACTGGCAGGTCCGCGCGAATCGTCGAGATGGCGTCGCGTATGTCCTGCGTACCGACCTGTGGATCCTTCTCGAAGACGAAGACCGTCACGATCTGTGCGTACCCATCGCCCGCGGTACCGAAAATCTGGTCTACACCCGAGATCCCCTTGATCGCATCCTCGACCGGCCGGAGGATTTCCCGCTCCACACCCTCGGGCGATGCTCCCGGATAGGGAATGAAGGTGAGCACCACCGGCTGCTGAATGTCGGGGAACTCGTCCGTCTGGAGGCGCCAGAGCGCGACTAGTCCGAAAACAACCAGAGCCACCGTCGCGACGACGGTGACCATTGGCCGCTTGATGGCAAAATCCGATATGAACATGTCTCAGCTCCCCCCGCCGCTGTTCGCCACCGGTCGCGCGGCTGGCGCCGAGACTCTCACGAGGGTTCCCGGGGTGATGCCCTGTGCCGCGCCGAGGAGGAGGGTGTCCCCCGCCTGCAACCCCGCGATTATCTCGACGCTCTCGGAGCTCTTGTCGCTGATGCCTATCTGCACCTGAACCTTCTCCACCTTTCCCTGCCGCAATCGCATCGCCGTAGGGACGGTGCCGTGCACATTCACGGCTGACGTGGGGACGACCAGTCCCATCTTCGTCGCGCTCGATATGCGGCCATTGGCGAACAGTCCGCCCACGAGCGTGCGACCCGCGTTCGGAATTGATACGTAGATCCGCACCTGACGCGTGGCCGGGTCAGCGGTCGGATTGATGCGCGTGATGGTCCCGACAAACTGGCGCCCGGGATATCCGGCGACGGTGAAGTTGACCGGAACACCGACTCGTATCGACGAAAGCTGCTCGGCCGGAACCGATGCCTCGAGTCTCATGCTCGAAGGATCGACGATGGTGAACATCGCGGCGCCCGGCTGTACGACATCACCGGCGGACACGGGCCGCTCGCTGACGACTCCACTGAAGGGAGCCGTGACGGCGGTGCTGCGAAGCTGCCGCTGCGCACTCGCCAATCGCGAGTTCGCATCCTCGAGCGCGGCCTGAGCGGAGATCGAAGCCCGTCGCGACAGCTCGATGTCGCGCTCCGCGATCGCACCGGCGGTGAGAAGCTTCTGGTTTCTCGCCAGGTCGCGCGCGGCGACGTCCGCCGCGTTGCGCGCAGCCGTCACTCCGGCGCGCGCCGAGTTGTAAGCATCCTGGATGCCCGTCGCGTCGATGCGCGCGAGGACGGCGCCGGCGTTCACGGCCTGGCCCTGATCGGCGTAAGTCTGGAGCACGCTTCCCGCGAGCTGCGCCCTGACAGCTGCCTCCCGCTCCGGCTCGAGCGTACCCGAGATCGATGGACCCGTCATGATCGACCCGTTCGTGGCCACGACGATATTCTCGGCGCCGACGATCATCGCTTCCATCTTCGCTGCGTCTGCCGCGGAAGCGTCGTCATCCTTGCTGCACGCACCCGTGGCGAGCAGAACGAACATGCCGAGCAGACCAGCGGCGACTTTCCCCGAGTTGCTGGTAGTGACTCTCTTCATCTCATTCTCTTCTTTGCCGTTACTGGGGTGGAATGCCCGACTGCTGCTGCTGCGCCTGGGCCTGTTGTGCTGCCTGCTGCTGCTGACTGCTCTGCTGCGCCTGCTCCGCCGGCGAGGCCTGCGCTGCACCTTGACTCGGTCCGCCCGTCTGAAGAGGGAGCTCGGGCAGCAGCTCCAGCTTCACCTTCGCAACCTGGAGATTCCGCGCAGCGAGAGCCCGATTCGCAACCGCCTGCTCGAGAAGGATCCGCGCATCGTTCAGCTCGAGCTGCGTGGAGATCCCTTCCCGATAGCGAACCTCCGCGATCGAATACGCTCTCGCCGCCTGCTCGGCGGTGCCGAGGCTCGCCTGCCATGCCGCGCGCGCCTGTGCGAGCGCGTTCAGCGTGACACGTGAGTCCAGCGCGGCGAACTCGCGAAGCTGATCGTACCGCGCCTGCGCCTCTCGCACGTTCGCTTCCGCGACCAGCTGCTCACCCTTGATCCGGCCGCCCGTGAACAGCGGAACTTGCGCCGCAATCCCGACCGTCCAGTTGGTCCGGAAATCCGCCGAAGACGGGAGCCCGCTGAGCGGGAAGGCGACCTTTCCGTACTGCGACGTCAATGCGAGCGACGGAAGCCGCTGCGCCTTCACGATCCGCAGAAGTCCACGCTGCGCATCTATCGCCTCGGCCGCCTGCCTCACCGTCGCTCTGTCCGCGGCGGCGGTGTCGCTGCCGAACGCCGCCGCTTCCAGGGCGACAGTCGTAGCCGCCTGATCGTCCACGGCGGTCGTCAGTCGAAGCGGATCGTCGAGGGGAAGGTTGAGCAACTGCTTCAGTCTCAGATACGCTACCTCACGATCGCCCCGCCGCTGAATCACGATCGGACGCTGATTCGCGCTCGAAACCTGCGCGCGCAGGAGATCGAACTCGGAGACGTTTCCGACGTTCCGCGCGAGCTGCGTCTGCTTCAGCACGTTCTCCGTCTGCACCGAAGAGGACTCCGCCAGCGCGACTAGACGATCCGCGAGCGCCGCGTCGAAGTACGCCTGCGTGACATCGAGGCGGATCTGCGCGCGCTGCGCCGCGAGCTCGATCTCGGCCGAGCGGCGGCCGGAGTTGGCGACCGCATTCTGCGCGTTCACCCGCCCGCCAGTGAAGAGATTCTGCGAAAACGAAAGCCCGAGGCTGTACTGATTCTCCTGCCCGAAGGGGAGGCTGCTGAAGACGGAGAACGGGTTCTCACCCTGCGCGCAGCGCGCGGCGTCCTCCAGTCCGGCCAGTCGCTCCGCCACGGTCGCGCCCGGATCGCGGAGATAGGCGTTGCACGGAGGTACCGGTGGTGCAGGCTGCGTCGTATCCACCGCTGGGCCACCGCCACCGATGTTTTCAAACTGGGATGCGAGCGTGCGGGTGTAGCTCGCGGAGCCGCTGAGCTGCGGCAGCCGCTGGCTTCGCGCCTGATACTGCTGGCCCTGCGCACGCTGTACTCCGGCGCGCGCGATGCGAACCGCCTCGCTCTGCGCCTCGGCGGTGCGAACCGCTTGCTCGAGCGAGAGCGTGCGGAGTCCCGATGCTGGTGACTGCGCGTTGCCGGATCGCGGCGTCATCAGCGCCGCGGCAATTGCGATTGCGAGTAACGCCCTCTTCGGTCGCTTCGTCTGCTTCGAGCCATTCTTGCGCGAGCCA
>CAYMKQ010000034.1:0-14905 GCA_964391175.1 uncultured Gemmatimonadaceae bacterium | reverse complement strand
GAGTAACGCCCTCTTCGGTCGCTTCGTCTGCTTCGAGCCATTCTTGCGCGAGCCAGCTCCGTTTGATACGCCCAGTGCGCGCAGCAGCAGGCGCGTGTACATCCCGGCCGCTTTGCTCTCGGGTTGGGGATAGACCTCGGGCATCATGCCCCGCCCCATGGCGTCGGCGAAGATCGCCCCCATCAGCATTGCCGCCGCGGTCCTCGACTCGAACTTCTCGGTTGCGATCCCTCCCCGCTTCAGCGCATCGAGGTATTCACACAGCTCCGCTGAGGCGCGCTTCGGAACGTGACTGGCGCAGATCCCGATCTCCGGCCGCTCCTCTATCTCACTCATGGTCTTACGGATGATCGAGCTCCGAAGTCTCAAATGCTTGATGAACGCCTCACTCCACTCGGTCAGCTCGCGCGCGGGGTCGAGCGGGATCTCCGGGAGAGGGGTCAGCCCGACCGACTGGCTGTCCTGCTGCATCGCTTCGCGGAGCAGCATCTCTTTCGATCCGAAATGACGGAAGATCGTGATCTCGTTGACCCCGGCGGCCTCGGCGATGCGCCGGGTCGTCGAGCCCCGGAATCCGTGTTGCGCGAAGACTGCGGCGGCGGCCGCGAGAATCTCGTGTCTGCGATCCATGGAGCCGATACTAAACGAATCGGATAACGGCTGCAAGTAGTCACTTACTTACACAGGTGTTTCTACTATATACCGCCGAAATCGTATCGGTTTAGCCACAGCGTAGAGCCCGGCATGTTGGCTCCCGGCGGTCTTTCGTAGGTCGCCCGGCTCCGTATATTCGACGCGTGCATTGCAACTCTGGTCGCCGCCGCTCGGTCCGGGCGGCGGCGTTTGTCTTGTGTCTGGGACTGGCGGCGACTCCGGCGCAGGCCGTGGGCCGCGGACTGTTGCACGCGACGCTGCTTCGCTCGACGCCCGCAGCCGATGCCCGGCTTGCGAAAACGCCGGAAACCATACGGCTGGTGTTCAGCGAAGCCGTTGTCGCAGAGCTGAGTCGGATAGCTCTCACGCGGCCAAGCGGGAGGTTCCGGCACCTTCCGCTCAATCTCGATCCGCGCGACACGCGCATTCTGATCGGAAAAGTCCCGCCGCTCTCACCCGGAGTCTACCGAGTCACATGGCGCGTGCTCTCCGCGGATGGGCATCCGGTCGCGGGAAGCTTCTCCTTTTCGGTGGAGGCTTTGCTCGATTCACCCAGCCTCGTCGACTCGGCGCTCTTCCCGCCGATAGTACCACCAGGTATTGCGACCTCTCCCGCAATTCTCGACTCCGTTTCGCAGTTGGGGAGCCGCGATAGCAAACCAGTCCCCAAGACCGCATCTCTGCTTCGGGGTCTTGGACTGGGAGCGATGATGGCCGGCCTGGGCCTCCTCTTTTTTGGCGCAGCCGCAGGGCCACGAAGGAATCTCAATCCTCACTCTCTCGTGGTTCGCTTCGTCGCGGTTGGTGCGCTCCTGCTCGTTGCACACATGGCGGCGTGGCTCTACCACATTTCGCCCGGCGTTGGCTTGAGTATCGACTTCGGAGCTGCAGCATTCGCGTCGACTCTGGGAAGGGTCGAATCAGCACGGGTGGTGCTTGCGCTCCTCTCGTTCTGGGCCATCGCATTCGCCGGCCGGAGAAAGCTCTCACTCTTGTTCGGAGCAGCGTGTCTCGCGGTAAGCGGAGCTGTGGGACATTCCGCCGCGATCGAGCCTCAATGGGCGATACCGGCCAAGATCGTCCATCTGCTCGCCGGCTCGGTGTGGATCGGCGGACTGCTCTGGCTTGCCTGGACGTTTCGACGGGATATCACCGCGTTCAGAATCGAAGCAAGGCGGGTTTCATCAGCTGCCCTCATCTCACTCATCGCCGTCTTGGCCTCAGGCGTCGTCCAAGCCGGACTCTTTCTCAACTCCCCGTGGGACCTCTTTCGCTCGGACTACGGCACGCTCGTGCTCGCGAAGGCCGCTGGACTTTTTCTCCTCACGGTACTGGGGGCCTACGACCGATTCGGCCTCGTACCCTTCCTGGATGATTCGCGGATTGGCAGAAGACTTTCGCGCTCGGTGACCCAGGAGTTGGCGATCATGACCATCGTGATTGTGATCGGCGGGTTTCTGGCATACGTTCCGACCCCCAATTGACATATTAAGTTTTCTTGATATGTTAGTCTCATGGCCGTTTCCATCGAGACCCGTACCGCCCGCTCAGTCGAGCTCTTTCACGCGCTCTCCGACGAGACCCGTCTCGAGATCGTGGAGATGCTACGTAGGGGAGAGCGGTGCGTCTGCGACCTGACCGAGGCCCTCGACGCCGCCCAATCCCGTCTGTCCTTTCATTTGAAGGTCCTGAAGGACGCGGGAATCGTCCGCGACCGGAAAGACGGCCGCTGGGTCCACTACGATCTGGATGGCGAAGTTTTCGAGGAGATCGAAGCGCTCGTGTCGGCGATGAAGCCACGCGCGGTGCGGGGAACGGGCGAAAGTTGCTGCACCTGACTTTTTTTTGACCAATACATCAACAAATCTTGTTTGGAGAGAGCTATGATAGATACCAAGGGCGGAACGGAAGGCACGAGTCTCAGGGATTCAGTGAAAGAGAAGTACGGGCAGGCTGCTTTGCGCGTTACCGAGGGTGGCGTTGCCGCCACCTGCTGCGGCTCGAGCGCCTGTTGCGGAGCGACCACCGAAGCCTGGGATCCGATCACATCGGATCTGTACGACGAGAAGCAGAAGGCGGGACTACCAGCCGAGGCCGTGCTCGCGTCCCTGGGTTGCGGGAATCCGACGGCGCTGGCCGAGCTCCAGGAAGGTGAGACCGTCCTCGACCTCGGCTCCGGTGGTGGGATCGATGTGCTTCTCTCCGCGAAGCGTGTTGGTCCCAGGGGTAAGGCCTACGGCCTCGACATGACTGACGAGATGCTGGCGCTTGCCAACGAGAACAAGCGACGAGCGGGCGTCGAAAACGTGGAGTTCCTCAAGGGAGAGATCGAGCGCATTCCGCTTCCCGACGCATCCGTCGATGTCATCATCTCCAACTGCGTAATCAACCTCTCGGGCGACAAGAGGAAGGTGTTGGCCGAAGCCTTTCGCGTGCTCAAGCCAGGCGGCAGATTCGCGGTGTCCGACGTCGTAGTGCGCGGTGACGTTCCCGCCGAGTTCAGGACGAACATGGAGCTGTGGATCGGCTGCGTCGCGGGAGCACTCGAGGAGCAGGAGTTCCTCGACTTGCTGCGCACGGTCGGATTCGAGAATCCGTCGATCGAGCCGACCCGGGTGTACAAGGCGGAGGACGCGGCCGCCTTTCTCACCGGCAGTGGACTCGACGCGATGAGTTTCGCATCACAGATCGACGGCAAGTTCATGGGCGCGTTCGTGCGTGCCTCCAAACCGGCCTGATGCGCTATGCCCTGATCTCCGACATACACGCGAACCTTCCCGCGTTGCGCGGTGTTCTCGATGACATAGCAAAGAGAGCGGATGTCGGGGCGATCTATCATCTTGGCGATCTCACCGGCTACGCGCCCTGGCCGAACGAGACCGTAGCGCTGCTTCGTGAGCGAGGCATTCAAGGCATCGCCGGGAACTATGACTCCACGGTCGCGACGGATTACAAGCACTGCGGGTGCAGGTCGGAAAGTGCGCATCAGGAGGAGCTGTCTCACCTCTCATATGCCTGGACCCACTCGCACGTATCGATCGAGACGAAGAGCTATCTAGCGAGCTTGCCGTTCCGAATGGATATCCGGCCGTTGGGCGGGCATGTGTCAGGTCCCAGCGTGACACTGGTGCACGGCAATCAGACTCTGAACACGGTTTACGTAACCGAAGACCGCTCTGATTCCTTTCTCGAAAAAATGGCTATCGACCTCGGCTCCTATGCAAATGACGCCATCTGCTTCGGCCACACGCACAAGCCATGGCATCGAGTGGTGGGCGGAATCCACTTCGTCAACACTGGGAGCGTTGGCCGGCCGAAAGATGGCGATTGCCGGGCGGGATACGTGGTCCTCTCGGTCGACGCTTCATGCGCTGATGTCGAGTTCGTCAGGGTCGCATACGATGTGGATGAAGCGGTGAAGGCAATCCGCGAGTCGGATCTGCCCGGAGAGTTCGCCGATCAGCTGACAGACTCGTCATAAGAACTAGATCTTTGCTCGCCTCAGGGAGACTGCGTTGAGGGCGACGACGATCGAGGAGAGCGACATCAGCAGCGCCGACACCTCGGGGCGCAGTGACCATCCCAGCGAGCGGTAGAACACGCCGGCGGCGACGGGTATCGCCAGCAGATTGTACACGCTCGCCCAGGCGAGATTCTGTTTCATCTTTCGGACGGTTGCCTTGCTCAGCTGAATTGCGCGCGATACGTCGACGGGATCCGACCGCATCAGCACGATGTCGGCCGCTTGCGCCGCAACGTCGGTGCCCGACCCGATTGCAATGCCGATGTCACTCTGAGCCAGGGCGGGGGCATCGTTGATTCCGTCGCCTACCATTGCCACAACCTTCCCATGAGACTGAAGGTCCTGCACACGAGCCGACTTATCCGCGGGCCGCACCTGCGCGTACACGCGATCGATACCCACTTCGCGCGCCACGCGCTCCGCTGTCTGCGGGTTGTCGCCGCTCATCAATATCGGCTCGATTCCGAGAGCTTTCAGTCGATCGATCGCTTCCCGGCTCGAGGTGCGCACCGGGTCGGTTATTCCCAGAACCCCGAGCACTTTGCCGTCCGCGGCCACATAGGTCAGCGATCGACCGCTGGAAGCGAGCTCGTCGCCGATGGCTTTCGCCCCACTGAGATCCAGGCCTGATTGCTCGAGCAGTTTCTCGTTGCCGATCAGGACGCTTTGTACTCCTACGCGGCCGCGAACACCTCCTCCAGGCACATTCTCGATCTCCTTCGCGGCTGGAATTCGCACGGACCGATCAACAGCCGCCCGCACGATGGCTCGAGACAACGGGTGAGTCGAGAATGCCGCGACGGCAGCTGCCAGCGGCAGCAACGAATCCATCGGGACATCTCCGAGCGGTCGTACCTCGGTTACGCTCGGCTTGCCTTCGGTGAGAGTTCCGGTCTTGTCGAGCACTACCACTTGAACCCGACTGGCGCCCTCGAGCGTCGCGGCATCCTTGATAAGGATGTGATGTCGAGCGCCAAGCCCAGTGCCCACGGCCACGGCGGTCGGCGTGGCCAGGCCGAGCGCATCGGGACACGCGATTACGATCGTTGAGATCGCGAAGGTGAGTGCCGTGAGAAACGGCGCTTCCGCGAATACTTTCCAACCGATGAAAGTAAGAAGGCCCGATCCCACTGCGACGACGACGAGGATGCCGGCGGCCTTGTCAGCGAGGCGCTGCCCTGGCGCTTTGGAGTTTTGAGCTTTCTCGACAAGCGCGGCGATCTGCGCCAGAACGGTTTCACTCCCAACCTTTGTCGCTCTGATCTTCATCGCGCTGCTTACATTGATTGCGCCGCCTACTACCGCGTCACCGGGCTTCCGGTGAACGGGGTTGCTCTCACCCGTCACCAGCGCTTCATCGATTTCCGTCTCACCTTCGACGATTTCTCCATCGACGGGAATCTTTTCCCCAGGCCAGACGCTGAGTGTGTCGCCGACCCTGACGTCCGCGGTTGGGATCTCGATTTCGGATCCTTCCCTGACGACACGCGCTGTCGGAGGAACGAGATCAAGAAGCGCGCGGAGGGAATCGGAAGTGCCGCGCCTCGCTTTCATCTCCATCCAGTGACCGAACAGTACAAAGGTCACCAGCATCGCCGCCGCTTCGTAGTAGGAGGCAGGATAGCCGATCACAGTCAGATAGACGCTGCTCAGGTACGCTGCCAGCACTCCCGTCGCGATGAGCACCGACATGTCGAGTTTTCGGCGCGCCAGAGCGGAGACGCTTCCCGAGAGGAATATCCACCCGCACCAGAAGACCACTGGTGTCGAAAACAACAACCCGAGCCAGCCGGACAGTGGAGGATGTACCAGCATCGGAAGCCCGGGGACGTGCCCGGCAAGCATCGTGACTGGGATCGTAAGAGCCAGGGCCACCCAGAACCGGCGGCGCATGTCGGCTTCCATTTCCGCCGCCATTGCGGGATCAGCCATCATCGACGCGTGGTCGTGGTGGGCGTGATGGTCGTGCGCGGTCATGGAAGGTTCATCGCTGCCCTCAGCAGCCCAACTCCGCGACGGATGCTCACAGAGCGAAGTCTATTTACTTGCCATCGGAAATGGAATCCGCGCATGCCGTTGCTACATTACGGGACCACTCACCAGCGCTCTCACTCCATCTGGGGATATCGATGTCTCGAATGAAGTACCTGGCTTTGCCCGTTCTCGGTATCCTGATTTTCGGCGGCGTGGCGAGCGCCCAGGCGCGGCAGAAAGACACGCATAATCCTTCACATGGCGCGCGAGCCGATTCTGCCGCGATTGTCGGCGTGGCGTCCCGTTTCCACGCAGCGCTTGCCAGCGGGGATACCGTGGCCATAAAGAGTCTTCTCGCGCCGGACTTGAAGGTTCTCGAGGGAGGAAGTGTCGAGACCAGGGCGGAGTATTTCGCCCACCACCTTACCGCGGATATCGAGTTCGCGAAGACAGTCCCTTCGAGCTCCGTGCTCGTGTCCTATTCGCGCGAGGGAAATACCGCCTGGCTCGTCTCGACCTCTTCTGCACGTGGATCGTTCCGGGGCCGTGAGATCGACAGCACGGGAGCCGAGCTGATGATTCTAGGCCTGACGTCCAGGGGTTGGCAGATTCGTGCTGTGCACTGGTCCTCAGGCAGGCGGCGATAGCCAGAGGCTGGAGTGGCCCATTGATTTCTTCAGCCGAGCCGCGACGCGCTCCGTCTGAGCGAATACGCGCAATACGTTCTCGCCCGCAAGCTTTTTCAGATCGGCGTCGGACCATTCTCTTCGCGCAAGCTCCGCGAAGAGCGCGGGGTAGGTGGAGACATCCTCGAGTCCTTCGACAGTTTCGCTGATCCCGTCGAAGTCTCCGCCGATGCCCACGTGATCCGCGCCTGCGACTCGGCGTATGTAGTCAATGTGATCCGCGACTTCGGCCAGTGTCGCGCGCGGTGACGGATTCATCGCTCTCCACGCCTCGACCGCACGCCTGATGGCGACTGTGTCGTTTCCATACCGCTGTCTCAGCTCGGTTACCGTTGGACGTACCGACATCTCGTACTTCAGCACGGCGGACGATACGAAGGACGGGACGAAGGTAACCATCACCACTCCACCGTTTGCCGGAAGACGGCGGAGTATCGAATCGGGGACGTTGCGCGGAACATCCACCAGGCCGAGCGCTGCCGAGTGAGAAAATATGACCGGCGCCTGGGTGACGTTCAGAGCGTCGCTCATCGTCGCCGGAGAGGCATGGGAGAGGTCTACCAGCATCCCCAGCCGGTTCATCTCCCGCACGACACTGTCTCCGAACGGCGTCAGTCCATTGTGCTTGGCGGAATCGAGAGCGGCATCTGCCCAGTCGAGCGTGACGTTGTGGGTGAGCGTCATGAGGCGGGCGCCCAGGTCGTAGTACGCGCGCAGGGCGCCAAGGGAGTTCTCGATCGCGTGCCCGCCCTCGATTCCGAGGAGGGAGCCGATCTTTCCCTGCCTGAAATTCCGCCTGATGTCTCCCGATGTGAGCGCGAGAGCGAACCGGTCGGGGTACCTGGCGATTATCCGGCGCGCGATATCGATTTGCTCGAGCTGCACGCGCGCGTATCCGGAATCCCGGTAGTCGCCGGGTATGTAGACAGACCAGAACTGCGCGCCGACCATTCCGGCTTTCAGCCTCGCCAGATCGGTGTGTCCCGGAGTGCGGCGTCTCAGCTCGTATGCATCCACGTCGCCGCGGGCAACAGAGTCTTTTCTTATCCGCCACGGGAGGTCATTGTGGCCATCGATCAGCGGGGTTTGCCTCAGGATTCGTCTCGCACGCGCGAGGTCTTTGTCGCTGGGCTGCCCGTTCAATGGCAGACTCGCGCCAAGCAAACAGAGGAGGATTAGCGCACGGATGAGGCGGGTGGTGGTCCGTCGTACAGGGGATCGGAAAAGTGGGCGCATTCGAGTAAGCTAACGTTCAGCTGCGCGAGGCGCGGATGCAGCGCTCGACCTAGGAGGCACCCGGCGGCGAGTCCAGCAGCTCCACCGCGAGGGCGCTGTCAGACTCCCTTACCACCAGACGTATGGGATGCAGCCACTGGAGCCACGGCATCATTCCACCAGCGTCATCCCTGATCAGATCGGAATCGATCCCGTTAGCGTCCAGAACCGCTTGCGCCACATGTGCTTCCACTTCATTGGCGAACGTTCTGATCACTGTAATGGGCTCCGGCATCCCTCTCTCGCGATTCATCTGGTTTGTAATCTGTATCGGGTGCAACTCTGGCGCATTCCGGGCGTGAGCTGCCGCACTTCCAGCCCGCCACTGGCACGCCATCTGCCCGACCTACAATGGAAGCCCACCCCCCCTGATTGCGGAACATATGAAGACGCCTTTCGCACGCTTTTCCGCTACCCTCGTACTGACCTTGCTGGCGGTCGTATCTTCTTGTAGCGGGTCCGAAAAAACGAATACCCCCGAAGTCGCGCAGGACACGATGCTGCTCCATGACCTCGCTCAGGCGAATCGTAACACGGCCGCCATGGACGCCGACACGACCATTCCGGCCGTGGTGAGAGAGCGAGGCAGTACCAGTGGATCTCCCGCGATGATCGAGCCGCGGAGAGCCACCGATACTCCGGGTCCAACGCGGGTGCCTCCCGTGCAAGCCGGCGAGGCCATTGGAGATCCGTGCGAGTCACCGGCGGCCGCGGACCAGCGTACCTGTCTCAACCGTTCGATCGCGAGAGCTGACGTCAGCCTCAATCGTGTTTACCAGGAGCTCATCGCCCAGGCCCGGATTTCCGGCGGATCAGGACTCGAGGAACGCTTTCGTGAGGCGCAGCGGCAATGGGTTTTCACTCGTGACAACGAATGCCGCAACCAGCCGCGAAGTCAGGAGGGGGCGCTCTGGGCCCCAGTTCGCGCGCGTTGCCTCGCCGACTTCTCTGCGCGACGGACTGGCGAGCTCCAGCGAAGTCTGAACAGCCTGAGAGGCCAATAGCAAAAAAATGCACGCACGCAACTTCCGTAAAGCCGCGCGCCGCGTGCGCGCCGGCATCGTCGCCGTGCCCCTGCTCGCGGGCGCGTGCCAGCTTCCGATGAATGGTGGCACCGTGTGCACCGCGCAGTTCGTGTACGGCATCTCGGCGACCGTCAGCGACGCGGCCACCGGTGCCGACATTACTCCCGGCTCCTCCCTCATTGTTCGTGAGGGGGGCTACGTCGATTCCGTTGCGGCTGGTCCGGGGTCGTTTTTGGCAGCCGCCGGCGAACGGTCAGGCACGTACGACGTCTCCATCCGGCGACCCGGCTACTCGTCGTTTAGCCAGACCGGGGTGGTTGTGACGAAGAACGAGTGCCACGTGAATCCTGTGGGGCTCAAGGCGCGGCTGCTGCGGACGAGCTGAGCCGTACCCAGGTGGTGTCCTTGTATCCGTGTGAGTGAAAATCCTTCGACGGGATCAACACTCTGGTAACGAGGCACCACCCAAATATCAACTAGACCTGGGACTCATACCTTTTTTCTTGCGAAGGTATCCGCTACCTGGCGGCAGCTCGCGCCGGCCCTGCCGCGCTCACGATCGCACGGCCCTGGAGCAATCCTTCGATTTCTGATGCCGCCACGGCCCGCGGACCGATCCACCCATCACCCACGTGGCGTGTCGGAACCGTCACACCCGCTATGCCGCCAGTCACGCCGATCTCGACCACGGCGCTTGCGTCGACGACGCCCTGGTTGGAGCTGTTGATCACCAGCACCCATCTGCCCGTCGCCGGCCGCTGCCACCGTACTGCGTACATCCCGGGTTGCGACCCCGGCCGGATGTCGAGCCGCATCGTCTGCCGCTTTCCATTCACCACACCTTCCGCCGTTCCCGTCACGGTCCTGGACTGGAGCTCGCCGTGATGGTAGGTGCGCACCGTGAGGAAGGCATCCCGCGATGTGCGATCGAACGGATTGGCCGGGTATTCGATCGCGATCCACGGCGGTCCCGCCAGCGCGGTGCCGAAAGCGGTCAGCGTGAGCGCGGAGACGAGCGCGATCGAGCGGAGCAGTGTGCGTTTCATTGGGATTCTCCTGAGGAAGTTTTTCTTGGCGCTTCTACGATGCCGCTCGCGCCCCGGAGGTTTAACGCCCCCCCCCCCGAATCCTTACTGTGCTCGTCTGATGGTGACCGGACCCTTGAAAGTCCGTACCGACACCTTCGCGCCTCCACCGCCCGCTTCCATCGTCAGCTCCGCCCCGCGTCCGAACCTGCCCGCGAAGGGACGGGTCTTCGACAGCCTGTTATCGATATTTCCGGCGATGGTCACGACGGAAAATGAAGCATTCGTCGTCTCGGGAACCGCGATGTCGATACTCCCGCTGTGAGTGTCGAAATCGAAGGCGCCGCTTCTGTCGAGCGAACCGGAAAAGCTGATGTTGCCGGTCACCGTCCCGATCCTGGTGCGCTCGAACGGGCCGCCCTCCGCTCGTATGGGACCGCTCACCGTCGAGAGGGCCGCGTCGGCACTCGCTCCACGGAACGTGATCGTCCCCGTCGCGCTCTTCGCGCGGAGCCACGGGGGTGAGCCGGTGATGTGAATGTCCCCGTCAATCGCCTCGGCGTTCAGCTCGCGGGGACTGCCGGCGACGTCGATCGTGCCGCTCACGACATACAGGTCGAGTCCGCCCGTCACACCGCTGACATCTATGCTCGCGGTCGCGGTCTTCACCCAGAGACGCACCCGCGACGGTACCCACACCTCGAGCCTGGTCGGTTTTGGGTTACGCTCGTTGCTGGATTCGACGAACATCTTCGCGCCTGTGTATCCGCCCCCCATGAAGAGCTCGTCGCCGGCGCCAAGCGTGCCGCGCACCAGCACGGTGTCCTTGTTCCAGCCGCGCACGATCACGCTGCCGACCATGTTGTGAATGCGGAGCGCTCCCTCCATGCCGAGGGGAAGCTTCCGCTCCACCTTCTTCTGAGCGGAGAGCGGCGATACGGCCGCGAGCAGCGCAATCGCTAGGACCATCGGGCAAAACACCCTGAGGCTTTTTGCGAAAGAACCGAGCGGGCTCACTTCAGCTCCCCCGCGTCATCTCTGTGCTGCGCCGCAGCAGATCGAGCTTCTGCCGGTAGCTCGCCGACAACATCTCGACCAGCATCTTGTTCGCCGGATCGCGCGCCAGAGCGTTCCGTGCTTCGAGAATGGCTTCGTCGATCGTGTTGAGGCTCGCCTTGAGCTGTGCCACGGTCTCCGGCGCGAGCGCGTCCTGCTCCTGCTCGAGAAGATCCTGGAGGACCCGGGCGTTGCGGAGATACGTATTCTCTTCCATGGTGAACGCGGTGAGACGGGCAAGCGTTTCGCCACTTCCCGCACCCGGAGAGACGGCCACGGACTTTTCCGGACTGCGGCTCAGATAGAGAAACGTCCCGCCCGACGAGAGCACCGCCACCAGCAGCGCGGCGGCGGCCAGCACGTAGGGTTTCCGCCAGAACCCGATCGCGAGGAAACCGCCAGGCGCCAATGCCTTCACATCACGCTCGATCGCCGCACGGATGTTGGACCACGCCTTGGCGGGCGGCTCAATCGATCGGGGCAGCTCCGCCGCGCGAGCAATGACCCGTTCCAGGCTCTCCACTTCCGCCCGGCAGATCTCGCAGCCGGCGATGTGATCCGCGACCGGAGAGCGCGCATCTTCGGCGAGCTCGCGCGTAACGTAGTCGTCCAGCAGATGTCTGATGACGTCATGTGTCATCTCTCCAGCCTCTCCCTGAGTAGCCTGCGCGCGCGATGGAGCTGCGCCTTTATCGTTCCGACGGAGACGCCGAGTTGCGCGGCGATCTCCTGGTGCTGATATCCTTCCACATCGTGCAGCACGAACGCGAGACGGGCGCCTTTTGGAAGCGACGCAATCGCGTTTTCCATGTCCATTCGTAATTCCACGCCGCTGGAGCGCGCGGCGCCAGCGAGCCGCGCGGTGTCGTCCATCGGCAGCACCCGCGCCGTCCTTCTGCGGTCGCTTCGCGCGTTCTCCAGCATCGTGTTCACCGCCAGCCGGTGGAGCCACGACGCAAATGCGGACTCTCCTCGATAGGTCGCCAGCCTTCTCCACGCCCGAATGAAGACGTCCTGCAGCAGCTCCGTCGCATCGTTGGCGTCGCCCGCCGTGAGCCGGAGACACAACGCGTACATCCGGCCGGAGTGCTCCCGGTACAGGAGCTCGAAGGCGTCGACATCACCGGCCTGCGCGCGCTGGATTGAGTCCAGTGCCGCCCGTTCGTTCCCACGTTCCGGCGACCCTGCCGTCTCCGATACCAACGCCGTTCTCATCATCTCAGGCGGGAATAGGATGCCGGTCGGGGCAGGAGGGTTGGAATCATTTAGATCGCCAGCTCAAGGGGCGAACTGCAACTGAGAAGAACAGGCTGCCAGCTCTCAGCTTCAAGCTGCCGGCTGCCGGCTTCAATACATCGGGACGGCACGGGATGCAGCTCCGGGACACGGACAAGTGCGACTTCGCACCAAGGCCGACAGCGCGGCGCCGTGATCCGCGGTTCGAACAGTCAGTGTCGTAGGCAGCTGGCGGCTGACAGCGTAGTTCAGCTATCAGCTGGTAGCTACAGTTCTTCAGTTGCAGTCCTATCAGCGAATCGAGCCGCCTCACGGATTACTCGGTATCGCCGCCCAGGTCGAACTTCCCTCGCGACAGCGCGACGATGCGGCTCAGACCTGCCTTCACCTCCGGCGACAGATCGCTCCTCTCCCTGAGACGCTCCGCCTCGGTGCGGATCGATTCCAGCGCGCTCATGAAGTTTCCTTTTTTCAGCTTGCCGGCGTCGTCGGTCATATCGATAGAGTTGAAGGCGTAGGTGATCGTGTCGGGTCAGGCGGTCACGAGCTGCACCGGCTTCGCCGCCGGTAGCTGCGGAGTAGTGCGGCGTTCGCCGACCTGCTGACGCCACATCGCATAGTACAGGCCGGTGCGCTCCAGCAGGTCCTCGTGCTGGCCTGCCTCCACGATCTTCCCCCGCTCCAGGACGTAGATGCGGTCGGCGTGCATGACAGTCGACAGTCGGTGGGCGATAAGGATCGTAATCACTTTCCGCGAGTTGGCGACATCCCGCATCGTCCGGCTGATCTCCTCCTCGGTGAGGGAGTCCAGCGAGGAGGTAGCCTCGTCGAACACGAGCAGGTGCGGATCCCGAAGCAGCGCCCGCGCGATCGAGAGCCGCTGCTTCTCCCCTCCGGAGACCTTGACCCCGCCTTCTCCTATGACGGTGTCGAGTCCCTTGTCCGCCCGCGCCAGGAGAGTGTGCGCGGCTGCCTTGTGCAGCACGTCAAGGCACTGAGCGTCACTGGCGTACGGATTCACGAACAGCAGGTTTTCCCGGATCGTGCCCGAGAAGAGCTGCGCGTCCTGCGTCACGAGCCCGATCTGCTCGCGCAGCTTGTCCAGGTCGACCTCGTCGCTCGACAGCCCGTTGTATAGTATGCGCCCATCCCTGGGCGGATACAGTCCGACGAGAAGCTTCACCAGCGTGGTCTTGCCGGCGCCCGACGGTCCGACGAAAGCGATCGTCTCGCCCCGGGTGACGGCGAACGAAATGTCGGTGAGAGCGGGCGATGTCGCGGTCTGATGCATGAACCCGACGTCCTCGAACTCCAGCCTCTCTATGTCCGCGAGTGGAACCGGATTGGCCGGCTTCGGGTCCTTCGGCGTCTCCAGAATCTTCCGGAAGTTGGCGAGCGAGACCTCAGCCTCCCGGTAGACGTTGATGATGTTCCCCAGCTCCTGCATAGGACCGAAGATGAAGAACGAGTAGAAGAGGAGCGAGAAGAACTGTCCGACCGTGATCTTCTGCGTGAAGATCAGGTACAGCATCAGGAACAGGATGCACGTCCGCAGGAGGTTCACCGAAGTGCCCTGAATGAAGCTGAGGCTCCTGATGTACTTCACCTTCTTCAGCTCGAGCCTGAGAATCTTCTGCGTCGTCGCGTTCAGGCGCACGACCTCCTGATCGGCGAGTCCCAGACTCTTCACCAGCTCGATGTTCCGGAGAGACTCCGTCGTCGATCCCGCGAGCGCCGTCGTTTCGGCGACTATCACCTTCTGGATCGACTTGATGCGGCCGCTCAGCACCCAGCTCAGGAGACCGAGCAGCGGGACGGTGGCGAGAAAGGCGGGGACGATGGTCCAGTGGACCGTCAGCGCATAGATGACGACGAACACCACACCCACGAGCGTGGTGAAGACGAGATTGATGGAGAGTCCGATGAATCGCTCGACGTCGGACCGGACTTTCTGGAGCTTACCGAGCGTCTCACCGCTACGCTGATCCTCGAACACCGAATAGGGCAGCTCCAGCGAATGCCGTATCCCATCCGAGTACATCTCGGCGCCGAGTCGTTGCGTGATGACGTTGACGAAATAGTCCTGGAAGTTCTTGGCGACGCGGGAGATGAACGCGACGCCCATCGCCATGAGGAGCAGCGTCCCCGCGCCCTTGATGAACTGCGAAGTCGTGTACTCGCGAAAGCGCGTCGCGTAGTCGTCGATGACGTGGCGGAAGATGAGCGGATCGAGCAGGGAGAATACCTGATTGATCGCGGCCAGCAGCAGCGCCAGAAGAACGAGCGATCGGTATTTCCGGAGGTAGGAGAAAAGAAGACTCATGCGATTGGATGGAGTTGCCCTCGGATACTAAGTAGCCATCCCGCCGCTCGCAAATGCACGATCTGACCCTGTGCGAAGGCGCTACGCCCACCGTTCAACGGGAAACCCCGGGGCATGAAGGTCCGAAG
>CAYMKQ010000033.1:0-22209 GCA_964391175.1 uncultured Gemmatimonadaceae bacterium | reverse complement strand
CTGGCGGACGTGAAGAGGAACCCGAAGCGGTACTTCAACGTGAGCGTCTTTTAGGAAGAGAGTTCCGAAACGGCAACTGCGAACTGAACGAGTTGTCAGCTGACAGCTCAAAGCCCTTGGCTGATAGCTGCGGACGTCGGGACGTTACCGCCGCGGGTCTGGGCACAGGCAACTGCCGAACCTATATTACCCGCGCACTACACATTTTTTCCGTCACGCCAGTGATGACGTCCCGACGTAGGCAGCTATCGGCTGGCAGCTAGAGCTGCCCGCTCACAACTCGTTCAGTTGCAGTTGCAGTTGCAGTGGCAGTTCTGCCGACCGCCTACGAGGCGCTAGAAGCTGTACCTGAAGCCCATCTGCGCCCGCCAATAATCGAAGGCGGAATCACCAGTCCGGAACTCCTGCTGGTTGAGGTTGAAGGTGAAAATCGGATCGGCGACCTTTGGATCGATGCTGGTCTGTCCGACGTGGGTGAGGAGGTTGACGTTGTTGAAGCCTCCGGCGCTACGGATGTGACCCCAGTCGCTGTTGATGGCGTTGCCAAAGTTGAAGAAATCCAGCTGTGCCGAGACGCGCTGGCGCCCGAACATCGGGAGATTCTGGCGAATCGACAGGTCGAACGTATTCTGGGTCGGATTGCGGCAAGAGTTGCGGCTCAGGATGCGGCCCCTGTTGGCGCTCAGACACTTCGAGCTGGTGATATACCTCTCGAATGCATCGGCCTGCTGGGCCGGAGTGATCGCTCCGCTCTGACGGAACATGATCTCCGTCGGATCGCGCGCGTCTCTCGGAACATAGACCAGGTCGTTGCCCAGGCTGCCATCGGCGTTCAGATCGCCGGCCCCCGAGAACCCGCCGTAGACGTAGTCGAACGGAGGACCCGAGACCCTCTGAAAGACGAAGGAAAGGTCGGTCGTGAGGTCACCGAACGGCGTGACCGTCCGGGTGCCGCTCATCGCGAACTTGTGCGGCTGGTCGAAGTAGCTGACGGCGGTAGTCGGCTCGAGCTGATTTCCGGCATAGGTCCGGCCGAACCGCCAGTTCGAGATGTGCGTGCTCGACGTGAAGCTCTGGACGTCACGGGCCCGGGAGCGGGTATACGAAACCGTCCCCTGCCAGTTGTTGGAGTAACGCTTGGCGAGCTGGAAGGTGAGGTTGTACGCGTAGTCCTTGCTCTGATTGATGATGTCGAACGCCTCGCTGAAACGGCTCGCTCCACCGTTGGCCACCACTCGCGGCGGAAGGGATGGTTGCGACTGCCCGTTGAGGCGGATGGTATCGCCGTACAGAACTCTTCCTCGCTTGTCGACACCACGCGGGGCGACGAGGTTGCGATTGACGAAGAAGAACTGGTTCAGGGTCTTGGAGTAGAGTCCCTCGACGGTGGCGACGAGATCGCCGAACAGCTGACGATCGAAACCGAGGGTGGCACGCAGCGGCTGCGGAAACTTGAGATCCGACGCGAGGAAATTGACCGCGCCGATCGGGGCTGACCCCGCGCCGTTACCGCAAGCCGTGATGGGCGTAGGATCCGCCCGGAACGTCGGCGCCGGATCGGGGCTTCCACCGGTGTTGCAGTTCAGGAAGACTGTGGTAAGCCCGTTGTTGATGTAGGCGTTTTCCAGCCAGACATACGGGGGAGTCCCGACGAATAGGCCGATACCGCCACGGAGCTGGTTTACCTGGGTGCCACCGATGTCCCAGTTGAAGCCGATGCGCGGCGAGAACTGAACCGTGCGCTTTGGAATGTCATCCGTACGGCGCCCGTAGGCGCTGTCGATCGGCGCGGAGTAACCCACATCCTTCAAGAAGCTGGAGACGTCAGCGCGAAGACCGAGCGTGAAGTTCAGGTCGGAGCGGACCTGCCACTGATCCTGCACGTACAGAGCGGTCTGCAAGGCGTCGAAGAAGACGTTGCCATCGTTCTGGAGGATGAACGCCTTCCGGAAGGTATTGGCGTTGCCGGCAGCCAGACTGTCGAGGTTGCGGAAAGACCATATTCCGTAGGAGCTCTGATTGAACTGGTTGCGCAACTTCACCAGCTCATTGCGCGTTCCAATGGTGAGGTTGTGGCTGCCTAGCGGGATGGTGAAGTTGTCGGTGAGCTCGTAGGTCTCGGTGTCGAGCTCGTTCTTCATCGAGAACTGGTCCGCGCCACCGATGATGCTGGCGCTGCCTCCACCCACTTGCGGGACCGTGACCGTCACTTGCGGGAAGATGAGATTCGGAACACGGCGGTGCTGGTAGCTGTTGTAGCCGAGGAATAGCTCGTTGAAGGAGCCGCCGGAGAAGTTGGAGTAGATCTGTAGCACGGGCGCCTTCTTTACGATGGAAAAGGTGTGAAAGTTGGAGGTATAGACCGCGCGGTTCTGAGCGCGGAAGTTAAACTCGCGCTCGGTCTCTTCTCCGTCGCTGAAGTTGTAGCGAATGACTGCACGGTGAACGTCGTTCACTCTCCAGTCCAGCCTCGCGAACACGTTGCTGAGCGGTTTCTGTCTGGTAGCCAACCCCATGCTCCCGGGGTTGCCTCCGTACCCGGTCATGATGCTCTCGAACCGGTCCAGATCTGCTGCCGCCACCTCGAGGGGGTTGACCGCTCCCACCTGTCCGCGATACGGCCCGCTGACAGGCTGGTTCTCCGTCTGGAATTCCGGGGCGATGAAGAAATGCAGCCTGTCCCTGATGATAGGCCCGCCGAGGGTGAACGCCCACTGCGACCGATTATAGAGAGTGTTGCGCAGCGCGGGAACGTTGCGACCGTAAGTCTGGTTGCGGAACCCGTGATACGCCGATCCATGCAGCTCGTTAGTGCCACCCTTGGTGACGGCGTTGAGCAGCAGGCCGCCGAAGTTTCCCTGTCTGACATCGAACGGCGCCAGCAGGATCTGGATCTCCTTCACTGCTTCGAGCGACACGCTGCGCGCGCCAACTTCGGCGCCGGGCTGGCCCGTCGATCCCAGACCGAACACGTCGCGCTCAGTGGCGCCATCGAGCTGAATGTTGTTCATACGATTCGACATTCCCCCGGCTGAATAGCCCGGACCGGATTGCGAAACCTGCGGCGCCACCCGGATAAGGTCGGTAAGGCTGCGCGATAAGTTCGGCAGTCGCTGGATTGCCGTGTCGTTGAGCGTGGTTCTGGTCCCCATCATCGTCGGCGCAATGATATCGGTAGTTGTCCCTCTGACCTCGACCGTGGCCAGGGCAACTACCTGCTCGGTGAGCCGGACATCGACGCGTCTCGCCTGACTGAGGGCAACCGTAATGTTGTCCTGGGTGGACGGCTGGTACCCGATACGTCGGACGGTGACGCTGTAGGGGCCGCCGACCTCGAGACCCTGGACGAAGTAAAGCCCGTTCTCGCGAGTGGTCGCGTTGGCAATGAAGCCCGTGGCGCGATTGACGACTTGAACCTGGGCAGAAGGAACCGGATTTCCCACTGGGTCGGTAACCGTGCCGGTAACGGCGCCGGTGGTGATACCCTGAGCGATGGCAGTCCCGGAACCGGCAAAAAGCAGCGCTAACACGCCAGCGTAAAGGGACGAGTGACGGACTTTGATCATGGGGTATCCCGGAGAAGGAAAGTCAAAGCTATGATCCGGCTCGCTGTGGGGTCAAGAAAGACATCGCCCCAGAGGATTCTGGAAGAAGCTGCCTGACAGAAACAAGAAGGTAGCGTCGGGTGATTGGAGTCAGCAAGAGAAAACCTGTCACCGTTGGGCAACACTACGGTGTTCGCCGTGTGTCAGGCGCCGCTCGCCGTTCTTCGTCCACGGCTGAGATAAAAAACCGGTATCCCGAGGAGGATTACGCCGAGCACCGCCAGCGTCGGAGTGCGGCTCGTCGGGTCGATGATCGCGTTTCCGAGGAGCAGGATCGTCCCCACGATGAATACCGCCGGCACTAGCGGATATCCGGGTACCCGGAACGGCGGCCGGTATCCCGGACGGCGACGGAACGCGAACACGGACGCCACCGCGAGGGCATAGAAGGGCACGATCGCCGTAACGAAGGCATCCGCGAGCTGCTCGAAGGTTCCGAGGAGCACAAAGATCACTCCCAGAGTGGCACTGAGGGAGATTGCCACGCTCGGCGTCCGGAATTTCCGGTGCACGGTAGCAATGGGCTTGAACAGCAGGCCGTCCTCCGCCATCGCAAAGAGAACTCTCGAGCCAGTCATCACCGAACCATTGAGCGTTCCGAACGTCGACACCATCACCGCCGCGGCCACGAACGCCACTCCCGAGACTCCCATCAGCCGGTCGGCGACGTCGGCCGCGACGAGACTCGAGCGTCTGATCTCTCCAACCGGAAGAACCGCCAGATACGCGATGTTAGCGAGCAGATAAAGCACGATGATGATGAGCGTACCATAGATCAGCACGCGCGGCAGATTCCGCTCGGGGTCCTTGACCTCCCCTCCCACGAAGGTGACATCCGCCCAGCCGTCGTAGACCCAGAGCACTGACACGAGTGCCAGGCCGAACGACACCGGCGTGAAGCTTCCCTCGGGAATCGCCGGCGTAAAGTGACCACCCGTTTGGGGAAGGCCGAGCGCCAGCGCGAGCACGATGATCAGGAAAAGGGCGCCCGTCTTCGCGAGCGTGGTGAGATTCTGTACCAGCGATCCCCACTTGATCCCCACGTAGTTGAAACCGGCGGTGAGCACGATCGCGGCGGCGGCGACGTAGTGCACGTACTGGCTGTACGGCGTGACGCGGGTGTCGTATCCCATCACGCGCATCATATACTCCGCGAACGTCGTCGAGATCGCGCCGAGGGCTGCCGCGCGGATGAGAGCCAGCTCGGCCCATCCGAACAGAAAAGCCGGCAGGCGTCCCCACGCTTCACGAATGAAGACGTAGACTCCGCCGGTCTTCGGATAAGCGCCCGCGACTTCAGCGAGCGTGAGCGCGCCGCAGAGAGCGAACAGTCCGCCCGTCACCCAGACGGCGAGGAATGGAAGAGGACCCGGAAGCTTGTCGGCGATCGCGGCGGGCGAGCGAAAGATGCCGGATCCGATCGTGGAACCCACCAGCACGGCGACGGCGCTCCAGAGACCGAGCCGACGAGGGAGAGAAGAGATGCGAGCGGTGGCCGGGTCGGTCATGCGGATACGGTAGTGCAAAGGCACACGGTGCGCGAGTAGCTTTATCAGCGTGTGCATGAACTGTGGCGCGCCGATGAACTGTGGCGCGCCGATGAACCGCGGCGCGCCAATGAACCGCGGCGCGCTGATAGAGCACCCTCATCTCTCCTGAATGAATCTGTCGCTGGCTGAGGCAATCTTCTGGATCGCCGCGCTCGCCTGCGCCGTCGCCGAGGTGGCGATTCTGCGATCGAGCTTCGCCGCAAAGAACGGGAATCGCTCAGAACTGGTGCCTGCCGCATCGCGAGGCGGTGAGCTCGTCTGGGCGATTCTGCCCGCCATCGCACTCTCCGCGCTCCTGCTCGTGACTTGGAGGCGGGTCGAGGCCCGCGAAACCCACAGCCAGATGGATCACTCCCGTGTCGATCCAGGCGCGATGACGCAGCCCGCGCACTCGGCGCACCCGCCGGCGGTTCGGCGCTGACTCGCATGCCGACTCTGCGCAGGCTCGGATATGTCGCGCTCGTTCTCGGGTTCGCGCAGGTGGTATTCGGCGCGATCGTGCGCATCACCGGCTCGGGCATGGGGTGCGGAGATCACTGGCCCGATTGCTACGGCGCCTTCACGCCAGTCGACAGCGGTCCGAACCTGCTCATCGAGATAACGCACCGTTACGGCGCGGCCGCGCTGTCTCTCGCGATCATCGCGTTGGCGGTGACGGCGTTTCTCAAGCGCGGGGAACCGGGTGTCAGCGGGCGCGGAGGCGTGTTGCGCCCCTCCCTGCTCGCGGTGCTGCTGGTTGTGGTGGCCGCGATCTTCGGTGCGGTTACTGTGAAGATGGCGCTCAACCCGGCGGTGGTGGTGACGCACCTGGCGATCGCGATGACGCTGCTCGCGGTGCTAGTGGTCTCGGTGGTTCGCGCCGGGGGATTCGGAGCGACGACCGCTGTCGCGCGCACTCCGCGGACATTCAGGGCCGGACGAGCCGCTACAGGTCTCGCGTTTCTCACGCTGGTTCTTGGCGCGCTCACCGCCAACACTCCGGGCGCTCCGCTGGCGTGTCAGGGTTTTCCGTGGTGTATGCAGACAACGGGCGGGGGCAGTCCGCTCCACATACAGGTTACGCACAGGATCCTCGCGTTTCTCCTGCTCGGCCATCTGATCGGGCTCGCTATCGCGGCGAAGAAGCGCGGCGCGCCGGTGCTCATCAGGAGGGCCGCGTGGATCGCGCTCAGCGCCGTCGTACTGCAGGTGTTGATCGCCGCGGGGATGGTGGAGATGCATCTTCCGGCCGCGTTCCGCTCCATGCACCAGGCGATGGGAACCGCGCTCTGGATCGCGATCGTCGCGCTCACCGCGCTTGCGGCGGGTCGACGTGACGCCGAGGGCGCCGGCGCCGAGATCGTACGCGAGTTTCCTTCGCGCGGCGAGTTCGCGACACCGGAAGGCGTGAGCACGTAAGATGGAGACCGTCGTCGGACAGCAGGCGCAGCCGTCGCTCTTGCGCGATCTGGTGATGCTCACCAAGCCACGGATCATCTCGCTGCTGCTCGTGACTACCGTCGCCCCGATGTTCGTGGCGGGAAACCCAGGTTGGCTCCTCGTTCTCGTCGTACTGCTCGGCGGCTACCTGATGGCGGGAGGCGCCAACGCGGTGAACATGTATCTGGATCGCGACATCGATATCCGGATGTCGCGCACGAGGCTCCGCCCGATTCCGAGTGGGAGGATGGGCGCGCGCTCGGTGCTGGCGTTCGGCGTGGCGCTCGCTACCGCGGCTGCATTTGTGCTCGCCCGCTTCACCAACCTGCTCACCGCGGCTCTCGCTCTCGCGGGATTCTACTTCTACGTCTTCGTCTACACCCGCTGGCTCAAGCGCACCACACCACAGAACATCGTCATCGGCGGAGCCGCGGGAGCGTTCCCCCCGCTGGTCGGATGGGCGGCCATGACCGGCACCATCGATCTCACGGCGGTCTATCTCTTCCTCATCGTGTTCTACTGGACGCCGCCCCACTTCTGGGCGCTCGCGCTGCTGAAGCAGCGGGACTATGGAAGCGCCGGCATTCCCATGGCACCGCTCGTCTGGGGCGAGCGCGAGACGATGCGCCAGATGGTGTGGTACAACGTGATTCTCATTTCGCTGACGCTGCTCCCGGTAGCTTTCGGCGCGTTCGGTGTCATCTACTTCGTCTCAGCGCTGGCGCTTGGCGGTGTCCTCCTCATGGGAGTCGTTCGCGTGAGCACGGTCGCTGACTGGACCGGGCCGGCGTGGTGGGTCTACAAGTTCTCGCTGCTCTACCTCGCGCTACTCTTCGTCGCAATGGTCGTAGATCGGAAAGTGCTGGGCTGATGGCTCCCCCTCCCCCTCCCCCTCCCCCACCAGCTACGCAGTTCGCGGTCTCGGCGCAGCGGCCGACTCCGCGCGCTCAGGCTCCAGTGAGCTCCCCGCGCCCACTCGGTCGGCTGCTCCCGCGCATCCGGCCGTACACTGGGCGACTGATCATCGCCTTTCTCTGTCTGCTCCTGAGCGGCGGAATCGCGCTCGCATTTCCGCAGATCGTGCGGCATCTGCTCGACGCCGCCTTCATCTCCGCGGATTCGGAGCTACTCAACCGGATCGCGCTATCGCTGCTGGCTCTGTTCGCGATTCAGGCGGTGCTCAACTTCGTCCAGGTCTACCTGTTGACGTCGACGTCGGAGCTGGTGATCGCGGAGCTTCGGGAGCATCTGTTCGCTCACCTCATTCACCTTTCCCCCGGTTTCTTCGCCGAGCGCAGGACGGGTGAGCTCACCAGCCGGCTCTCGTCAGACACGACAGTGCTCCAGACCGTTCTCAGCTACAACCTCTCCGAATTCGCCCGCCAGACGATGTTCCTCATCGGCGGCGTCGTGCTCCTCACTCTCACGCATCCGCAACTGACGGCGACGACACTCGCGGTTGTGCCTATTGTGGTCGGCGCCGCATTCCTGTTCGGGCGCGCGCTCCGCCGCGCGAGCACCGGAGTCCAGGATCGCGTCGCCGAAGCGACCGGAACGGCGGACGAAGCCTTCTCGCAGATCCGGACGGTGCAGAGCTACACGCGGGAGGACGAGGAGGTTCGCCGCTACGGACGCCACCTGCGCGACGTAATCGATGCGGCGATCCGCCGCGCGAGAATCCGCGGGACCTTCTTCGGGATTCTCACCTTCTGCGGGTTCGGCGGCGTGGTGGCGGTGCTGTGGCAGGGTGGACGACTCGTGCTGGACGGAAGTCTCACCCCCGGCGCGCTCGTGTCCTTTCTACTGTACGCGATGTACGTCGCTGGGGCGGTGGGATCTCTCGCGTCGCTCTTCGGGGCGTATCAGGAGGCGGTCGGAGCGGCGCGACGAGTGTTCGACCTGCTCGAGGCGGAGTCATCGGTGCGGGATCCGATCACGCCCGCGCGGCTTGCGCGTCCCGTTCGCGGCGAGGTCGTGATGGAAAACGTGGTCTTCAACTACAATCCCGCGCTGCCCGAGGTGCTCCAGGGTGTGTCGCTCAGGATCGCCGCGGGAGAAGTGGTCGCGCTGGTGGGGCCGAGTGGCGCGGGCAAGACGACGATCGCATCGCTGCTGCCGAGGTTCTGGGACGTGACCGGGGGCAGAATAACGTTCGACGGCATCGACATCCGGCAGCTCTCGCTAGCGGAGCTTCGCGGCGTGATCGGAATCGTTCCACAGGAACCGACTCTTTTCAGCGGAACGATCCACGAGAATATCGCTTACGCGGCGATCGGCGAGGATGGCTCGACGCCGGCGGACCAAGCGGTGAGGGTGGCGGCCAAAGCGGCACACGCGACGGAGTTTATCGAGCGGCTGCCGGAAGGCTTCGACACCAGGGTCGGCGAGCGGGGCGTGAAGCTCTCGGGCGGACAGCGCCAGCGCATCGCGATCGCGAGAGTATTCCTCAAGAATCCTGCGCTGGTAATTCTCGATGAAGCCACGTCGAGCCTCGACAGTGAGAGCGAGAGACTTGTCGAGGAGGCGATGGAGGATCTGCTGCGCCAGCGCTCCACGCTCATCATCGCGCACCGTCTGAGCACCGTGCTGCGCGCGGACAGAGTGGTCGTCATCGATCGCGGCTTGATCGTGGAGGAGGGCAAGCACACCGAGCTGCTCGCGTCCGAAGGCGTATACTCGCGGCTTTATCGGGGACAGTTCAGGCCGGGCGACGCCCTCGTATGATACGACGGTACGAGGTCACTTAAGGTCGATCCAAGTTTTGAGTTGACAGTCTTGAGTTGTTAGTTGTCAGTGGTTGTCAGTTTCAGTGTAGCGCGCACTGATAACTGTAAACCACTGTCAACTGGCCAACTAACCAACTGTTAACTCAGGACTTGCATCCCCTCCGCCAAACATCGAACCATCGGGCCGAGACTTTCTCAGCGCGGTCGCACTTCCCGCGTAGTACTAGACGATGTGGGCGTGCTTGATGCCGCCGGAGGGATCGTCCCCGGTGGAGTGCTGGATGCAGCTGGCGGCTGAGTATCAACCGGTACCTGAATCGGCGCCGGCGCGGGAGTCCCGGCCCGCCGCATCCTGAAAGCAAGAGTCGTTGATTGGCCCGCCGCCACGGTCACGCTGTCGTCCTCCACTCCCAGACTCGGGTGCCACGCGCGGACGCGATACCTGCCCGGAGGAATCGCGTCGATGTTGAACGTTCCCAGTGCGGAGGTCTTCGCGGAGTAGGGGTGATCGAGGACCGCGATCCATGCCTTCGTCCACGGATGTTGCTCGCAAACAACCTCTATCTGCCCCGGCTCCTTGAAGGTGTGGTCCAGCGGGACGACCTCGCCGTTGTCGTTGAACGGCGCGATCGCCGCTACCTCTCCGGTGCCGACGTTGATGAACCGGTTGGTGTGAAGAGTCCGGTCCTCGGTCGCGACGTTGAGCGTGCTGTTGGTAAAAATCACCTGGATGTACGGATCGAGCTTGCAGTCGTCGTTCGTCAGCTCGAAGCGGCGCTCGAGCGGAAGCGGCTTCCCGCTTCTGATGTCCGTCAGCCACACGAGAACGCCGCCCACGCGCGTCCCCCCCCCCGATCGCGTGATCCGCTTCTCGACGATGGAATTCCCGCAGACAGCCTGATCGACGTTCGGACGGATCACGGTGTCGGCCGGGATCGGGCCCTCGAAGTCGAAGGTTCCCGTGATGCTTCCAGGCGTCCCGACCTGAACGACTCTGTACGGTTGAGAAGCGGGCGTGATCACGGCGGGGCGTGGCACAACGCGGCCGGCGGCGGATCGCGCTTCATCCCTCGGATGAGCGGACGCGGTGTCGTCGCGCGAGCAGGCGGTGGCGGTGAGTATGACTACTGTGTAGCCGAGAAACCGGCGGAGCATTGGAATCGAGTCGAAGTGAAGTTGGTCAGTGAAGGGCAAGCGATGTGCCGCCGATACCATAGTTCTTTGCAGACGCTAGTGCGCGCGGTGGGTAGCGCATCTCGCTGACTGCTGCACAGAACTATGGCACCGACCTCGCTTCGTAAACGCGTTTCCCACCTATCCACGTTGAAAGTACTCTGGTGGAAAGTATCTCAGTCTCGGGCACCCGCATGATGTCGCGGTCGAGAATCACGAAGTCCGCGTACTTTCCCGGCGTGAGCGATCCCATCACCGCCTCCTGAAACCCGGCGAACGCGGGCCAGATCGTCATCGACTGAAGAGCTTCTTCCCGTGTCATCTTCTGGTCGGGGTACCAGCCGCCGGGCGGCGAGTTGGCGGAATCCTGTCGCGTGACGGCCGCGTGGAATGTCAGCAGCGGATTCACCTCTTCGACCGGAAAATCCGTCCCGTTGGGAATCACGACTCCGGTATTCAGCAGTGAGCGCCACGCGTAGCCACCACGAATGCGCTGAGGTCCCACCCTCGCCTCGGCCCACCGCATGTCGCTCGTCTGATGAGTCGCTTGCATGGATGGGATCACCCCCAGTCTGGCGAAGCGCGGAATGTCCTCGGGACTAATGACCTGCGCGTGCTCGACGCGAAAGCGGTGGTTGGCTGTCGGAACGGTCCGGAGCGCCGCCTCGAAGGCGTCCAGCGCGATGCGGTTTCCGCGATCGCCGATCGCGTGCACGTTCACCTGAAAGCCGCGGCGCAACGCCATCTCGGCCATTGCCCGGATATGTTCGGGCCTGGACACCAGCAGTCCCGAGTTAGATGGCTCATCGGCGTACGGGGCGAGGAGCGCCGCGCCTCTCGATCCAAGCGCGCCGTCGGAGTAGAGCTTCACGGCTCTGATCCACAGATGTCCCCCGTAAAGGCCGTTCTGCGGACCCCGCCGCAGATACGGATTCCGTAGCGCCGCTGGAACGTCGCCCGGATCGCTGAGCATCACGTAGTTGCGGATGTTGTAGTTGCCCGCTCTCGCGAGATCCTCGTAGATCGCGACCGTCGATGCGTCCGCGCCCGCGTCGTGCACTCCGACGAGCCCCCACCGATTACATTCGTCGATAGCCGCGAGGATCGCCTTGCGCTTCTCATCACGCGAGGATGACGGTACCGCTCTCCTGATCAGATCCTGCGCGTTGTCGACGAACACCCCCGATGGCGCTCCGGATGGAGAGCGCATGATGCGCCCGCCCGAGGGATCCGCTGTTTGGGCGTTGACGCGGGCGAGCTCCATGGCTTTCGCGTTCGCGAGCAGCGCGTGTCCATCAACGCGAGTGAGAACGACGGGATTGTCGGGGAGCGCGCGGGAGAGCGCGTCGTGCGTCGGAAACGCTGTCGTGGGCCAGCGTGTCTGGTCCCACCCTCTACCGAGTATCCATTCGCCTGGCTTCGCTTTCCTGGCCCACGCGGTTACGCGCTCGATGACTTCCTCGTACGACGCCGAGCCGGCGAGGTTGACGCGGCGGAGCGATGTGCCGAGTCCGAGGAGATGGGCGTGCGCATCGACGATGCCCGGTATCACGGTGTTGCCGCGCAAGTCGATGACCCGGGCCCCGCCTCGAGCGGTTGCTCTGGCTTCGGCATCCGACCCGACGAATACGACGCGACCCCCGCCGACGGCGAGCGCCGACACGATCGGACGCGTCTGGTCGACCGTATAGATGCGGCCGTTCGTAAGAATTAGATCGGACGTCGTCTGCGCTCCGAGCACGCCTGGTGCGAGCGCAACGAAGCTCAAGTAGGTTGAGAGATGTCTCATGGAGCCGGAGTTTGTGTCGAGGGCGGCCGCGACACAAGGATTACGCGGAAATGAGGCGACCTGTTCTGCGCGGCACGCTCCTGCTGCTCACGCTCGGCGCATGTCTCCACCTTCCGGCGCGTCCGCCCGGAGCGATCGACTTCTGGGGATTCACCGGACCGTGGGACAGGCGGAGCGATATATCCGTACAGGAGCACGCGGATGATCTCGGCCGGGTGGTGACCGGATGGATCGCGCTCGATTCGACCAGCTTCCGCCCGGTGCAGCTGTACCGCGACAGTCTAGGGGGCGATCCTCGCCTCGCGGGCCGCACGATGGCTCTCGTCACCTCATACGAGGGCAGCCGCTTTCATCCGGAGATCATTCGTGGCCTCGGCGGCAATGCGCATGCGGCGGCGCTGACCGCCGGCGCGATAGCCGCTCTCGTCGATTCGGGTGGCTACAGTGGCGTCGTCATCGACTTCGAGGGGATGACGCCTCGGGATCTCGATGCGCTGCTGCTGGTGACGGGGGCGGTCGCGGATTCGGTTCGCGCGCACGGAGTCAGCCTGGTCGCGATCGCCGTGCCCGCGGGCGACACGGCGGCCTATCCGGGCGCTCTCCTTCTCCAGACGGCGGACATCATCATGCCCATGCTGTATGACCAGCATTGGAGCGCTTCGCCGCCGGGCCCCATCGCTTCCCCGGAATGGGTGCGACGTCAGCTCGGCGTGCGCGTGGCCGAGGTTGGCGCCGCGAGAATCGTCGCGGCGCTCCCTCTTTACGGATACAGGTGGAGAAGAACCGCCGAGACGGAGGTCATCAGCTTCGACGACGCGCGCCGGCTCTCGACAGTGACCAATACGCCTCTCGACCGGGACCTGGGATCGGCGACCCTGCACGCGAGCTCCCCCGAGGGGTGGGAGATCTGGGTGAGCGATCACGTGCTGATCGAGACGCTGGTGCGCGACTCCCGTCGCCTCGGTGTGACGACGTTCGCGCTATGGCGGCTCGGACTCGAGGATCCGGCGGTGTGGGAGCTGATCCGGCGGTAAACAAAACCCACAAGAGCAGTTGTGAGTTGTAAGCGCTTCAGCTGACAGCCTGTTAGCCTAAGGTCAACGACCTGCGTTGTGCTTCTAACGTCCGATCGTCTGACCCTAGACGACGAGCAATTCCCTTTGGTAGTCCGACGGAGTGATCAGTAGGCCGTCGGCACCGATGAAGCCGTTCACTTCGCTGCGCATGCCGACGTCCCCGGAGAGATAGACGCCGGGCTCGATGGAGAATCCGACTCCTGGAATGAGCGCGCGCTCCTCGCGCGTCTCAAGGTTGTCGATGTGCGGGCCCGATCCGTGGAGATCTCGCGGATCGATCGAGTGACCGGTGCGGTGGATGAAAAACTCGCCGAAGCCGCGCTTCGTGATCACCGCTCGCGCGGCGTCGTCGACTTCTCCGCCGCGAACCTGCTTGCCGCCGCCAATCCGCGCGCGCAGAAGAGCGATCGCCGCATCGCGCGCATCTCTCACCGCCAGCCAGACTGTATTGTCCCGATCGCTCGGCGGCCCGAGCGATCCCATCCACGTCTGGTCCGCGAACACTCCGTCCTTCTCGCGCGCCCAGAGATCCACCAGCAGAATGTCTCCGCGTTTGATCGTGGCGGAGCTCTCCGCCGAGGGCTCGTAGTGCGGGTTCGCCGCGTTCGGGCCGATCGCGACGATTGGCCCGTGGTCAGTGATGAGGTCTTCCGCCGCGAATCTCTCCCTGATCCAGCTCTGAAGCGCGTGTTCGGTGAGAGGCTCCGGGCTCGCGGCACGACTGCCGGCGAGTCGAATCGCTTCCTGGCCGATCATCGCGATCGCGCGGGCCGCGCGCTCGTGCGAGGCGCGCTGCTCGTCGCTCCACACCGCGTAGAAAGTGGAGACGAGATCGGCGGAAGAGACGACGGTCGCTCCCGCGCTCCGAACCATCTCGAGGACTCCGGCCGGTATGCGATCGACGTAGGGAACCGCGTCTCCGGGTGAGTATTCCATCGCTACGCGCTTCCCCTTAACTACATCCGCGAGCAGCGACTCCAGGATTCGCCAGCTGCTGTACTTCTCCTTTCGCCAGCTTCGGGGCCACCCGGCCCATGGTCCCTGCTCGATCGCATGAGTGATGGCGACGGGTGACCCCGCGCGCGGGACGTAGACGAAGATGCGCCGCGTGGTCATACCGGGGAGCTCGAGCATCCCTCGAGCGATCGGGTTCAATCCGTGAAAATCGTAGAGCAGCCAGCCGTCGAGTTCCGCGCGCCCGAGCGCCGCCTGGAGCGCCGGCAGTGATTCGGGAGTGAGCACGGCCGCAGCGCCGCCGCTAGCCTTTTACCGCGCGCCACTCGGCGCGCCACTCGCAGATCTCTTCCCCTTTGTCGCGGCAGTGGACGTGATCGATCATGCCGCCCCCGTTCACCAGCAGGCGCAGCAGCTCGCGTAGCGCCTGCTCGTAGTAAGTGCACCCGGCCCCACGGGGAGCCGTGCCGACGGTCACGGAATCGCGCACGCCCACCACGATCGAGGCGCCGACGCGGCGCACCGAAGCGCCGAAGTATTTCTCGCCCGCCTTCCTGACCTGGCGAAACGCGAGCGGGCGCGCGAGAAATCCCGGAAGCAGGTGGATGATCTGCCGCGCCGAGCCCGAGATCATCTCGTATGTCCGCGTCGCGACGATCGTCCCGGCGCGCAGGAATATGTCGTCGGCGTCGCCGCGCCGGCCGATGAGGCGGGCGATGCCCGTCGCTTCGTGATTCGCGATCGGCTGATTGCGCTTCATCGCGTCCTTGTAGCGGCGGATCTGCGCGATCACGGTGTCGCTGAGGCCAAGTCGCTTGTTCCGGTGCTCCTGCACATATTCGACATCGTCTCCCGCGGGGATGTCGATGCTGCGAACTGCTTCGAGGAGACTGAGCGGGACGAGGGCGTTGATCGTGCCGGACATTTATCGGGTTGGCGGAGAGCGCAAGCTAACCGGGCTTCGGATCGCGTTCAAGCTGAAGGACTTGGACTGCAACTGAGAAGAACGAGATGTCAGCCGACAGCTTTAAAGCTAACAGCTGCCAGCCTCACTACGTCGGGACGTCAGAAGCGTGGTCTGGGCACAGGCAAGTGCATGCTCGGCGATGAACGGTGGCGAAAGCGCGGCACCCTGCTCCGCGATTCGAACGGTCCGTATCGCAGGCGGCTCGCAGCTACCAACTTCTTTGCGGTAGCTGGCAGCTGACAACTCGTTCAGTTCAGCTTTCAACGTCAATCCAATCCGTCCCAACGAAAAAAGGGGTCGTCACAGCTGAACGATTTGCTCTCTAGAGCGATTCTCGGTGCGCTCGTCGCGGCGGCGGTCGCATTTGCCGCGCGCCGCATCGGCTCTCTCTCCCTGAGCGGGGCGATCGCGGCAACCATCGCGGGAGCCTGCGCGATCGCCGCGGGATGGAGCTGGGGAATTATCCTGCTCGCGTTTTTCATCGTTTCGACCGCCCTCTCGAGGCTGGGCGACGCAAAGAAGGGGGAGATCGTCGGCGCGGTCATGGGCAAAGGCGGGACGCGGGACGCGTCGCAAGCCATCGCGAACGGGGGCATCTCTGTCGCCGCCGCGATCGCCTTTCTGGTTTCCGCCTCCCCGGTCTGGTATGCGGTGGGAATCGGCGCGCTCGCGGCTTCGGCGGCCGATACGTGGGCCACCGAAGTCGGGACGCTTGCCGGCGGGGCGCCGATCTTGATAACGACTGGCGAGCGTGTTCCGCCCGGGACTTCGGGGGGCATCACTCTCCTCGGAACTCTCGCGGGCATCGCTGGCGCGCTGTTCATGGCGGCCGCCGCGCTCGCTGCCGGCTGGCCCGTCCTCTTTCTTGCAACAGCGGCGGGTGGGGTGGCCGGCATGTTCGTCGATTCAATCCTCGGCGCAACGCTCCAGGCGCGGCGGTTGTGCGAGCCGTGCGGCAGATTCACGGAGCGGGCAGTGCACGGCTGCGGCACCCCGACGAAACACGCCGGCGGCATCAAGGGATTCGACAACGACGCGGTCAATCTGGTCTGCTCGGGCGTTGGCGGGCTGATAGCTTTAGCTCTATCCTGAGGTTGGACCCAGACGGGATAATTCCGGGGGTAAGTGCAGGCATGGGCGGGGCGCGGGTACTTCTGGTCAGCACCAATCGCGAGCGGCAGCCGTATCCGGTAGTGCCCAACGGGCTCGCCTGCGTGGCATCCGCGCTCGACGGCGCCGGACACCAGGTCCGGTTTCTCGATCTGTGCTTCGAGAGAGATCCGGCTGCCGCCGCAACGGACGCAGTGCGCGATTTCGTTCCGGACGTGATTGGTGTGTCTGTCCGGAACATCGACAACAGCGATGCGATCGCGCTCCGGCACTACACTCCTGAAGCGCGGGACGTGCTACGGGCGATGCGACGGACCGCGCCGGGCGCGCAGGTGATCGCCGGCGGCGCCGCGTTCGGCGTCGCGCCCGAGGCGCTCTTCCGCGATCTCGGCGTCGACTACGCGGTGGCGGGAGACGGCGAGCGGGCGAGCGTCGGGCTCGTCGACGCGCTCTCCGCCGGTATTCCCGTCGAATCGCTGCCAGGAGTCGTTCGTGAGCGGAATGGAACGGTAGTGTTCACTCCGCCCGGGGAAGACGCTGATCTCGACTCCCTTCCTCCGCCCGCTCTTCACCGATGGATAGATCTGGCGCGCTACCAGCGCCATGGCGCGACGATCCCCATTCAGACGAAGCGCGGCTGCGTCTACAAGTGCGTCTACTGCACGTACCGGAACGTCGAGGGCTGGGGGTATCGCACGCGAGACCCCGAGCTCGTTACGGACGAGATCGAGGAGCTTAAGCGCAGGGCGGGCGTTCATCACTTCGATTTCGTCGACTCGACCTTCAACTCACCGCCGGGCCACGCGCTGCAGGTCTGCGAGGCGATCGCGCGGCGGAAGCTGAGAGTTCAGCTGGATACGACCAATTTCACGCCGGCTGTCGCCTCCGACGAGCTCCTCGCCGCGATGAAGGTCGCGGGTTTTCGCTCGCTCGGAATCACGGCGGAGAGCGCGAGCGATGCCGTGCTCGAGAAGCTGGAGAAAGGTTTCAACGCCGCGAAGGTTCGCGAAGTCGCGGAACGCGTCCAGAGACACGGGATCCGAACGCTCTGGATCTTTCTCGTCGGCGGGCCGGGCGAAACTCCCCGCACTCTCGAGGAGACTCTTGCATTCGCGGCGTGGAGGCTGGGGCGCGGGGATGCGGTGTATCTCACCGTCGGACTTCGCATCTATCCCGGTACCACGCTCCACCGAATTGCGATCGCCGAGGGAGTCGTGCCCGTCGGCAACTCGCTGCTGGACCCGGCGTTCTACTTCTCCCGTCACCTCGGCTTCGATGCGACCGTCACGCGTCTCAAGCTATTCGCGGCCGAACATCCCCGTTTCATGTTCTCCGCGGATTCCCGTTCGGCCGTGCTGCCCTATCTCACGCGCGCCGCTTCGGTTCTCCACCTTCCGCGTCCGCACTGGCGGTACATGGGACTCTTTCAGCGCGTTTCGCGAGCGATCGGTTGAAGTCGAGCGAGTCTCTTGACGCTGAAGTGATCGTCGTAGGTGGGGGACCCGCTGGTGCTGCGACAGCCTGGTATCTCGCGCGCGCGGGCGTCGACGTTCTCGTTCTCGACCGCGCAATTTTCCCCCGCGACAAGGTCTGCGCCGAGTACCTGAGCCCGCAGGCATCGCGGATCTTCTCCGATATGGGTGTACTCGACGAGATCGAGGCCACCGGTGCGGCCCAACTCGCGGGCATGATCATGCGCGCGCCGAGCGGCGACACGGTCCACGCCGAGTTCGCCGGCGTCCGCGGGTTCACGGCGTTCCGGAACCGCGGTCTCGCGCTGCGCCGCCTGGTTCTGGACGAGATCCTGCTTCGTCGGGCGCGACTTAAAGGCGCGCGCGTACAGGAGGGTGTTCGCGTCACCGATGTTACGAGGGATCCGGCGGGACGCGTAGACGGCGTCGCGATTCTCGAGCCGGGCGGCAAAACGCGGAGTCTGCGCAGCCGGATGGTCATCGGGGCCGATGGCCTGCGCTCCGTCGTGGGCCGGCGTCTCGGACTGGTGCGCACGAGGCGGTGGCCAAAGCGCATCGGTCTCGTCTCGCACTATCGGGGCATAAACGGCATGACCGCGATGGGCGAGATGCACGCCGATCGCGGCGGGTACCTGGGCCTCGTATCCGTGGGTCACGGAATCACCAACGTGGGAGTTGTCGTTCCGGTATCGCGCGCCGCCGAGGTCGCCGGCGACCGGACCGCATTCTTCGAGGAATGGATTGCCACCCGCCCGCATCTCGCCGAGCGGTTCGCGGGCGCGGAGCCGGTCACGCCCGTGCGTGCGACCGGGCCGTTCGCCTCGGTGGCGGCGCGCGCGTACGCGCCCGGAGCTGCCCTCGTCGGTGACGCGGCCGATTTTTTCGATCCGTTCACAGGCGAAGGCGTCTACGCTGCCCTGAGGGGCGGTGAGCTGCTGGCGCCGTTCGTTGTCGATGCGATCAAGGCTAGCGGTGACGCCGCTGTCGCGCCGCTGCGCGGCTACGAAAGCGCTCGCCGCAAGGAATTCGGCGGCAAATGGAAGCTCGAGCGAATCCTGGGCATCGCGATCGCATTCCCCCCTCTCATCAATCACGCCGCTCGCGCTTTGTCCAAGCGCAAGGACATGGCCGACCTGCTCGTCGGTGTGGCGGGCGACTTTGTTCCCGCCGAGGCGGTGCTGACGCCTCGTTTCCTGTTCGATCTCTTCCTCTCTCCGACCCTACGCGCTTGACCGTCAGCGAGGACGAATTCCGCAGCGTGCTGGGAAGGTTCGCATCCGGCGTCACCGTGGTGACCACCAAGGCGTCGGATGGGTCGGACAACGGCATGACGGTGAGCGCATTCTCCTCGGTGAGCCTCGCGCCGCCGCTCGTGCTCATCTGCATCGAGAAGACCGCGTCGGTCCACGACGCGCTCACGACCGCACCGGCATTCATCGTCAACGTCCTGTCGGCGGAGCAGGAGCGGATCGCCCGCCGTTTTTCGATCGTCGACATCGACCGGTTCGAGGGCGTAGGCTACACGCGGGCCAGGAGCGGCATCGCGATTCTCGACGATGTTCTCGCCGTGATCGAGTGCCGGCGCACCAACCTCTACGACGGTGGAGATCACACGATCATCCTGGGAGAGGTGGAGTCGGCCCGCACCGAGAGCGGAACGTCTCTGCTCTACTACCGCGGCGGCTACTCGCAACTGGAGCGCTGAGTTGAGATCCATTCTCACTCCACCGCGCGCGAGAGGCAGCGAGATTCTGGATGCGCCTGACGTGGATCCGGGACTCATGACGCGGTCACTGGCCGATGTCGCTCGCTCGAACGCGCTGTTCGGCGGGCTCAGCTCCGCCATCGAAGAGCTGAAGGATGCGTTGAAGGAGCTTCCGATGAGCGCCTCGCTGCTCGACGTGGGCACGGGCCTGGGCGACATCCCGTGCCGCGCGCGGGAGGTCGCGCGCGAGAACGGCGTGGAGCTCCTGACCGTCGGCCTCGATTCCGCGGAGGAGCTCACGCGCGCCAGCAGGCCCTCAGTCGACTGTGTAGTGTGCGCCGATGCGCTGCGCCTCCCGTTCGCCGACGAGAGCATCGACATCGTCATGTGCTCGCAGCTTCTGCATCACTTCTCGCGCAAGGACGGAGTCCGGCTTCTGCGGGAGATGAACCGGGTCGCGCGCATCCGCGTGATCGTGAGCGACCTCAGACGCAGCTGGCTCGCCGCCGCGGGACTCTGGCTCGCTTCCTTTCCCCTTCGATTCCATGCCGTTAGCCGCCACGATGGCGTCGTCTCCGTGATGCGGGGGTTCACGCCGGAGGAGCTCGTGGATACAGTGAGTGAGGCAGTCGAGCGCAAACCGATCGTTCGCCGGCGACGCGCGTTCCGGGTGACGACGAGCTGGTCGCCGCGACACCGATGACTGCGAGCAGCCCTCGCCCGTTCGAGCTGGGACCGATGCCGCTCGGCGCTCCGATGGAGACCGTCGACGAGCAGCTTGTGCGCGCACCGGTGGGCACGATCTTCGAGATAGCGAGCCAGGTCGAGCACTGGCCGGCGTATCTGCCGCACTACCGGTACGTGAGGTTTCGCGAGCGGCGAGCGGACGGCGGTGGACTGGTGGAGATGTCGGCGTACCGGCCGTTCGAGCTGGCTGAAGTCTCGAAGCTGCTTCGAGTCAACTGGCCGACATGGTGGATGTCGGAGATGTCGGTGAGCAGCACGGACCCCTCGATCCGTTTTCGTCACGTCGGGGGTATCACCAAAGGGATGGACGTCGAGTGGACATTCACTCCCGCGCCTGGCGGCACTCACGTACGGATCGTGCACGCGTGGAACGGACCGGGATGGTCGTTCATCGGCATGTGGGCGGCGATGTTCGTGATAGGTCCGGTATTCGTGCACGGCATAGCGTCCCGCACTCTGGCGGGCCTGGCGAAAGTGGCGGAGCAGGAAGCAAAGAAACAGTGGTGACGGAAATGGGGAGAGGCAGGAGGTGAAGAGACGCAGAGTCGTGATAACGGGAATCGGGCCGATAACGCCGATCGGAACCACGCGGCGTGAGCTGTGGGACGGTCTCCAGCGGCAGCGATCCGCTGTTACATCGCTGACACGCTTCGATCCGTCGCAGTTCCGCAGTCACAACGCGGCGGAGGTCAACGACTTCGTCCCCACCGACCACCTGGATCGCAAGCGGGCCAGGAGGCTCGACCGGTTCGCCCAGTTCTCCGTCGTCGGCGCGCACCTGGCGCTCGCGGACGCGGACCTCGACCTCTCGCGCGAGGATCGCGAGCGAGTAGGCGCGAACATGGGTACGGCGCTCGGGGGTGTCGCCTACGCGGAGAGCCAGCTCGGAGTCTTTCTCCAGCGCGGATTGCGGGAGGTGGATGCGACGCTCGCGCTTGCGGTCTTCGGCGGCGCCTCGAGCTGCAACATCGCGATCGAGCTGGGCGTGATGGGTCCGAACTCCACCAACGCGATGAGCTGCGCTTCGGGCACGATCGCGATCGGCGACGCGTTCCGTCAGATCCGCGACGGCTACGCCGATGTGATGGTCGCGGGCGGGGCCGAAGCGCCGCTGGCACCGCTCTGCTTCGGCGCGTTCTCGCTCATTCGGGCGATGTCGACCAGAAACGAGGCACCCGAGATGGCCTCGCGTCCCTTCGACAAGGATCGCGACGGCTTCGTGATGGGCGAAGGTGCGGCGGTTCTCATTCTCGAGGAGTACGAGCGCGCCCAGTCGCGCGGGGCGAAGATCTACGCCGAGGTGGCGGGTTACGGTGTAACGAATGATGCGCACCACATGACCGCTCCCCGTCCCGACGGCTCGCAGGCGGCGAGGTCGATGCGCCTCGCGCTTGACGACGCCAACGTGTCGGCGGATGAGATCGGGTATATCAACACCCACGGCAGCTCGACGCCGCTCAACGACACGACGGAGACAATGGCGATCAAGAAGGTGATGGGTGAGCGTGCCTACCGCGTGCCGATGAGCGGGACGAAAGGCTATTACGGTCACGCGCTCGGCGCATCGGGCGCGATCGAGACGGCGATCTGCGCTCTCGCGCTGGAGCGTGAATGGCTGCCCCCGACCGTCAATCTTCAGGTTGCGGACGAAGCCTGCGATCTTAACTTTCTGCCGGGTACGGGGGGGGGGCGGAAAGAGCGAGTGGAGCACATCCTCACGAACTCATTCGGCTTCGGCGGGATCAACGCCGCGCTGGTATTGCGGCGGGTCAACTAGAGATTCGGCTTCCCGTCCCGCGGCCCCACCAACCACTGCGGGAGCAAGTCAATGCGGGATGCCTGGCGCCACTTCATCGCGGAATTCATCGGCACGTTCGCCTTCGTATTCGTGGGGAGCGGCGCGATCATCTCGGCGA
>CAYMKQ010000032.1:13298-22728 GCA_964391175.1 uncultured Gemmatimonadaceae bacterium | reverse complement strand
ATCCTCAGTTGAAGGTTGAACTCGAGCAGGCTGGTGCCTACGCATCAGACGATGCCAAAGTCGTGGTCGCGTCCGTTCCGACGCTGGCTAGCAATCATGGTGCTCGCCTCTCCCGGCTTCAGCCCAATGATTTCTCCGTTATCGTCGTGGATGAGGCGCACCACGCCGTGGCGCCGACGTATCGCCTGATTCTCGATCACTTCGGGCTGTTCGAGCCTGCAGCAACCCGACTCCTCATCGGGTTTACTGCGACTCCCCGGCGCGGTGACCACCAGGGCCTCGGCGAAGTTTTCGAGGAAGTCTGCTACGCGCGCGATCTGCACGAGATGATTGGCGGCGGTTACCTGGCCCCAATGTCAGGCTGGCGAGTGGATACCGACGTATCGCTCGACGGCGTCAAGGTTCGCCACGGTGACTTTGTCGAGAGCGAGTTGGCCGAGTTGGTCAACACCCCAATACGCAACCACATGTTGGTCAAGGCCTACCGCGACCTCGCCCGTGGCAGGCGAACGATTGTGTTCTGCGTCAACGTAGCTCACGCGCAAGCTGTGCAACTCGCATTTGCCGAATCCGGCGTCCGCGCTGCTGCCGTCTGGGGCGCGCTGCCGAAGGATGAACGCCGAGCCACGCTCGCGCGCTTTTCCGGGGGCGAGCTAGATGTGGTCACTAACTGCAACCTGTTGACCGAGGGTTTTGATGAGCCGCGGGTGGACTGTGTCATCATGGCGCGGCCAACGCGATCGAAGCTGCTCTATGCCCAGATGGTCGGTCGCGGCACACGCCTGCATCCTGACAAGGCGGACCTGCTGGTCATAGACATCGCTGACAATTCCAGAACGCACCAGCTGCCTGGGCTCCACAGCTTGTTCAATCTGCCCTTGAACATGAATCTGCGTGGCCGAGACGCTTTGGCGATCGAACGAGAGATCGAGCGCATCAACCGGACGCGGCCTTGGATCGATACAACCCGGATTCACTCACCCGACCAGATCGAGCTCGCCGTCGAGCGCATCGAGTTTTTCAGCTTCGATCCGCCGGCTGAAGTGATCGGTCATACCGGAAATACCTGGTACGCCGTACCTGGAGGCTACCGTCTGAGTCTTCCGAAGGGCGAATGGATGTCCGTTGCCCCCAACCTTCTCGACACCTGGGATGTAGAGCACGGCGTGCCGGGCAAAGGCACAGTTCCGGTTCTTCGCGCTCGGTCCCTTTCCCTTGCCATCGAAACAGCCGATCGTTTCGTGGCCGCCAACCTCCCGGACGCATCGCAACTGGTTCACCGCCATGCGCGCTGGCGAAATCAGCCGCCGACAGACAAACAGAAAGAAATGTTCGCTCGATACGAGATCAACATGCCCGAAGGACTGACGCGCGGTCAGGCCGCGCAAATGATCTCGATGGTTGTGTCGTCAGGTCAGGAGCGGAGCGTCCGATGATCGTCGGCGAAGGTTGGTCTACTGACCGCGATCCCCGCGCTGGCACGACCCTTCCCTCACCGAACGCAACACGATCACGATGACCATCTCGAGACTCATGCGCCACTTCATTCCCGGCATTCTCATTGCTACTCTGTTTGCCTGTGCCGGAGCCGGAATCCGCGCTCCGCACCGAACGATGACTCAGCCCGCGATCACTCCCGCCGACGTCCGGGCGCGCGTTTACCTCATCGCCGACGACTCGATGCAGGGGCGGGAAGCTGGTGAGCCGGGCAACGTCGCGGTGACGAGCTACATCGCGGCCGAGCTGGCGCGAATGGGGTTACAGCCCGCTGGAGAAAACGGCACCTGGTTCCAGACCATTCCCATGATCCGGCGGCTGGTCGACCCAGCGTCATCGCTGAGGGTGGCGAACGAATCATTCAATCTGTTTGCCGACTTCGCTCCTATCCGACCCACTTCATCTCTGCGGTCGGGAACGAGGCTCGTCGTGGACGCGGTTCCCGTGATCTATGCGGGTCGTGCCGGCGATAGTGCGACGGCGCTGAGCGCGGATCAGGTTGCCGGGAGAATCGTCGTTCTCGGTCCGCCGCTCGACACCGCCGGTAGACCGGCGAGCGCTTACGCCAGGCCGGCCGGTCTGGCGGTGCGTCAATTCCCATCGGCGGCCGGAATCGCGATCGCGTCGCTGGGCTTCATCACGCCGGCGAGCGAGACCTCGATCCGCTCGCGTGGTGTCGGGCTCGCGCGGACGACGGAGAGTGCGCCGCTCGCGGTGTTGATATCCACCCAAACCGCGGAAAAGCTGATGGGCGCGCCGCTCGAATCTCTGCGACCGGGCTCACTTGGACGGCCCGTTCATGCGCGCATGGGATTTCGCGACGAGCCTGCGCCGGTGCCTGCGAGAAACGTCGTCGCGATCCTGTGGGGATCTGATCCCCGCCTGCGCGGGCAGTACGTCGCGATCGGCGCGCACAACGACCACATCGGAATCGAATCTCGCGCGGTGGATCATGATTCGTTGCGCGCGTTCAACAGAGTCATGCGTCCGGAGGGAAGGCAGACGACTTCGCGGACGCCTGCGCCGGAGCAGCGCGCGCGCATCCGTGTCATCCTCGACAGCCTTCGCATGCTCGCGCCTCCGCGAGTCGACTCCATCAACAATGGGGCCGATGACGACGGCTCGGGGACTGTCGCGGCCCTCGAGATCGCCGAATCACTCGTTGCCGCACGCCGTCCCCGTCGCTCGATCCTTTTCGTCTGGCACACAGCGGAGGAAGGCGGCCTGCTCGGCTCTTCCTGGTTCACGGATCATCCGACCGTGAGCCGCGACTCGATCGTGGCCCAGCTCAACATGGACATGGTGGGCAGGGGGCCTGACAGCGCGCGCCGCGATCCGCGCACAGTTCAGATCATTGGATCCCGCCGGCTCTCGACGCAGCTCGGCGATGTGGTCGAGATGGTGAACGCATCCCGCCCGACTCCGTTTCGCATCGACCATTCGTACGATGCGCCCGGCCATCCGCTCAACCGCTACTGCCGGAGCGATCATTACAACTATGCGCGCTACGGCATTCCGATCACGTACTTCTCGCGTGGGTACCACGACGCGTATCACATGGTAACGGACGAAGCGCAGTATCTCGACTACGAGGGATTGGCGCAGGTAGCCGGCCTTGTGCGCGATGTCGCGGTGGCGATAGCGGATCGCGAGGAGCGACTCGTCGTCGACAAGCCGAAGATGGATCCACTGGCTCCGTGCCAGCAGTGAGCAAACGGGATTGAATCAGGCTGCGCCAAAGGCGGACCCGCGGGCCTTGCCACCAGCCCGGTTCGCAACGCAGTCTTAGGCATTCTCTGGCGGCGACGGTCTGCTGAACCCCGCCCCGCTGCCATTACGATCGATTTGCCCGGAGAGATGCTCAATGTCAAAGTGCCTGTGTGCGGTCTCGCTCGGCCTCGCCGCTCTCGCCGCCTTTCCCGCGATCACGGCCGCTCAGGCGCCGGTATTGACCGCGCAGATGCAAAACCGGATCGCCGCCATCGAGCCGAAGGTCGTGGCGTGGCGGCGTGACATTCACGAGCACCCGGAGCTCGGCAACCGCGAGGTCCGCACCGCGAAGCTCGTCGCCGATCATCTCCGCTCGCTCGGTATTGAAGTGAAGACCGGCGTCGCGCACACCGGAGTGGTGGGTCTTCTGAAGGGCGGCAAGCCCGGGCCGGTGGTTCTCCTGCGCGCCGACATGGACGGGCTCCCGGTCACCGAACGGGTGAAGCTCCCGTTCGCATCCACCGTGAAGAGCACCTTCAACGGCGCCGAGGTGGGCGTGATGCACGCCTGCGGTCACGACACCCACGTCGCGATTCTTATGGGCGTGGCCGAAGTGCTTTCGGGGATGAGAGCCGAGCTTCCGGGCACAGTGAAGTTCGTCTTCCAGCCCGCCGAGGAAGGTCCGCCGCAAGGTGAGAAGGGCGGGGCCGAGCTGATGGTGAAGGAAGGCGTGCTCACCAACCCGGCGGTGGACGCCGGCTTCGCGCTGCACATCGGCGCCAAGGATCTGGTCAACAACATCTTCTACGTGCCCGGCGGCGCGTACGCGAGCGCCGACGACTACCGGATCCTCGTGAAGGGAAAGCAGACGCACGGCGGATATCCGTGGAACGGAACCGATCCGATCGTCGTCTCGGCGCACATCATCACGGCACTTCAGACCATCGTCAGCCGGCAGATGAACCTCACCGAGAACCCATCGGTGGTCACCGTCGGCAAGATCCAGGGCGGTGTCCGCTCCAACATCATCCCTGAGCAGGTCGAGATGGTCGGCACCATCCGCGCGCTGCACCCTGACGACCGCAAGGCGCTGCACGAGAAGGTCCGCCGCATTGCGACCAACGTCGCCGAGAGCATGGGCGCTACGGCGGAAGTGACGATCCCCCTGACGGTGATGTATCCGGTGACCTACAACAACGCCGATCTCGTCGCGTCGATGGTGCCCGTCCTCCAGGGAGTCGCCGGAAAGGACAAGGTGCACCAGTCACGGCCGGAGACCGGAGCCGAGGATTACTCGTTCATCGCCGACAAGGTGCCGAGCTTCTACATTGGACTCGGCGGTCGGCCGGCAAACGTGTCGGAGGCGGATGCGTCGGATCATCATACGCCCGATTTCTACATCGATGACAGCGGCCTCGGTCTCGGCGTGAAAGCCCTGACGGCAATGACGCTGCAGTACATGCGCACCCACCCGAAGACGGCCGCGGCCGGCCGGTAGTACAGGTGCCAGGGCGACGATTAAGAACAGACGAATCGCCCCCAATATCGCGTCCTCCGAGCCGAAGGTCGCGTAATCCTCGGTGCGAATAACAGCTCCCCGCGGCACTAGATCATCCATACGTACTCGCCACCGCACCTCTACGTAACTATGCGTAAGCGGGGAGAAGCCGAATTGCGTTACTGTAATGTGCGACACCGGCAGATTGTTGTCGCGGCGACCGATACACTCCACGCTCTGTCCCTCTTGCCTTGACCCTCGCACTCACCGAGCCAGCAGTCACGCTCACCGACTATGCGATCGCGATCGAGTGCGCGGTGTTCACGCTGCTGCTCGTCCGCCGGCAAGCGAGCGACCCGGTCCTGCGCTTCTGGTTCGTCGTCTTCTTCGCATCGATCGGTGCCGCGTCATTGCTGGGCGGAACCGTGCATGGCTTCTTCGAGGACGCGGCCAGCACCGGCCGCGCGATCCTGTGGCCGGCGACGCTGCTGTCGATCCTGGTGACGAGCCTCGCCGTATGGTCAATCGGCGCGATCCTTCAGCTCGGCGAGCGCGCCGCGGGCTGGGTGCGACGGCTGGCGATCGCGCAGCTGGTGATCCTCTCCGTCGTCGTGCTCTTCGTCACGCGACAGTTCTTCATTGCAATCATCTCATATCTTCCGGCGACGCTCTTCTTCCTGATCGCGCTATCGCTCGCGTATCGGCGCCGGCCGCACGCGGTACTCGGATGGGGAATCGTTGGCCTCGCGCTCACGTTCGTAGCAGCCGCGGTGCAGCAGCTTCGAATTGCCATTCATCCGGTGTACTTCGATCACAATGCGCTCTACCACGTCATCCAGGGCGTGGCGCTGTGGATGATCTTCCTCGCGGCAAGATGGATCTCGATCGCCCAACCGCCTATTCGGAGAACGAATGATCTCACGACGTGAGTTTTTGACAGTCGTGACTAGTTGAGCAGTTCACCACGGCACCTGCGGTGAGCGGTAGTAGTTGAGCCCGAGATAGTGCCAGCGTGGCGCATGCGCCGCGAGCCGCACGCGAAAGCTTTCCCAATTCCGCGCCGCCTGCGGCGTCCATCCCACTTCCGCGATGGCCGGAAGGCGCGGCAGAGCCAGATACTGCGCGCCTGTGATGTTCTGTACCGTCTCGCTCCAGAGCGGCGCCTCGACGCCGAGGATGTCGCGCTCGGTCACTCCGTTCAGGTAGGCGGCCGGATCCCAGTCGTAGGCGTCTCGCACCTCGATGTAGCCCGCCCAGCTGAGCCCCAGCTCCGTGGCCGTCGAGTACTTCATGTCGAGATAGACTCTCTTTGCCGGGGAGAGCACGATTTTGGCGCCGTACCTGAGCGCCGCCGTCGCCGAGTCGCTTTTCCACTGCTGTACCACGGTTGTCGGGTTGAGCCGCGCCTTGGTGATCTCCTCCCATCCAACCATCTTCTTTCCGTGCCGGGTGACGATCGCCTGCACGCGCTCGATGAACAGCGCGTACTGCTCGTGCGTGAGCGCCTCCACCTCGTCGCCCCCGACGTGGAAGTATGGGCCCGGCGTAATCGCGGCGATCTCGCGAACGATGTCGTCCACAAGCGCGTACGTCTCTTCCTTGTCCACGCAGAACGTGCTCCAGCCGACATCGGTGCCGGTGTAGAGCGCGGGCGGACGCGTGCTACAGCTCAATTCCGGGTGAGCCGTGAGCGCGGCGTTGGTGTGGCCCGGCATGTCGATCTCCGGGACGAGGGTGATGTAGCGGGCCTGCGCATGGCGCACGATCTCCCGGTAGTCCTCCGCGGTGTAGAAGCCACCGGATCCGCCGCCCACCTGTGTCGCCGCGCCGACACTCGTGAGCTTTGGGCGCGAGCTGATCGCGATACGCCATCCCTGATCGTCCGACAGGTGCAGGTGCAGCACGTTGAGCTTGTAGAGCGCGAGAAGGTCGATGTACTGCTGCACTTCCTTGACGGTGAAGAAGTGGCGAGCGACGTCGAGCATTGCACCGCGCCAGGCGAAGCGAGGCTGATCTACGATTGTCAGCGCGGGAATCGTCCACACACTGCGGGCACTGCCCATCTCCGACTCAATGTCGGGTGGCAGCAACTGTCGCAGTGTCTGCACGCCGCGAAAGAGTCCTGCCGGAAAGTTGGCAACGAGGCTGACGGAATCGCTCGTCACCGTCAGCTCGTAACCCTCCTCTCCGAGCGATGCTCGGCCAGTCGCTAGGCGCAGGCGGATGCTGCCCACGGCACTGTCGCTCCCGGTCGACGACACCACAACCGGAAATCCGGTGGACGGACGGACGAGCGCGGCCAGGGCCTCGCCGATCTCTCTCACCTCGGCGTTTCCACCGTCGAGTGTGATCACGGTCGCTCTGGTGATCGCGAATGGCGACCCTGTCCCCATGAAGAGCGATGCAGGCGCTGGAATAATGGACGGCACCACAATTGGCTGCGTCGTTGTCGGCGTCAGTGGAGCAGTAGCGCGACACGCCGCCGTGAAGAGCACGATGGAGACGGCAACCGCACGGAGACCTGACCTCATTGAACCCCCGGAAGCAGAGTATCTTCCCGCGCGAAGTCGATGAAGCCGCGCACGGGGTCGGCCGCCAGCAATATTACACCCACCTCGCTTCCCGTGCTCAGTCCGCTCCTTCCGCGTACCAGACGGCCTTCGATGTCGTGCGGCACGATCCTGATCCACGTCGCCTTCCTTGAGATCCCCGACACGACCGCGCGGAACGTGTCACCGACGCGATCCCGCAACCCTAGTGCAGCCGCGCGCTTCCGCTCCAACCTCTCGTCCTTCGCAGGATCAATGCCCTTCGAGAACTCGAAGTCGATGAAGCCGTGCACGCTGTCCGTGTTAATGAGCTTGACCGGCACCGTCATGCCCACCGAGAGCGCCTTGTAACCACGTACGACACGTCCCTCGGCTGATCCGTCGAGCAGCCGCACATACGTGCCGCTGTCGGATACACCGGTCACCTGCGCGTCAAACGTCTCACCAATCCGGCGGCGGAGCTTGTCAGCCATTGCCTTCTTGCGACGGCTGCGCTCCAGTCGCCGAGATGCGCCGTCCGACTCGTGCGCGAAGTCGATGAAGCCGCGCACGGGATCGGCGACCACAAGCGTGAGTCGCACCGTGTCGCCCACGTCGAGCCCCTTCCCACCGCGCACGATGCGACCCTCCACCGGCGGATTCAGCACGCGCGCGTAAGTCCCTTTCGGTGACGCAGCCGTCACGACCGCCGCGAAGCTCTCGCCTACACGCTCGGCCAGCATCGACGCTCCGGCGACCTTGCGCATCGTGCGCTCGACTTTTCGGGCTGCCTCGCCGCGCTCGGTGCACCGGTTTGCGATCTCGATCAGCTTTTGATCGGAATACGGCGGCGGACCGCCTGACGTGACCGCGCGCAGCATCCGCTGCGTCACCAGGTCCGCGAACCGGCGGTTGGGTGCGGTGGAGTGCACGTAGTCGGCGACGGCAAGCCCGAAGTGGCCGACTCCCCGGCGGTCCCCCAGTCGGCGTTCGAGGACGTAAATGCCCGGGCCGAGTAGCTTCACCACGGAGAGCGACAGATCGACGAAGTGCTCGGGATCGGCGGCGCGGCGGCGCGCGAGAAACCCACTCAACGCAACGTTGTCAGGCTTTTCGGGAAGCGCTTCGCCGACCTCCGCCGCCAGCGCAACGATGCGGTCCCACCGCTTGGGCTCGCGCACCACGCGGCGCAGCGACGCCGATCCGCGCTCGAGCAGATACGTGGCGACGGACCTGTTCGCCGCCACCATGAAGTCCTCGATCAGGTCGCGCGCTCGATTGCGGCGTGCCACCGCCAGATCCACGACCCTACCGTTCACCACGACCGGCGTGGCCTCGATGCTCTCGAAGTTGAGCGCGCCCGCCACGCTCCTCGCCCGGCGCAGCCGCTGCGCTGCCTCATCCTGCAGGCGAACCTGATCGCCGAGCTCGCGCCAGCCGGCGATCGCTGGAGGCGCGGGCGCCTTGTCCTCCAGCCACATTCCCACGGCGTCGTAAGTGAGCTTGGCCCGATTGTGCACCAGCGCTCGATATACCGACGTGTTGGCAAGGGCGCCGTCTGTGGTGACGTCGAACTCGACGACCACCGCAAGACGGTCCTCGTCCTGGTTGAGCGACGTGAGGTCGGTGGAGAGCCGGTCGGGCAGCATGGGGAAGACCGCCACGCCGGTGTAGACGGAAGTCGTGTTCGTCGCCGCGTGTGCATCGGCGGCGGAGCCGAGCTGCACGAGCGTGTCGACGTCGGCGACGGCGATCCGGATGCGGATGGAATCGTCGGCCAGCCGTTCCGCGACTTCGATCTGGTCGAGGTCGCGCGACTCACGATTGTCCACCGACGACCAGGGCAGCGCGCGCAGGTCGCGCACCTCCCGGGGCAGGGGGTCGTTCGACGGATCGTCGAGCAATCCGACTTCGCGCAGCACCGCGGGGGAGAAGTCGGGCTCGAAGCCGTGTTGTCGCATGGCGGCGACGGCCGCGGTGCGGAGGCTTTGCGCTGGGGGCGGGCTAGGCATCTACCGGAATTAACGCAAGTCTTACTCCGATGAAATCTCGGCGTAGAGCGCTGGACGGAACACAGGCTTCCACAGAACCGAAGCAGGGAGCTTTCAGCTTACCAGCTGAGAGCTCCTTGCTTCAGTTCTGTGGATGTCTGTTCGCCCGCAGCTACCGTCCTCGCTCTTCTGCGGCGAACACCTCG
>CAYMKQ010000032.1:4924-13198 GCA_964391175.1 uncultured Gemmatimonadaceae bacterium | reverse complement strand
TGGATGTCTGTTCGCCCGCAGCTACCGTCCTCGCTCTTCTGCGGCGAACACCTCGGTCCAGCGGATGCGGCCGGTGAGCTGCATTGCGGCGAACAGTGTGAGAATCGAGCCGATGGTAATCGCCAGCCCGGTGAATCCCTTGAAGAAGAACGCGTAGGAGAACAGTACGAGATAGATGAACTGCGCGAGCGCGGCTTCCCGGAATGCGAAGCGAGGACCTACCACGAGCCGCAGATAGCTCACCACCAGGCCGATGGACACTACGGAGGCGATCAGGAACGCCAGGTGGATGGAGATGTGATCCACGAGGTACGCCATGAGCAGATGGAATGCGAAGAACGCCGCAGCCAGGAAGGCGTAGTTCATGGGGTGCAGATCGATCCGCCGGATGGTCACGATGATGAACATCACGGCGAAGAAGAAGAGCAGTGATACCGGAGCGAAGAACGCGATCTGGCCCGCGAGTGGCCCCGGCTGAAGCTTCTGCGGCATGTCCATCCCAATCTGAAACCCGGAGAGAAGGTTCGCGTACCGCCACTGCAGCTTCCAGCCATCTCCTTCTTTTTTCTTCTCCGTTGGTGAGAGCGTATTCTCCGGGAAGTCGATGTCGTCGAAGTTGGTGCGCATCACTAAGTCGAGGTCGCGGACCTCGGCTACGTCGCGCCCGAAGACGTAGCGCCATTCGTTCAGTCCCTGCGACCGGTAGGCGACCGAGAGAGTGGCACTGTCTCCTCTCGGAACTCGTGCGGTCGTGACAATGGCCTGGTCGCGGGTTTCGTACGCAGCGGGAGCGCCGTTCAGCGTAACGCGCAAATCATCATAGATGGCCTGCGCCGCGGGAAGGGGAAACTCGAACAGCACCGAGTCCGACACGGTCGTGTTCCTGAAGCGGAACGTTCCATCGAATGATACTGCGTACGTGCTATACCAGAGCAGTCCTTTCCGCCGGTGATCGAGATCGAAATCCACCGATGCGCGGGTCTGTTCGAGGGAGAGCGGGACCCTGGTGCGTACCGTCTCGGTCCGCGACTCGGTTCGCGTCTCGGTCCGGGGAGTGGTACTACCGCGTACTCGCTCTGGCGTGCCGCGTCGATCCGGCGATTCGGCTACCCGTGTCTCGATTTTCTCGGTGTACGCAACGGGGGCCTGCTGAGCCTGGCTCGTTCCCCACGTCGAGCCGACGCGGCCCCGCAGGTGTTGATCCGAATTGCGGGTACGCGAGAAGATCGTGCTTCCGAGACCGATCCACGCGATGGCGGTGCAGGTGAAGATGAATGCTATTGCGAATATGCGCTTGGCCATTATTCACTCGTTTGGGATGCAAATGTCTTAACCACGCTGCCCTTCTAGAATAAAGTACTTTATAGTACAAAGTCAATAGGTACGCTGCAGGGCTCCTTGAACCCGTGTGCCCAATGAAAAAGCGGTGCGCGCGACTAGCGCCCCAGAAACGCCTTCGCCACTCTCACTTCATCCCGCGACGCGTCGGCGCGGTCCATCAGGCTGAGCAGCTCCGTGTACCGCTTCTCCGCCGCCGACCGATTTCCCGCCTTCTCGGCCGCCCGCGCCGCGCCGAACAACGCACGCGCCCGTCGCGGCTCGCGCTCGAGCGTCATCTCATACGACCGCAGCGCTTCGACCGCGCGCCCGAGCTCCAGCAGGAGATCGCCCTCCAGCTCTCGTGCGGGAAGCAGCGGCCCTGGCGTAACGGGATGTTTCTCAACGCTCTCTTCCAGCTCCGCGCCCTGTCGCGCGAGGCGAACGGCCTCATCGTTTCTCCCCTCGGCTCGCGCGATCCACGCCGAAGCGGCAAGACGCTGAGCCTCGACGATCGTTGCCCAGTATGAGTCCTTGCGCGCCTTCAGAGAGTCGCGCAGCACCCCGAGCGCATCGACATCAGCGCTTGCCTGAGTCGCATGTCCGGAGCGCGCTGCACCGATAGCGCGCGCGAATCGCGCAACGGCTTCGATAAAGGGAGTGGATGCGACCGGAATCGGAATCGCAGCGGCGTCTGACCAGGCTGAGCGCTCTAGCGCAAGCCTTGCCTGCATTGCCGCGGCATTGTAGCCGAGGATAGCGCCGTAGTAGCGATCAGCAGCGGTCTTCGTCCGAGCGACGACCTTCGACGCCTCTGCGTCGCGGCCCTGCTGGAGATAGGCGTACACCATGTAGTCGTTCGGATGAACGGCGGCGTTCGAATCCGGCTCCGCTGCCGCCGAGCGGCGGTTGGTCAGGATGGATTCATCCCAGAGCCCGAGCCGCGTGAAGATGTGCGACGGCATGTGGAGCGCATGTGGCGCCGCCGGCGCGATCGACGCGTAGCGCTTGGCTGCTGAAAGTCCCTGGCTCGCCAGCTTCGGTGAGTCGAAGGTATGGATGATATAGTGGGCAAGCCCCGGGTGGTCGGGCTGTTTCTCGAACAACGGCTCGAGCAGCGATGCCGCGCGCAGCTGGCTGCGGAATTCGCGATCCATGGGAGACGCATTCGCGACCAGTGCCCGTCCGTAGAACATCGCTGCTTCGGGATCTTCGGGATGCGTTTCGTACAGCTTCTTCATCGCCTCTTCGTGCCTGCCGAGTCGGGTGAGGTGGTCCGCCTTGTCAGCGTCGCGCCAGAGCGCGAGAGCGGCGTCGATGTACATCTGCTCCCGATGCTGCGCCCGTGCTGAGAGAGCGGCCGCACGTTCAGCGGCGGCGAGGCCGTCCCGCTGTTGCTCCGCGCCGATGGGCTGTCGCACGAACGGGTTGCCCCACAGCGTCATCGCGACACCCCAGTGCGCCATCGCGCACCCCGGGTCGGCGCTCGCGATAGCGTTGAATGCCTTGTGCGCCTCGTCGAACCAGAATGAGTGAAGCATCGCCATGGCCCGATCGAATCTTTGCTGCACTGCCGGCGCGCAGGAGATCGGAAACGACACGGCGCCCGGCTTTTCTCCCGGCTTCCCGTGATCGTGCTGGGCGAGGAGGGGGGAAGCGGCGAGCGCTGTGGCGAGCGTTATTGAAGACAGTCGGCGCATCGGGCGATCCTGACTGAGGGTGAAGCCCTGCCGTGGCCGAATATTTCCACTGGGAAGAGCAAAGGAGTAAGAGAGTGCGCGGCACCAGAATATTCGCGGCAGCCCGTCCGCGCAATGATTTCCGTGAAGAAACGGTTGACTCACGGCCCTCCGTTCATTCTAGTTCCACCGCGCCATGATCAACTCCCGCCCCTATAACGCCATCGTCGCCGGGCTCGGCGCGATGGGAAGCGCGACCTTGTGTCATCTGGCGCAACGTGGCTGGCGCGTGCTGGGACTCGAGCGGCTCACCCCCGGACATGCGCTTGGGTCGTCCCACGGCGACAGCCGCGTCATCCGCGAGATGTACTTCGAGCATCCGCTCTATGTGCCGCTGGTGCAACGCGCGCACGAGCTCTGGCGGGAGCTGGAGGAGCGCACCGGTGCGTCGCTGATGACCATCAACGGCGGGATCATGATCGGTCCGCCGGACGGCCTGGTCGTCACCGGCACTTTGCGCAGTGCCACCGAGCACAACCTGCCGCACGAAATTCTCAGTCCCGTTCAGACGCGCGTGCGATTCCCGGCTTTTCGCCTCGCCGATGGACTCGTTGCGGTGCTGGATCCGCGAGCTGGATTTCTCGACCCCGAGGCGTGCAACAGAGCGCATCTCAACGTAGCGCGAGACGCGGGCGGTGAAACGCGCTTCAATGAGCCGGCACTCGAGTGGATGCCGGATGGTGATGGTGTACGAGTGACGACCCCGGCGGGCAGCTACCTGGCCGACCGGCTCGTCATCGCGGCGGGAGCGTGGAACGGCGAGCTGTTGCGCGAGATCGAGCTGCCGCTCACAGTCGAGCGTCAAGCGGTTTTCTGGTTAGAACCGGAGGTTGATGGGGCGTTCTATGATATGGCGCGCTTTCCTATCTACGCATACGAATACGAAGCTGGCAGCATTTGCTACGGATTTCCCCGACTCTCGCGCGGAGTGAAAGCGTCCGTGATGCACAGCGGAGAGATGACGCACGATCCCGACAATGTGAGGCGGACTGTAGACGAGAGCGAAGTGAATCCGTTGCGCGCCGCATTGCGGCCGATTTTACCCGGGCTGTCGCATGCGCCCATCCGGGAGAGCGGCACTTGTCTCTTCACCAACACGCCAGACCACGATTTCATCATAGACTTTCACCCGATGTACCCACAGGTTCTCATCTCGAGCCCCTGCTCCGGACACGGGTTCAAGTTCGCGAGCGCAATCGGAGAGCTACAGGCCGAGCTCCTGACGAAAGGCGAGGCAGGATTCGATTTGTCGCCATTTCGCATCAATAGATGGCTCACGAAATAGGCTCACTGGCCAGTTCAGGCCGCTTCGACTCCTGGCCAGGGTTGACGAAAGCGTGACGGCCTTCTCGTCATCTTCCAGAGTCCTCCGACTTACGCCCCACCCGTAGTCGCAGCATGGCCGGCGGCCTCGCGACGCTTCTGCTCGGCGATTGTTTCGTACGGCGTGGACCGCGCCCCAACCCGAAAGGTCGCCAGACTGACGACTCCCAATCGAAGTCCTTTCAGCGGATTCTTCCAGAGGACGGCGCCGCTCGCCGGATCAAGGCGGAACACCTCGCCATTGTTTGCGGCAAAGAGACCCTCGCCGTCCCAAAGGATTGTCACGAAGTCTCCGCCCTTGAGCTTCGCCCGCCACACCTCCGCGCCGTCACCCTGTCGAAGTGCGATCACTACGTCCTTGATGCCGACGAATAGGAGTTCCTGCGGATCTCTAGGCATTGTCATTCCAGAAAGGGTGCCAAACACTGTGTTTACGCGAAACGTTTTTGTGTGCGCTCTCGTGCGTTCCGTGTCTCCTCTTCGCTAGGGCGCGACACCGAAAGCCGCACGCTGCGCGATTACACTCCGCACCAGACGATTCCACGAGGGGAATGCGCCTTCGAGCTCCCCGACCGGCCAGCCGAAGGCGTCGCACAGGCCCAGGGCGACTCCCGGTGACCGGCTCGCGCCGAACTCGCAGTGGACGACGATGCGCTCAACGTGTGGCCACTGTTGCAGAAACTGCAGAATGTCCCCGGCGTGCTCGGCTGCGAAGAGAACATCCTCCTCCGCCGGGGCCGCCACGATGTCGTTGAAGGTGAGCCGCAGCACCGCGGCGAAAGCGCGCGAGAGTTTGGCGGGCGCGGCGCTGGGGTCACCGATCGAGATGCAGACCTCGACGCCGCGCGGCTCGTACCGCTCGGCCGCCTCACGCGAGAGCACTCGGAACTCGATGCACTGCTTCACGCCTACTAGCATATGCGCGCAACCCGGCTACCAGCAACGGCCCGAGCGCGGAAGTGCTCGCGCAGGTGTCAGCGTGCGCTAGGCGGCGCACCCGCGAAACTAGACAACCGGGGTGTGCCGTGAGTACGAGCGAAACGCCCAGATGGCGAAGCCGAGAAGAATGACGCTGGCGATCGCCGAGGGCCAGAGCGGCACTTCGAATCCCGCCACCGTCACGGGCCACTGCCGCAGAAGTCGAGACAGCTGAACGATCGCAAGAAGGACAAAGAAGGCTCCAGAGAACTGTTCGTAGCGGCGCATAGAGGGTTCCTCGGTAAGAGACAGGGGTACGTTGGCCTTCGATAACCTCTTATTTGGTGAATTGACCCTCGTCGACATCACGGAGAAAGTTGATCAGTCCCGCTACGTAGCTTTGCTGATCGTCGTACATCGACATGTGGCTGCCGTTCGGCAAGAACAAAAACCGCCCCCGCTGCACAGCCTTCGACATCATTTCCATGTGAGACGGGTCCATGGTGTCGTACCTGGCCCCGATCGTGAGCGTTGGGACTGTGATTTTGCTGAGATCGGCTGTTCGGTCCCAGTTGAGGAGCTTTCCACTCGCCCCGAGCTCGCTCGGGCCCTGCATCGGGACGTAGATCGCCTGGTTCATGTGCTTGAAGGCTCGGTTGACCGGATCGGGCCACCGTTCAGCGGGCATCCGCAGCACGTGATAGATGTAGTGATGCCGCATGAGCAGATCCATGTAGCGCGGGTCTGTATACTTTCCCTCGGCCTCGAGCTGCTTGATCTCCGCGAGCGCCGCCTGATCCATCGCAGGCATCAGCACGTTCCTGGCGTACTCGTTGTACGCCGGAATGCTCGCCATCATGTTGGAGACGATAAGCCCCTTGAGGTGCTGCTGATACTTGAGCGCGTATTCGAGCGCGAGGATCCCGCCCCAGGAGTGTCCGAGCAGATAGAAATTCTGCCGATCGAGTCCGAGTGCCTGGCGCACCTGCTCTACTTCCTCGACTGCCCGCGGGATGGTCCAGAGATCAGGCGCGTCCGGCTGGTCGCTGTAATACGAGCCGAGCTGGTCGTAGTAGTAGTACTCGACACCGGCCGCAGGGAGATAACTGTCGAAAGCCTCGAAGTACTCGTGCGTCGCCCCTGGCCCGCCGTGCAGTAGCAACACTTTAATCTTCGGATTATTGCCGACGCGCTTCGTCCAGACTTTGAACGTGCCTCGCGGCGTGGTAATCGGAATCATCTTCACTCCGCCGCTCAGTACATCGCCGCGGCCGGAGTTATCGAGGTAACCGGTAGGTGTTGGAGAGGCGGGCGCGGGCTGACCGGCGCAACCGTGAAGGATGATGATGGCGGCAATCAACATGGCGAATCGTTTCATCTGAACCCCCAAGCCCGTTGGCAGTATGGATCGTTGATTTTCGTTCTTCGAAGCGGTCAAGACGGGTTGCCGCCCTTCGAGCGAGCGATCATCGCGTCGACGCTCCACACGCCCGCGCCGGAAAACACGAAGTAGAGGAAGATGAAACAGTAGAGCACGGCCGGTATGCCGTTGTTAACCGTCGGGAAGAATGACAGTGGGAAGTGGAACTGAAAGTAGGCCACCGCCATCTCACCGGCGAGCACGAAGGCGACCGGACGAGTGAACAGGCCGAGTATTATCGCCGCTCCCCCGAATGTCTCGAGAATGCCGCCGAGTCCCGTCTGCGACATCAGCCCGAACGGAGGCATGTTGCTGGGCGGGGGTGGGAAGCCGAACAGTTTCATCGTTCCGGCCGTCAGGAAGATCAGTCCCGCCACGATGCGGAGGACGCTCAGCATGCGGCTGGTCCACGACGACTGTGAGGGCTCAAATATCGACATAGGACTTCACTCCATTTCCGAGTATTGACGCATGCGGACGTCATGTCCTGGATGCAAGATCAGTGGATCGCCCCGTCCTTCCCGCCGATTCTCCGGAGGATCCCCATGAAGACGGCCGCTGAGAAGTAGCCGCGACGATCGCCGCTACCGTTGCGGCTTTCCCGTCATCGGCACGAAGCGGACAGGAATGGTCCGACGCTCGACTACACCCTTCCGAGTCTTCTCGATGATCATCATATCCTGGATAATCGCACCCACGGGAACGACCATTCTCCCGCCCAACGCGAGCTGATCCACCAGGGCCTGAGGCACCTGCTCCGGCGCAGCGGTCACCAGGATCGCATCAAAAGGCGCGCGCTCGGGCCAGCCCAGATAGCCGTTCCCGGTTTTCGTGTGCACGTTCGCATAGCCCAGCTCCGCGAGCGTATTGTGCGCCCGTTCGGCCAGCTCGGGGATGATCTCTATCGTGTAAACCTCGCGCGCGATCTCGCCGAGGACGGCGGCCTGGTACCCCGACCCAGTGCCGATCTCGAGCACCGTCTCATCCGGAGATATGTCGGCTGCCTCAGTCATGTACGCGACGATGTATGGCTGGGAGATCGTCTGCTCGGAACCGATCGGTAGCGGCTGGTCGCGGTAGGCCATGTGTCTCACCGGTGGTGGAACGAACCGGTGGCGCGGGACTGTGCGCATCGCCTTGAGCACCGCCGGAGTCTTGATCCCCCGCGCCCGGATTTGCTGGGCGACCATCGCATCGCGCTCGACCGCGAAGGTATCCGTGACCGTCGTTACACTCTGCGCCGCCACGGCGGGCGACTGCGAACCGGGCTCGGACGCACAGCCCAACGCCGTCAGCGACGAGAAGCAAAACAACATTCCAATGGTACGTTCGCTCATCGAAAAACCTCCGCGCATGTTATGAATGATACCAGAGCGCGAGACGAGTAGCAGCCTTGTCGGCCGCCACACACGTCAGGGGACGGCGTGGTGCGGGGGTGGCCACACCGCGAGCGCCTGTCAGATCTCGCGGGTAAGGTCGACAAGAGGACCTCGCAGCCTATTTGAAGATGAGGTGAGCCACGGTGGATTCGAGATTCCAGTAGATGATCGCGAGCGC
>CAYMKQ010000032.1:3564-4824 GCA_964391175.1 uncultured Gemmatimonadaceae bacterium | reverse complement strand
CCACCCCGAATCCGCGCAGTTCGGCGGCGAATCGGTCGCCTAGCACTGAGGCTTCCTCCCAGCCGCGGCGTCCGTGTCACTCAGAATCTCTCGAACCGCACACTCGTGAATCACTGTTGCCGGCCACTCCGGTTCGTAGCGCTCGGCGCGCAGCATCCGGGCGAGTGAAAGACGCTTCCCGGCCCCCCAGACTATCATCACCGCTTCCTCTGCCGACGCAATCGTGTCGATGCCGACGCTTATGCCGTGGCTCGGCACCGAAGACAGCGTACCGAAAGCGGGAAAGGTGAGCAGGTTGTCCCGACGCGTTTCTTCGGAGAGCCGGATGACCCGCGTTCGACTTTCGCGCGCGCTCCCGGGTGGATTGAACGCAACGTGTCCGTCGCTCGCGCCTGAGGCTAGCATGAAGAAGTCGATTCCTCCATCGTCAGAAATCCGCGTATCGTACGCATCGGGATCACGAGGATCGGGGAACCAGATGGACTTCTCCGGCAGCCGATGCGCCGGCGGCAGCCCTTCGTTCAACCGCTCGGCGATCTCGACGCGCGCGGAGTGATGGCAGGACCACGGGTTGTCGGCGGGTGCGTATTGCAGTCCGCCGTCAGCGGGCAGCAGGTACTCATCCATCATCACCAGCACGAGATGGCTGATATCCTGACCCGTCTCCGCCAGCTGACGCGCAAGGGCGCCGTACACCGGGCGCGGCGTGCGCCCGGTCGGGCAACCCATGAGGAAGCGCTTGCCGGAGAGACGCGCGAGCTCGATGCGACGGAGCAGCCGTTGCGCGAGATCTTCTCCGATCGCATCGGCAGAGGGAAAAACACGCAGCGATGTCCTGGACATCGGTGTCTAATCGAGCGGATCGAGAAGGAGGCTCGCCGCACCCACCATCCCCTCCCATCCGTGGAACGACGAGCCGACGATCTGCACTTTCTCGCGGAACTCGCTGGTCGCGTGTGCGCGGTAGCTCGCGCGCGTCGGCTCCATTAGAAGTTCTCCCGCCGCTCCAACCCCACCACCCACCACAATCGTCTCCGGAGCGAAGATCGGTGAGAGCGACGCTAGGCCCAGTCCGAGCCACCACCCCGTCGCGGCGAGTGCGTCTACGGCTGATTGTTCTCCTTGTCGTGCGCCGCCGATCACGTCACGAATCGCACGTCCGCCAGCTCGCTCGGACAACGCAGCCGAGCAGACGATTGCCTCGAAGCAACCCTGCGCACCACAGGTGCACCGGCGTCCCGTCGGGTCGAGGATGATGTG
>CAYMKQ010000032.1:0-3464 GCA_964391175.1 uncultured Gemmatimonadaceae bacterium | reverse complement strand
GTGCCGTCCTCGGCGACGATCCCGATCTTGGTCGCAGTTCCGCCGATGTCGATCGCTCCGGCGAGCCGCATCAGAGAGCGGCTTGCGCCAGCTCCGGCTTTTTCCAGAGATCGATCGGCTTGGCGATTCCTTTTGGACGGAATGGCAGCACGATCTTTCGACCCAACCCCGCCGAAGCGTAAGCGGCGTAGAGGACCTCCTGCACGACTCGCCCAGTCTCGCCGTCGGAAATCGGCCTCTCTTTTCCGCGGACGCAGCGCGCGAAGTGCCGCATCTCCTGCGGGAAGCCGTAATTCCAGTGCTCCTCGAACACGGGATACGTCCATCCTTGGGTAGAAGCTGCCTTCTCAACCGCGTAACCGAACCCGACTTCGGAGTAGGTGGGGAGGGCGTTGCCCATCAGCATATCAGCATACGTCTGTCCTTTGTCGCCGAAGACCTCGATGCTGTCGTCCATTCCGCCGGGTCGGTTCCAACTGTTCTCGACCACGCCGACAGCGCCGTTCTCGAACTCGATAACCGTGATCGCTTCATCGTCGCCCTGCGTGCGCGCCCCGTGGACCTGGGTTGAGAGCTGCGCATACACACTTTTCACCTTTGGCTTGCCGAGGAACCACCAACAGAAAGCGATGCCGTGGCAGCCCAGGTCCATGAGAGCTCCGCCACCGGACTGCTCAACGTCCCAGAACCAGTCAGAGTGAGGCCCCGAGTGCTTCTCGCCTTGCTTCACCAGATGAATCCGTCCAAACGCACCTTCGTCCGCCATCTGCTTCGCCTTTACGTACTTCGGCGCAAAGAAAAGCTCCTCGGCGTACAGGAGTAGTACACCGGCTTTCGCGCACGCGTCGATCATCGCGTCTGCTTCCTCGAGCGTCACGCAGAGAGGCTTCTCGCACACGACGTGCTTTCCGGCGCGTGCCGCGTCGATCGAAATCCGCGCATGCAGGCGATTGGGTGCCGTGATCGAAATCATCTCGATCGCTGGATCGCGCAGCATTTCGCGGTAATCGGAATGGAAGCCAGCGATGCCGTGACGCCGCGCAAACGCTTCCGCGTTACCCGGAGTCGGTGAGGCGACTGCCACGACCTCCGCTTCCTCCGGCATTGCCTTCACCGATGCTGCTATGCAATCCGCCTGGAACCGCGAGCCGACGATCCCGATCTTCACCTTCGACACGATGTCCTCTCCTGTGCGGTGGCGCTCGACGTCAGCCCCACGCGGGCTGTCCCGGAGCCAGCGGGACACATCCCACCCACTTGCCGGGAACGAGCACGTAGCGCAGCGCCTTCGTCATCCCGATCTCGGAGGAGAAATAGGCGCGGAGGGCGAGCTCGCGAACGATTCCGAAATAATATGTAGGCCCGACTTTCTGCGCTTGGGCGTCGATCTCGCGCAGCACCTGCTCGCGCTCCCGCTGCGGCAGAGATGCGAAGCTATCGCCACAACGCTTGCGGCACATCCTGCGGAACTCCTTCAACCCATTCACGACGCGCTCTTGCGCCTCCGGCTCGTAGCAATCGGTGAGGAGCAGGTTGATCGCGGCGCCGGCACCCGCCGCCTTCGCGCCTGGTGATGATGGTGTGGTCGGGAGGAGGGTATCGGCGATCTCCTCGATCAACGACTGATCGTCGAGGGTCAGTACCTTCGACGCCGCCTGGTTCGAATCGCGCGCGCACGCGACCAGGAATCCGTTCGATGTGATCAGCACACCACCCAACAACGCCGTAGTGGCCTTCACCGCTTCCCGCCGGTTCATCGGAGGCATAAGGACCCGTTGCTCATAGGTTTTGCTTCGCCATCTCGTCAACAGCGTGATTCACTGCGCGGGCCGTGAGCGCCATGTACAGGATGGAAGGGCTCTGGTTGCCGCTGGATGTCATGCAAGCGCCGTCGGTGACAAAGACGTTACGGCAAGCGTGAAGCTGGTTCCACTTGTTGAGGAGCGATGTCTTTGGATCGCTCCCCATGCGCACGCCGCCCATCTCGTGGATGTCCAGTCCGGGAGCCTGGTGGTTGTCGCGTGTCTCGACGTCGTGGCAGCCTGCGACCTCGAGCATCGCTTTCGCCTCTGTCCGCCAGTCGCGAATCATCTTCTCATCGTTTTCGTCGTATGCGACGGAGGTGACCAGGAGCGGAATTCCCCACTGGTCCTTCTCACTCTCGTGCAGGCGGACGTGGTTGGATTCCCTGGGAATCGTCTCGCCTTGCATGTACATGTAGATCCCCCACTGCCCCGGCTGCGCCAATGCGTCCTTGTACTGCCCGCCGACGCGCTCTGTCGTCGGCTCGCCGCGTTCGCGATATGCTCCGGTGAACGTGGTGTAACCGCCGACGAAGTCCATCTCCTGCTTCCCGAGGTTGCGGAAGTTGACGAGGATGCACTCGGTGGGATTCCGCCCGTAGAAGTATTTGTCCTCGAAGCCCGCGATCGCGCCGTTGGCCGAAGCGCGGTAGTTGTGGTGGGCGATGTACTTGCCCAACAGGCCATTGTCGTTGCCGAGCCCGTGGGGAAACCGCTTCGAGGTCGAGTTGAGAAGGATGAGATTCGTGTTGAGCGCCGATGCGTTCACGAATACGATGCGCGAGCGATACTCGGTGACAGCGTGCGTCTTCGCGTCGATTACGCGTACGCCCGTAGCCTTCCCTTTCGCTTCGTCGTAAAGGATGGAATGCACGACGGAATCCGGGCGAATCGTGAGGTTGCCCGTTTTCGCCGCCCACGGGAGTGTCGACGAGTTCGAGCTGAAGTATCCGCCGTACGGACATCCACGCATGCAGAGATTCCGCGCCTGACATGTGCCCCGCCCCTGCTGCAGGTGGATCTCTTTCGGTTGTGAAAGGTGCGCCCAGCGTCCCTGCACGACGAACCGATTGCCGTAGTGCGCGCGGATCTTCTCGCTCAGGTGTCGCTCGACGCAGTTGAAATCGAACGGTGGGAGATACTCCCCGTCGGGCATCGCCTCGAGCCCATCGGCATTCCCGCACACTCCGATGAACCGTTCGACGTGCGAGTACCAGGGGGCGACATCGTCGTAGCCGATGGGCCAGTTGATGCCGTAGCCTTGGCGCTCGGGCGCGGTGAATTCGTACTTGCTCCAGCGCTGGCAGGCGCGCCCCCAGATGATCGACTTGCCGCCGACCTGATAGCCGCGGATCCAGTCGAAGGGTTTCTCCTGCACGTACGGATGATCGGCGTCCTTCACGAAGAAGTGCGCGGTGTCCTCCGCGTAACCGGCAGCCTTGCTGATTAGTGGATTTTCTTTCAGCAGTTGTCGCGCGAGCGCGCCGCGATGCGGGAGCTCCCAGGGTGCGAGGTTGGCGGTGGGGTAGTCCTTGATGTGAACTACGTTGCGGCCTCGCTCGAGGACCAGCGTCTTCAATCCCTTCTCACATAGCTCCTTGGCTGCCCAGCCGCCGGAGATTCCCGAGCCCACAACGATGGCATCGAAAGAGGTGGCGTCAG